>JANOAD010000131.1:0-9256 GCA_031410955.1 Novosphingobium sp. | reverse complement strand
CGAAAAGCGCCCGGGCCAGTGGCAGCAAACCAACGAGATCACGATCGAGATCGAGGGCGAAGAAAAGCCGGCGCTGATCACCGAGTGGATCACCCAGCTGTTCGTGTGATTGCGGATAAATGAGTCCCCGCGAAGGCGGGGACGTCAGGCATGGTCGCGCCGAGCCGACCGAGGTCCCCGCCTTCGCGGGGAGTCAACAGTTCAAGGAATTCTCTATGCGTGACGCAGTCATCGTTTCCACCGCCCGTACGCCGCTGACCAAGGCTGGGCGCGGCGCTTTCAACAACACCACCGGCGCCACGCTCGGCGCCTTTTCGATCCGCGCCGCGGTCGAGCGCGCCGGTCTTGCCGGCGGCGAGATCGACGATGTGGTGATGGGCACCGCGGTCCAGCAGGGTTCGACCGGCGGCAACGTCGCGCGCCTTGCCGCGCTGCGCGCGGGGCTGCCGGTGACCGTTCCGGCGATGACGATCGATCGCCAGTGCTCGTCGGGGCTGATGACCATTGCCACCGCGGCCAAGCAGGTGATCGTGGACAACATGGACATCTGCGTCGCGGGCGGGGTCGAAAGCATCTCCAAGGTGGTGGGCGCAGGCAAAATGTTCGTCGAGCCCGACCGCGAGCTGCTCGAGATGCACCCGCACATCTACATGCCGATGATCGGCACTGCCGAAGTCGTCGCCAAGCGCTATGGCATCAGCCGCGAGGCGCAAGACCTCTATTCGCTCCAGTCGCAGCAGCGCACCGCCGCCGCGCAGGCCGCGGGCAAGTTCGACGATGAGATCGTCGCTTGCGATGCCACTATGGCGGTGGTCGACAAGGAGACCAAGGAAGTCTCCTACAAGGAGGTCACCGCAACCAAGGACGATTGCAACCGCCCCGACACCACACTCGAAGCGCTCGCCAGCCTCAAGCCGGTGATGGGCGAAGGCGGCTCGATCACCGCCGGCAATGCCAGCCAGCTGTCGGACGGTTCGTCCGCCTGCGTGGTCATGGAAGCCGGGGTCGCGGCGAAGCGCGGCCTCACCCCGCTGGGCCGCTATGTCGGCATGGCGGTCGCCGGGACCGAGCCCGACGAAATGGGCATCGGCCCGGTCTTCGCGATCCCCAAGCTGCTCGAGCGCTTCAGCCTCAAGATGGACGACATCGGCCTGTGGGAACTCAACGAGGCCTTCGCGGTGCAGGTGCTGTACTGCCGCGACAAGCTGGGCATCCCCGACGAGCTGCTCAACGTCAACGGCGGGTCGATCTCGATCGGTCACCCGTTCGGCATGACCGGCGCGCGCTGCACCGGCCACGCGCTGATCGAAGGCAAGCGCCGCGGCGCCCGGTACGTGGTCGTCACCATGTGCATCGGCGGCGGGCAGGGCGCGGCAGGGCTGTTCGAAGTCCTCTAAGTGCGCCTTGCGGCACCCCGGATTGCACCGGTCGATCTCGATCGGCTGAGCGACGAGCAGCGCGCGGCCCTGGAACCGTTTCTGGTCCAGGGCCGGGTGCTCAACATCTTCCGCACCATGGCCCAGCTACCCAAAGCGCTGACCGCGTTCCTCGGCTGGGGCGGCTATGTTTTGTCACGGCGCAACAGCCTGCCCCCGCGCGAGCGTGAACTGGCGATCCTGCGCGTCGGCTATCTCTGCGGCGCGGGCTATGAATGGACCCAGCACGTGCCGATTGGCATCGCTGCGGGGCTGACCGGCGAAGAGGTCGAACGGATCAAGGCAGGGGCGACCGCGCCCGACTGGTCGCCGCTCGACCGCGCGATCCTGCGCGCCAGCGATGAACTGGTCCGCGATCATTTTATCACCGATGGAACCTGGCGGGATCTGGCCGAGCTGGGCGATACCGGCCGCGCCGATCTCGTCTTTACCGTCGGGCAGTACACCCAGGTGTCGATGATCCTCAATTCGCTCGGCGTGCAGCTCGATCCCGGGCAGACCCTCGATCCCGCGCTGGACCGGCGCTGAGGGCCGGGGCCGCCTTGCCATAGGGGCAATTACCGCTCATTGTCTTGCTCCACGGATCGCGAAGGGGACAGCGACCGATGATCGGACAGTTAGGCATTGCCGAGATTTTGGGCGTGGCGGCCAGCGTCAGTCTGCTTTCCGGCTGGCGGCTATATTTGTGCGTACTGGCAACCGGCTTCGCGATGCATTTTGGCCTGTTCCCGCTGCCGGAACACCTCGTTTCGTTGCGCGTGCTGGCCAGTCCATGGGTGATGGGTGCAGCCGGGGCGGCCGCCTTCATGGAATTCTTCGCCGACAAGGTGCCGTGGCTCGATAGCTTGTGGGACACCGTCCACACCCTGATCCGTCCGGTCGGCGGGGCGCTGCTCTCGCTGGCGATTGTCGATCCATCCGACCCGGCGGCACAGGCAATCGCCTTCATCCTTGGCGGCGGAGCCTCGCTGCTCGCGCACAGCGGCAAGGCCGGGGCGCGGGCGGTGGTCAACGCCAGTCCCGAACCGTTCAGCAATGTGATCGTTTCAACCGCCGAGGATGCGGCGACGACCGGCTTGCTCTATCTCGCTTACGCCCATCCGGCGCTGGCCGGTGGCGTCGCGGCGGTCCTGCTGGTGCTGGCGATCGTGCTTCTGGCACTGGCGCGGCGAGTGCTGAAGGCGCTGTGGGCGCGCTCGCAGCCGTGGGCCGTGCCTCGGCCCGCCCCGGGCGACTTGCCGCCGTCCGAATAGGCTAGGCCACCACTTTCAGCTGCGCGCGGTCGAACCGCGTGATCCATTCTTCCACCACCGGCGCAATCTGTTCGCGCCAGCGGCTGCCGTTGAAGATGCCGTAATGCCCCACTTCGGGGGCGAGCAGGTACTGCTTGCGCGATGCGGCAAGGCCGGTCGTCAGTTTCAGCGCGGCCTTGGTCTGGCCGATCCCGGAAATGTCGTCGCGCTCGCCCTCGATCGCCAGCAGCGCAGTATCGCGAATCCGGGTCAGGTCGACGAGCTTGCCGCGGTGCACGAAAGTGCCATTGGGCAGCGAGTGCTTCTGGAACACGTGCTCGACCGTCTGGAGGTAATAGGCGGCGTTGAGATCGCACACTGCGCGGTATTCGTCGTAGAACGCCTTGCTCGCATCGGCGCTGTCGTCGTCGCCTGCGATCAGGTGCTTGAACATTTGGTAGTGGCTCTGCATGTGATTGCCCAGGTTCATGCTCATGAACCCGGCAAGCTGCAGGAACCCCGGATAGACCCGGCGTCCCGCCCCCGTATACTGCAGCGGCACGGTAGCGATCACGGTGTGGCGAAACCATTCGATGGGGCGCTGCATGGCGAGATCATTGACGCCGGTCGGTGCCTCGCGGGTGTCGATCGGGCCGCCCATCATGGTCAGCGAGGCGGGGCGGCAGGGGTGCTTGTCGGCGGCCATGATCGCGGTCACCGCCAGCGCCGGGACCGAAGGCTGGCACACTGCGAGCATATGCGCGCCCGCGCCGACGTGTTCGAGGAACATGGTCAGGTAATCGATATAGTCATCGAGATCGAATTCCCCCGCGCTTAGCGGCACCTCGCGCGCGTCGGCCCAGTCGGTGACGTAGACTTCGTGCCGTTCGGCCATCCGCGCCACGGTGCCGCGCAACAGCGTGGCGAAATGCCCGCTCATCGGTGCGACCACCAGCAGGCGCGGTGCGTCCTTGGGCAGGCCCGCGTGGGTAAAGCGCAGCAGGTTGGCGAACGGACGATGCAGCACGATCGCCTCGGTCACCGGGTATTCGGTGCCGTCAACACTAACGCTTTCGATATCGAAGGCCGGTTTGCCGTAAGGCGCGCTGGCGTGCGCGAAGACTTCGAGCGCTGAAGCCATCGTCGGACCCATTCCGGTATAGCCAAACGGGAGCATTGGATTGTTGAGCCACTCGGCGCCGACCGAAGCCCAGGTGCTGGCCATGTTCATCCACGAGCGCTGCATTTCGTAAGCGGTGTAAAGCACGTACCTGATACTCCTGCGCCGGTCTGGTCTGGCTGGCTCGGCTTCAAGGTGGCCCGCAACTGCCGATTGTGCAATGCACAAAATGACGCAGCGCAACACCGGTGCGCAATCGATACTTATCCGCTTACGACGCTGCGCACTTGTGCTAGGGGCTGCGCCATGACTGCCGTCCCCCTTGGTGCCGCGGAAGAGATCGCTCCGCAAACCGCGCCGCAAGCCCTGCCTGAAGCACCCGTCAAGCCGGCCCGCAGCCTTGGCCCGCTGCGCATGATCGCGCGCGAAACCGCCAAGTATCCGCGCCAGATGGCCTTCGCGCTGATCGCGCTGACGATCACCGCCGCGGCAACGCTGGCGATCCCTGCAGGGTTCCATCTGATCATCGACAAGGGGTTCGCCAAGGGCGGAAACACCGAGGAAATTGCGCGCTGGTTCCGCTATCTACTGGGAATCGTAGCGCTCTTGGGACTGGGTACGGCGATACGGTTCTATTACGTTTCGTGGCTGGGCGAACGCGTCGTCGCCGACATTCGCTATAAGGTTCAAAGCAACCTGATGCGGCTTTCGCCCGCGTTCTTCGAGGAAAACAGCCCGAGCGAAATTTCCTCGCGGATGACTTCGGACACCACGCTGATCGAACAGGTGGTCGGAACTACGGTCTCGGTGGCGCTGCGCAATTTCATCATGGGCGTCGGCGGGATCGCGCGGCTGTTCATCCTCGCGCCCAAGCTCACCGGCGGGCTCTTGCTGGGAATTTCGTTGGTCGTGCTGCCCTTGACCTTTTTCGGTCGGCGGCTGCGCAATGTCTCGCGCACCAGTCAGGACCGGGTCGCCGATATTGGCAGCCTGGTTTCGGAAGTTCTCGGTGGGATGCGGGTCGTCCAGGCCTTCAACCAGGAGGGCCGCGAGCTCGAGCGGTTCGGCTCGGCCGTGGAAGCGACTTTCGCAACAGCACGGCGGCGGATCTTCCTGCGCGCCATCATGACGGCCACGGCAATCGTGGCGATCTTTGGATCGATCGTGCTGCTGGTCTGGGAGGGCGCGGTCCAGGTTGCGCAGGGCTCGATTTCGGGCGGGACCATCTTCGAAATGGTCATCACCAGCGGGATCGTCGCCGGGTCGTTCGGTGCCTTGACCGAGGTTTACGGCGATCTGCTGCGCGGTGCCGGCGCGGCCGGGCGGCTTAATGAGCTGCTGAACGAAAAGCCCGCGATTGCAACTCCGGCGCGGCCGCTTGCGCTCCCCAGCCCGGCGCGGGGCAAGTTGGCGTTCGAAGGGGTCACCTTCCGTTATCCCACCCGGCTCGAAGTCGCCGCGCTGGCCGATTTCTCGCTAACGGTCGAACCCGGCGAAACGGTTGCCATCGTCGGGCCCTCGGGCGCGGGCAAGTCGACGCTGTTCCAGCTCGCCGAGCGGTTCTACGATCCGCAGGCCGGGACGATCAAACTCGATGGCGTGCCGCTTACGGCGGTCGATCCCGCGGAGATTCGCCGCCGCATGGCGCTGGTCCCGCAGGAAGGCCAGCTGTTCGCCGCCTCGGCGCGCGACAACCTGCGCTACGGCAACTGGGACGCCAGCGATGAGGCAATCTGGGAAGCCGCCCGCGCGGCCAATGCCGAAACCTTCCTGCGCGCGCTGCCCGATGGGCTCGACACCTTCCTTGGCGAAGGCGGGGCGCGGCTCTCGGGTGGGCAGCGCCAGCGCGTCGCAATTGCCCGCGCGGTGCTGCGCGAGGCACCGATCCTGCTGCTCGACGAAGCGACCAGCGCGCTTGATGCCGAAAGCGAGCGGCTGGTTCAGGACGCGCTCGACAAGCTGATGCGGGGCCGCACCACGCTGGTCATCGCGCACCGCCTCGCCACGGTGCGCGCCGCGGACCGGATCGTGGTGCTGGATGGCGGCCGCATGGTCGAAAGCGGGACGCACGAACAGCTGATCAAGACCAAGGGGCTCTACGCCCGGCTTGCCTCGCTGCAGTTCGACGACAAGAAGCTGGCGGCAGCGGGAGTAGACTGATGGACCTGATGCTCACCGCGGTCCTGCTCGGCATCGTCGAGGGGCTGACCGAATTCATTCCGGTCTCCTCGACCGGGCACCTGATCCTCGCCACCGAGATCTTCGGCTACGACGCCAAGACCTGGGCGGTTTTCAACGTCGTGATCCAATTGGGCGCGATCCTGGCGGTGGTCGTGCAGTACTGGCGCACCTTTTGGGCGGTCGGGATGGGACTGGTGCGACGTGAGCCGCTGGCTTTCCGGTTCGTGCTCAACCTGCTCGCCGCGTTCATACCTGCGGCGGTGCTCGGCTTTATGCTCAAACACCAGATCGATGTCATGCTCGGCAGTCCGACCATTGTCGCCTGGGCACTGATCGCGGGCGGCATAGCCATTCTCGCGGTCGAGCGGTGGTCGAAGCAGGGCGAATATCAGGGGCTGGGCCAGCTGCCGCTGCGCCAGGCCTTCGGGGTGGGTGTGCTGCAATGCCTGGCGATGATTCCGGGAGTGAGCCGCTCGGGCGCGACGATCATGGGCGCGCTCGCGATGGGGATCGAACGCCGCACCGCGGCCGAATTCAGCTTCTTCCTCGCCATCCCGACCATGCTGGGCGCCTCCACGCTCGAGCTGTGGCAGTACCGCGCCGAGCTTGCCGCGGGCACCGGCCCGGTCGGCTGGAGCCACATCGCGGTGGGCTTCGTGGTTTCGTTCATAGTCGCGCTCGCGGTGATCCGGGGCTTCGTCGCTTATGTCAGCCGGTCCGGCTTCACGCCCTTTGCGTTCTATCGCATCCTTGCCGGCACCGCCGCGCTGTGGTTCCTGCTGCGCTGATCGCCGCACGGAACCAATTTTCGAACAAAGCATTGTACCGTCAGCCGAACCATTGCGGAGCGGCGTCAATTGCCGCACCGTTTGTGTGCGGGATCAATGACGGGGAACACCTGATGAAATCCATTTTTAAGACCGCCCTTCTGGCTTCGACCCTCGCGCTGGGTCTTGCCGCATGCGACAGCAAGAAGGAAAATGCCGACGAAGCCACCGCCAACGCGGTGCGCGAATCGGGTGAAGCCACGGCCGCTGCGATCGACGCACAAGCCGCCGGCGCAGATGCTTCGGGCGCTCCCGGAGCGAAGGTCGACGCGATGAAGAACAAGGCCGAAGGCGTGCGTGACGCCGCCGATGCCAAGGCCGACAAGATGGAAGACAACGCGGACAAGAAGGACGCAACTCCGGAATAGTCCGCGCAGTTCTTTGAACGGCGAGAGGCCGGCGCTCCGCAAGGGTCGCCGGCCTTTTGCTTTGGGATCACACCGGCTTCGCGCCACTCCCGCGTCCACCGCGCAGGGCATATTCCTGCGTGCCCCGGTGCAGCACATCGTCGATGTCGATCACCGCGCTGTTGGCATAGGTGAAGCCGGGGCTGAGCGAGCGATAGAGCCGATCGAAATCGCGATCGACGGTATCGTGATAGAGCTGATCAAAGCTCTCGATCACGAAATAGCTGGGCTGCAGATCGTCGATCACATAGTCGGTGCGCATCACCCGGTCGACGTTTAGCATGATCCGGTTGGGGCTCTGCGCCTCAAGGCTGTAGACCGCCTCGGTCGGCCCGGAGAGGATCCCCGCGCCATAGACGCGCAGGCCGTCCGCTTCCTGGATCAGCCCGAATTCGACGGTGTACCAATAGAGCGCGCCAAGCGACTTCAAACGGTTGTGGCGCATCGCCTTCCACCCGGCGCGGCCGTATTCCTGCATGTAATCGGCATAGACCGGGTCAGCGAGCATCGGAACGTGGCCGAACACGTCGTGGAATACGTCGGGTTCCTGGATGTAGTCGAACTCCGCGCGGCTGCGGATGAAATTGCCTGCCGGAAAGCGCCGGTTGGCGAGATGCCAGAAGAATACGTGATCGGGGATCAGCATCGGCACCGGGACGACGCTCCAGCCCGTCAGCGCGCCCAGTTCCGCGCTGAGCCGGTCGAACCGCGGCACCCCGCCGTTGCCAAGATGCAGCTTCTGCAGGCCAGCCATGAAGGCGCTTGCGGCGCGCCCCGGGAGTACCTGCATCTGCCGCTCGTAGAGTTCATTCCAGACCGCGTCCTCATCCGCGGTGTAGTCGCGCTGCGCCGGCTCGAGCCAGTCCTCGCCAACATCTGCGGGGCGCTGCAACGGTGCGGTGAACACGCCGTGACCCAAATCGGGAAGGCGCGTAAAGTCGGTTTCGGCGAGGTCAGCGGTGTCAGACATGGTTTCACCTGCAACCATATCATCGCGGGACAGGGGCGGCAATGGTGCGGCTTGCGCGCCCGTGCGAGCAGGCGCACAACCGGCACATGAAGCAGCTCAAGAAGAAGAAATTCGCGGAACTCTACGAACCGCTCGAAGAGGAACTGGTGGCGATGGCGCGCTGGGTCGCCAAGACCGGGGCGCGGGTGGTCGTGCTGTTCGAGGGTCGAGATACGGCCGGAAAGGGGGGATCGATCCGGGCGATCGCCGATCCGCTCAACCCGCGCCAATGCCGGGTGGTTGCTTTGGGCAAGCCGGACGAGTGCGAAAAAAACCAATGGTATTTCCAGCGCTATATCGCGCACCTGCCCTCCGCCGGGCAAATCGTTCTGCTCGATCGCTCATGGTATAACCGCGCCGGGGTGGAAAAGGTGATGGGATATGCCACCGACAAGCAGGTCGATGCGTTCCTGAAGCAGGTTCCAGTGTTTGAAAAGCTGCTGGTCGATGACGGCATCATGTTGTTCAAATACTGGCTGTGCACCGATCAGGCGCAGCAGGAGGAGCGCTTCAAGGAGCGGCTCGACGATCCGCTGAAGCGCTGGAAGCTGTCGCCGATCGATACCGCAGCCCGCCAGAAGTACGATGACTACACCAAGGCGCGCGAGGCCATGCTGGCCGTGACGCATACCAACACGGCGCCGTGGACGCTGGTCGACTTCAATGACCAGCGCCGCGGCCGCCTGACCTTGCTGCGCGATCTGCTCGACCGCTTGCCCGATACCAGCTTGCCCGACGAGCCTTTCGAGTTTCCGCCGCTGGGGCATGAACCGTCGAAGGAAAGTTACGCCGCCTTGAAGCCCATCGCCGATTACGAACCCGCCAAGGCAAAAGAGAAGTAGCGCGACGCGCGCTTCGTCCAGCCTTGCGCTTGACTTTGGCCCCCTTCTGCCGCAATGGGCCGGTCCTTGAGGGGCGGCAGCGCATGCCGCCTCACCTATTTTTGCGGGTCTCGGCCCGAATCGGAAAGCTACAGGATACGCCATGGCGAAGCCCGCAACCGTCAAGATCCGGCTGGTCTCCACCGCCGAAACCGGTTTCTTC
>JANOAD010000130.1:0-25364 GCA_031410955.1 Novosphingobium sp. | reverse complement strand
TGGGCGCGCCCTCGATGCCCGAACCCAAGGCACTGCGCGAGCTGCATATCAAGGTTGTCGAGCCGCCCAAGGCGTGACTATTACGCGCACCCGCATTGTTGATGCGGTGCACACACTTGCCAGCGCCCGCGCCGTTCTCTAGGGCGAAGTCCAACCGTTTTTAATCTGCCGTTCACGAAGGGATATACCATGAGCGACACCGCCGACCGGGTTAAGAAGATCGTTGTCGAACACCTCGGTGTTGAAGCTGACAAGGTCACCGAAGACGCGAGCTTTATCGACGATCTGGGTGCCGATTCGCTCGATATCGTTGAGCTGGTGATGGCCTTCGAAGAAGAGTTCGGCGTCGAGATCCCCGACGACGCGGCCGAGAAGATCGGCACCGTCTCGGACGCGATCAAGTACATCGACGAGCATAAGGGCTGACACGCCTTTGGCAGGCATTCCTGCGCCGCATCGAACGCTTGCATTGCAAAGCGGTTTGACCCCGGCGCGGGACTTTGACAGGCTCAGTTCCTTACGGGACTGAGCCTGTTGCATTTGAGTTTGCGGAGAAAAGCATGCGCCGTGTAGTCGTCACCGGGCTTGGCCTGGTCACCCCGCTGGGGGCCGATGTCGAAACCGTTTGGGCCAACCTGATCGCCGGGAAAAGCGGCGCAGGCCCGATCACCCGGTTCGACACCGAAGGCCAGAAGTGCACCATCGCTTGCGAGGTCAAGCCGGCCGATCATCCCTATGGCTTCGACCCCAACAAGCGGGTCGATTTCAAGGTCCAGCGTCAGGTCGATCCGTTTATCATTTACGGTATTGATGCCGCGGGTCAGGCGCTCGAGGATGCCGGGCTTACCGAAATGGACGATGAGCTCAAGACGCGCACCGGCTGCTCGATCGGTTCGGGTATCGGGGGCCTGCCGGGGATCGAAAGCGAGTCCATCGTGCTTCACGAAAAGGGACCGGGCCGGGTCAGCCCGCACTTTGTCCATGGCCGCCTGATCAACCTGATCTCGGGCCAGGTCTCGATCAAGTACGGGCTGATGGGGCCGAACCATGCAGTGGTGACCGCTTGTTCGACCGGCGCACACTCGATCGGCGATGCCGCGCGGATGATCCGCGACGACGATGCCGACATCATGCTCGCGGGCGGGGCGGAAGGCACGATCAACCCGCTCGGTGTGGCTGGTTTCGCCCAGGCCCGCGCGCTCAATTGCAGCTTCAACGACCGACCCGAACAGGCGAGCCGCCCCTATGACAAGGGCCGCGACGGGTTCGTGATGGGCGAAGGCGCAGGCGTGGTGGTGCTCGAGGAGTACGAACACGCCAAGGCGCGCGGCGCGAAGATCTATGCCGAAGTGGTCGGCTACGGCCTGTCGGGCGATGCCTACCACGTCACCGCGCCGCACCCTGAAGGCAAGGGCGCCGAGCTGTCGATGCGGATGGCGCTCAAGAAGGCCGGGATGGGTTCGGGCGATATCGATTACGTCAACGCCCACGGCACCTCGACCATGGCCGATACGATCGAACTGGCCGCGATCAAGCGCGTGCTGGGAGACGATCTGGGCGGTGCCTCGATGAGCAGCACCAAGTCAGCCATCGGCCACCTCCTCGGCGGGGCCGGCGCGGTCGAGACGATCTTCTGCATCCTTGCAATCCGCGACCAGATCGTGCCCCCGACCCTCAACCTGGATGATCCGGATGAGGGCACCGAGGGGGTCGACCTGGTGCCGCACACCGCCCGGAAGCGCCGGGTGCGCGCCGCGCTCAACAACAGTTTCGGGTTCGGCGGGACCAATGCCAGCGTCATCGTGAAGGCCGTGGAAGACTGATGCTGGGAACCCGGTGGGGCTGCATGCCGCTGCTGGCGGCGGCCGCGCTGGTGCTTACCGCGCTCGGCTGGCTTGGCGCTGGCTGGGTGTGGAGCGGGCCGCTGCAGCACGATGCCGCCTTCGTCGTGCCTGAGGGCTCAAGTCTGTCGAGCGTTGCCGACAAGCTCGAGAAGGAAGGCGCGATCGGCTCGTCCGCTGCGTTCAAGCTGCGCGCGCGGGTGTTCGGCATGGGCTCGACGATCAAGGCGGGTGAATTCAAGCTGCCGGCTCACGCCTCAATGCGCGCAGTGCTCGGGATCATTGCCAGCGATGAAATTCTCCGCCGGTTCGTGACCATTCCCGAAGGCATGCCTTCGGTCATGGTCTACGAGCGGTTGCTGGCCAACCAGAGCCTGACCGGCGCTATCGAGGTGCCGGCCGAAGGATCGATCCTGCCCGACACCTACGAGATCCAGAAGGGCGAAAGCCGCCAGGCGGTCCTGCTGCGGATGCAGGCCGCAATGCAGCGCGCGCTGGCCGAAGAGTGGGCCAAGCGTTCACCCGACACGGTGGTGAAGACCCCCGAAGAGGCAGTCGCGCTAGCCTCGATCGTCGAGAAGGAGACCGGCAAACCCAGCGAGCGGCCGATGGTCGCCGGGCTCTATTCGAACCGCCTGCGCACCGGCATGCAGCTCCAGGCCGACCCGACGTTTATCTATCCGATCACCAAAGGCAAGGCACTGGGGAGACGGCCTCGCGAATCCGATATTCACGCGGTAAACGATTATAATACATACGTAATATTCGGCCTACCTAAGGGACCGATTACCAATCCGGGGCGCTTGTCGATCACCGCTGTGCTGCATCCCGCCAAGACCGATGCGCTATACATGGTGGCGGACGGCACCGGCGGACACGTCTTCGCTGCGACCTATGCAGAACACATGGTCAATGCCGAGAAGTGGTTTACAATCCGCAAGAACCGGGGCGATTTCTAGCGGCCGGTGGCGGCCTCCATCGCGGGCAAGTAACGCGCGCCGACGATTTCAACTGCCTTGCTGGCCTGGTCGATTTGCGCGAGTTGGTCCGTGCTCAGCGTGAGATCGGTCGCCGCGAGATTTTCCTGCAGGCGGCTGAGCTTGGTCGTCCCCGGGATCGGCACGATCCAGTCGCGCTGAGCGAGCAGCCAGGCAAGCGCGACCTGCGCGGCGCTCGCATCGACTTGTGCGGCGATGCCCTGGATCAGTTCGACCAGCTTCGCGTTGGCTTCCATCGCATCCTGCTGGAACCGGGGCAGGTTGGCGCGGAAGTCGTTCTTGGCGAACTCGGTCTCGGCAGTGATCGCCCCGGTCAGGAAGCCGCGACCAAGCGGGCTGTAGGGCACGAAACCAATGCCCAGTTCGGCGAGCAGCGGCAGGATCTCGGCTTCGGGTTCGCGCTGCCACAGCGAATATTCGCTCTGCAGCGCGGTCACCGGCTGGACCGCGTGGGCCTTGCGGATCGATCCGGTGCCAGCTTCGGACAGGCCGAAGTGCTTGACCTTGCCCGCCGCGATCAGGTCTTTCACCGCGCCCGCGACGTCTTCCATCGGCACATCGGGATCGACCCGGTGCTGGTAAAGCAGGTCGATCCGGTCGGTCCGCAGCCGCTTTAGTGATGCATCGACCACCTCGCGGATATGGTCGGGCTTGCTGTTGAAGCCTGGCCCCTTGCTCCGATCGACGGTGAGATCGAACCCGAACTTGGTGGCAATCACCACCCGGTCGCGCAGCGGCTCAAGCGCCTCGCCGAGCAGTTCCTCGTTGGCGAAGGGACCGTAAACTTCGGCGGTGTCGAAGAAGGTCACGCCCAGTTCGACCGCCTTGCGCAGCAGCGCGATCATCTCGGCCTTGTCCGGGGCCGGGCCGTATGCCCAGCTCATCCCCATGCAGCCGAGCCCCAGTGCGGAGACTTCGAGGCTGGACTTGCCGAGGGTGCGCATTTTCATCGGATTGTTCCTTATGGTTCGGCGATGGTGAAGCCGCCCGGGACGGGATCGAGCGCCGCCTGCAGGGACGCAATGGCGGCAGGGTCGCCTTCGACCACCAGTCCGGCAGCCTGCATCTGAGCTAGGGGCAGTTTCAGGAACAACAAGCCCAGGATCAATCGCCGTGGCCCTTTGAGCGTCACTTTGGGGCTGGCGCTCGGCGAACCGACGCGGGCGAGCAGCACCGTCTTGCCGGCATCGATGCCGACCGTTTCCTTGCGGTCGGTCAGTTCGAGATTGATCGCCAGCGGCGTGGCCAGCCTGGCCGGATCATACCGGGTCGCCATCGAATCCATCAGCAGTTGGGTCGGCACCGCAGCGATCATGTCCTGGCTCTGGGTGTTGACCCCGCTCGGTTTGTAACCTTGCCGCAAATCGCGCGCGGCCGACAGGAACTGGTTGCGCCAGATCGCGCTTTCAGCCTGATAGCCTTGCTGCTCATAGCTATCGGCGAGCAGCGCGCGCGCCGCCTGGTTGGCAGGATCGGCGAAGACCAGCTGGTTGAGCAGGTCCGATGACCAGCGGTAATCCCCCGCCGCCATCGCCTTCTTCGCCATGGCAATCACCTTGACCGCGCCGCCCATCGCCGCGACATATTTGCGCGCGCGCACCGCCGGCGGCCACGGGTTGAGGTTGGCCGGAACAGCGTCGTACCAGCCGAGGTAGAACTGATAGACCGCCTTCGAATTGTGACTGTAGGTACCGTAGTAGCCGTGGTTGAACCACTGGGCCGAAAGTTCGGGCGGTTGGACCAGCTCCTCGGCGATTTCGACCATGGTTTCGCCCTGGTTCATCCGCCGCACCGCCTGATCGTGAAGGTAACGATAGTTGTCGCGCTGGCTGGCGAGCATCGAGGCGACTTCGCTCTGCCCGAAACGCGGCCAGCAATGGCTTGAAATCACCACGTCCGAGCGCTGCCCATAAAGCTGCAGCGCCTCATCAAGGTAACCCGCCCAAGCATGGGTATCGCGCACCTTGGCCCCGCGCGGGGTGAGGATGTTGTGGAGCGAACAGGTCGACATCTCGGCCGAAAGGAAGACCTTGGGGCCCGCCACGTAGACGTTGAGCTCGCTCGGTGCCTCGCTCCCCGAAACCATCTGAAATTCAAGCGGCACGCCGTCGACCGTGCGGGTCTCACCGGTTTTCGAAATGGTATTGGTCGGGGCGATCAGGGTGATTTCCCCACCCGAACCGCCAAGCCCGATACCGCTACCCATTTGACCCTGCGGACCGGGCGAAAGTCCCACGCCGAACTGATAGCCCGCGCGCCGCCCCATCGCCGCGCCCGCCATGACGTTTTCGGACGCGGTCTCCTCCATGAACCGGGCGGGGGCGATGATCGCTACCTTGCCAGCGGTCACATCGGCCTCGTTGACGATCCCGCGAACCCCGCCAAAGTGATCGACGTGACTGTGGCTATAGATCACCGCAACCACCGGGCGCGCGCCGAGCTGCAGGTTGACCAGCTCGAGCGCCGCGGCTGCAGTCTCGCGCCCGGTCAGCGGATCGACGATGATCCAGCCGGTCTTACCCGCGATGATCGTCATGTTCGAAATATCGAACCCGCGCACTTGCCACACGCCCTCGCTGACCTTGAACAGGCCATTGGTCTTGAGCACGCCCATTTCGCGCCACAGCGAAGGATTGACAGTGGCCGGAGCAGGGCCCGAGATGAACTGGTATGCCGCCGTATTCCATACCGGCTTGCCCTGCGCGTTCCTGATCACCGGATCGGCGCGTGTGGCGATGAACCCGCGCTGGGCAAAATCTGCATCGCGTCCGTCCTCGGTGGGGAGGGTGACCGACACGGTCTTTTGCGCTCCGACAGTCGCGCTGCTGGCCGGCTTGGATGACAGGTCTGGCGCGATTGTTCCGGCACTGAGTGTGGTAGCGCCAAGCAGCAGCGGCAACAGGCTGATCCGCACGAACATTCTGGACATCTCGGTAATCCTCCCCGTGCGCAGACTGCGCCGGGGGGCTGCGCGAGGCAAGGGGCAAGGCTGGCAAATTCGTCTACCGCAGTCTAGCCAACCGCAATGACCCATGCCCCGGACAAGGCCCCGTTCATCGTCACTGCCGAGCTGCCAGGCGATGTGTTCGCGTGGGCCAACCGCTTGCGCACCGCGCACTTCCCGCCCGAGCGCAATCACCTCAAGGCGCACGTCACCCTGTTCCACTCTTTCGCGCCCTCGCTGCGCGCTGAATTGCCGCGCGAGCTGGCGCGTCTGGCCTCGGACTATGCCCCGCCGCCGTGCCGCACGAGCGGCCTGATGGACCTCGGCGGCGGTACTGCCATTGCCTTGCACAGTCCTGGAATGCTGACCATCCGAGAGGAAATTGCCGAGAGGTTCTACGCCATGCTCACTGCGCAGGATCGCGGCGGCAAGAAACTGCACATCACCGTCCAGAACAAGGTCGAGCGCGCGGCTGCAAAGGCGCTGCAGGCGGAGCTTTCCGGCCAGCTCGATACCCGCGAATTCCGCTTCACCGGGCTGGGGCTGCACCTCTACCTCGGACCGCACTGGCAGGAAGTCGGCGTGTGGAAGTTTCGCGGCCACAACCACGCTTGACCGCATCTAGTGTGCACCCTATGTGCGCCGCCTGCCCCGCAGCTTGGCTCGCGGCGCGGTCTGGAATGGCGGAGTAGCTCAGCTGGTTAGAGCAGCGGAATCATAATCCGCGTGTCGGGGGTTCGAGTCCCTCCTCCGCTACCATTTCATGTCCGCATGGGTCCGCTTTCGTCCGGTCAGCCGTTCAACCTTGCGGTCTTGAAAGTGCCCGCGCCTTTTGCCGTCACCCAGACCAAGGCGCATGCTGCGCTTCTCGCGCAGCAGCTTGCCGATGGCCGCGCCTTCCTCGCAGACGCCGATCCATGCCTTGCCCATGCAGCGGCCTATTGCAATTTCCGGTTAGTCCGGCTCTGGTCAGCAAGTTGCCGCTCAGGTGTTCCCGGGTTTCAGCATAGCATCTTACCACACCGCACTCGAGCGGAGCAGAGCCGGGCGGAAATTGCGGGTAAGGCCCGCGGGGTGGTCGGTTCATCTGCCTTTCGCAAGCCTACGTAGATATCGCTTGCGTGCCCCTGTTCCGCGTTTCAGACTGCTCAGCTTGGGCACCACGACGGGGGGATAGGTGACAGCGAGCCGGTTTGACGTGATCGTAGTCGGGGGTGGTCCTGCTGGTTCTGCTATGGCTTGGGCGCTTGCTAGCCGGGGTATTGCGGTAGCGGTCCTTGAACGCGCAACATTCCCGCGGGAAAAGGTGTGCGGCGATTTTGTCGAACCGGCCGGTCTGCGTATCCTTGAAGCGATGGGCTGCAGCGACCGGCTCGGGCTTGGCGGACGGTTGCCGATCAACCGCAATCGGGTCTATTTTGGGCCGCGCATGCCTTACCACGGCGAGATACCCTATTATGACGGGGTCCACGGCATGCCGCCGCACGGCTACATCATTCCCCGACACGAGCTTGATGCAGCCCTGCTCGATCGCGCTGAAGAGAGCGGAGCCAAAGTATTCCGCGCCACTGCCGCGAAAACGGTGACCCGCCACAATGGCATGATGACCGTGACGGCTTCGCGAGACGACGCGGCTGTCGAACTCTCGGCACCACTCGTTGTCGGTGCAGACGGAGTCCAGTCGATGGTTGCCCGCAGCGCAGGACTTAGCCGGACCGACCGTCGCCACATGGGCGTTTCGCAGCGGGTGTACCTGGAAGGGATCGAGGTCGAGGCGGGCGAAGCCACGATCTGGTTCGATGAAGATCACTATCCCGGTTACGGTTGGATGTTCCCGATGGCCGGTGGACGGGCCAATATGGGCGTCGGGCTGCTCAGCGAAACCTGTGAGCGTTTTGGCATGTCGATGCAGCAGAGTTTTCGCGATGCGGTGGAACGGCTGCGCATCCGCCATCCCGGTTGTGCCAATGCCCGGATCGCGAGCAAACCGCTCGGTGGCGCGGTCCACATGTATGGCGGCATTACGCGCAACCATTTCGATGGTGGCCTGCTGGTTGGCGATGCCGGCGGGTTCGTCGATCCGATGACTGGCGAAGGCATCACCCAGGGCATGGAATCGGCAATCATTGCGTCGCGGACGATCGCGCTGGCGCTCGAGGCGGGGCGTTTCGAAGTACACGACCTTGCGGGTTACGAACGCGACTTTCGCGCGTATTTCGACCCGGCGATGCGCTATCTATGCTTTGCCGCCACAATCCTGCGGAACCGCCATTTTTCCGAATTCGGGTTCCGCGCCACCCGCCAGGGCTTCGAACGGGCCCAGAGCGAACGCAGCTTCGGCGAAATCGCCGGAACGGCATTTGGCGGGCTCAATGTGCAGCCGCTGGCTTCTATCGGACAGGTCTGGAAGAGCATCGTCGAGCACATGATCCGGGGCGGCGCCGGAGCGCTGAGCGACCTCATCGCCGGACGCGGGATCATGGCCGACGGGCTGGGCACCGACATGCAGGCGTGGCAGCGTGGTTGGCGCGCATCGCTGCGTGACGATCCGGTTTGGCATATGGCCTGGCTGGGCGACATTGCCAGCGCGATCGGAAAGCTCGGTCCCTCCTTGACTATGCGCGAAAATCCGAGGTTACGTGGGCCACTGGCGGTATCAGGAGCGACAGGATGATGAAGTCGGCAGGTACCGAGGCACCGCGGCAACCGCGCGGTTCGAAAGCGAAGAAGGCAGCAGCGAAGCCAGACCTCGCGGCAAAGCGAGCAGGGCCGGACGGAAGGCAGCCTACCGCCACTGTGGCAGTGATCGGGGGCGGCCTGGCGGGCCTGACCTCTGCTCTGCGACTGTGCAAGGCGGGTTTCAAGGTGACGCTGTTCGAGGCGGCGGAAATCCTTGGCGGCAATACATCGTCAACCCTGGTCAATGATATCCAGCACGATGTCTACCCGCACATGTTCTGCGGTTGGTACGACAACTTCTGGGAGCTGTTCGAGAACGAACTGGGCCTGAGCCGGGACGCCAATTTCGAAGCACGTTACGGCGTCAAGATGCTCAAGAAGGGCGAGGACAAGTACAGCACCTTGCTCAATCCGACTTCGCTCGATGCGATCTTTGCCAACCTCAAATCAGAGGCGATGTCGCCAGCGGAGATCTTTCTGCTGAGCTTTTACGGACTCGACCTCGTGGCCCATCCCTTCGACCGCAGCGGGTTGAACCAGCTCCAGCAACTCGACGTCAATGGCTTCCTCTATTCGCGCGGCTATGCAACCGAAGCCGTCGCACGGATGGAAAACTATATTCTTTCGCTGATCTGGTCGATCCAGAGCGAGCAGACCGCTGCGGCAACCTATCAGAACTTCCTGCGGCACTCCTACAAGTTCCCCGATCATTCGCCCTTCGCCTGGTTCATGAAAGGCAGCATGAGCGAGAAGCTGGTTGCGCCGATCCAGGATCAACTAACCCGGCTTGGCTGCGATATCCGGCTCAAGACGGAAGTGACCGAGCTGCGCCTGATCGACGAGCAACCCCTGGTATTCTCACGTCCGCACGGTTCCGATGAACATCCAAAAACCCAGGCCTATGACTATGCTATCCTGGCGCTTCCGGCTGAAAAGCTCTCCGAAGTGGTCATGTCGCCGGGGATCGATCGGCCGGGCAAGAGCGTAGTCGACCACGCTCCCCAATTGGCCGAATTGCAGCGCCTTTCGGCTGTTTCAATCCCGGTGCTCGATCTCTATTTCAAGCGCAAGCTTCCCGATATCCCCCTTGAAAGCATCGGACTTGCCGGCTCGGCCTATGGCCTGACGGTGCTTGATATTTCGCAGCTGTGGAGCGACTTTGGTCCGGCCAGCAACACGGCCCTGGTGGTGGCTGCTTCGGAGGGATCCTCGCTGCCTTCAACCAGTACCAATGAGCAGGGCTGGCTGATGATCAAGGAACTGACCGGGTTCATCCGATCATTCAACCCGGGCCGCCATTGGGGCGATCCGAAGAGTGATATCGATTGGCAAAAGACCTTTGTCCGCGCCAACGCCAAGCATAAGCTGTATCTCAACGACGTTGGCAGCTGGCCGTGGCGACCGCACACCTGTTATCCCGATCTTCTGCCCAGAATCGCCTTTGCCGGCGATCTTGTCCAGACCGATGTCGATATGGCGACTGTCGAAGGAGCGGTGGTTAGCGGGGTTCAGGCGGCGCGGGCGGTGCAATTGGCCGATGCCAGGTTTGGCGGCCATGGCCTGCGCGGCAAGCCGATCCACTGCGTCCCCCATACCGACTACAGCACCGCCAGTTTCCGGGCGGCCAAGCTGTTCTTCCTGCCCTTCGCTTATGGTGCTCTGCTGAAGGTGGCGTGGGACGAGGCGCGCAATCGAAAGGAGCCTGGCGAAACAGCGATCGAGAACAATCAGTATCTGCTGATGGACTACATGCTGCTGGTGCCGATGCAGTTTTCGATCGACTGGCTCAAAGGCGCTTACTGGCTTGCGCGCAGTTTGATTCCGCATGACGAAAGTGGCGGCCACAACGCAAGCGGCGTCGATCGGCGAAAACCCAAGGCGGCACGGGAAGGCGGGACCATCAATCCTGATGAACAGGCCAACGCCCCCGGGGAACCCAAAGACAAGATTATTGGTCTGCCCACTGCAATTCTGATGACGCTGGGCGAATGCGCCGACTACGCGATCGAACATCTCACCAATGGCCGGATCAAGGAACAGGCGGCGCCAAATGCCGATTCTGCGCTGCCCATCGGTAATTTTCTGGCCAGGGCAATCGGGTTAGCGCAATCGCTGGCCGGGGCGGCAGCGGATGCCAGGGCCGCTCCAGGCGATCGCCATGTCCGGCGCTGGCGGGTCAAACACTGACCGTCCAGGTCAAATCCAAAGGGGGAGGAATTGCGTTTGGATACGATTACTGCTGGCATTGTCGAAGGACTTGGATTTGTCGAAGAAACACAGCGATTGCAGACGTTCTTGCGCGAGTGGATTGCCACCACTTCGCCCGAGATGCGGCCGCTGCTCGAATGGCAGTTTGATGCCGGATCGAAGTATTTCCGTCCGCTGACGATTTTTGGCTGCTTCCGCGCGACCAGCAAGGACCCGATCCCGGACTCGATCATCCGCTCTGCTGCCGTGCTCGAAATGATGCACAACATGTCGCTGGTTATCGACGACATCCTCGATCAATCGGATGAGCGGCGCGGAAAGCCCACATTGCATACCAAGTTCGGGATGCTCCCGGCGCTGATGGCCTCGGGCTTCATCACTGCCGATGGATTTACCCTTTCGGCCGAAGATCCGCACGACATCCGCCTCTTTTCCGATCTGGTGAAGCGCCTCGGAGTGGCCGAGTGTGCCCAATGGCGCTTGCGGCGCCAACCGCTCGGCGTGACCGATTGGGAAGGAATCGCCGGTGAGGATACCGGATCGATGTTCGAAACCTGTGCCTGTCTCGCCACCCGCGACGAGAGCTTGCGCAAATTCGGCCGGTTGATCGGGATGCTTTACCATGGCTGCGACGATGTCGGCGATGTCAAGGGACTGGCCTCGCTTGGCGGAGGCGGTGAAGAGGACTTGCGCGACGGGATTCTGACTCTGCCGGCGGCGCTGGCGATCCAGGATCCTGAGATTTGCCGGATGTTCTGCAAGCCGGACCCCGCAAAGGAAGAACTGCACGCAATCTCCGCCGCGATGATTGCGCAGTTGCCGGCCGCCGATCTTCATCTCGATCAGATTGCCATCGATGCAAAATGGGAGGCCCAGCTGCATTCGAGCAATCCGGCGCCCTTGCTGGCGCTGGTCGACTACACGCGCGAACTGTCGCGACGTTAAGTGGGCGCGACGTTTGTGAGCCCCGCTTGCCGGAGTTCGGCCAGATAGGCCCGGACCGCAGGAAGGTCGGGCGTGTTGGTGCTTGGATCGCAGCGGCCAAGCGATGCTTCGAGAACCGCGATCGCGTCTAACTGCAGTCCTTGGCCGACCAGCAGCCGTGCCAAATGAAGCGCGGCGGACAGTTCCAGAGCGATTGCTCCCATTGCAGAGGCCTGCTCGATCGCTTCGCGATAATCTGCGGCGGCACCCACATGATCGCCCTGCGCCGACTTGAGCCGACCGCGGATTTCCAGGGTTTGGGGCCGGGCAATAAGTTCCTGGGGGTTTGTAGTGAGCGCAGCTTCGACAACGCTCATCGCTTCGTCATTGCGGCCATGGACTTCGAGCGCGATCGCCAGGCGGTTCATGTTTATGATCATCCCGACGAGGGCATTGGCTTCGACCATTTTCTGCAATGACAGACGCATTGCTTCGATGTCTTCATTGGCCGATTCTTCGCGCGTGCTGGCCCAACCAAGCTTCGCCCGAGCGAGCAATTTGATATATTCGAAGCCGTTTTCCTCGCAAACTTCCAGCGCTTTTTGCGCATGCTCGCGGGTGCCTGCGCGATCACCCTCGAAAGCCGTAAGGGTACCGGCAAAGTGGTGTGCAACTGCGATCGCATAAGGGTGCCCGCTGCTGCGGCCCAGGGCGATCGCTTCTTCAGCGCGCCTCGAGGCTTCGTCGGAGCGCCCGGCCATCCATGCCGCCAGGCTGGATACACCGATCGACACAACGTCGTCGGTGGGCGAATGATTCAGCTTTTCGTTTTTGAGAGACAGTCGCAGGTCGGCAAAATCGGTTTCGAACTTACTGATCCGTCCGGCGTAGAAGTCGGTCTGTACCCGGGCGTTGGCATGGAAATAGGCCACCCACGGCGGCGGTTCGGATTCGCCGGATTCCGCACTCATCCGCAGCACCTGTTCGGCGATCGCGTCGGCGTCCCGATAGTCTCCCGTGTTTATCCGCGCCCGCCAGAGCTGGGCGTTCTCGACCATGATTCTGGCGAGCACTCCGCTCTTTTTGGCAAGCGCGATCGCCCGATTTGCCGCCTCGACGGTTTGTGGATCCGAGTATCCGAGCATTTGTTGAAGCGCTCGGTTGAGTGCGCTCCACAAGGTCAGTTCAGCTTCGTCCCGGGAGACGCTTTCGGGCAACTGCGCGATGGCTGCAAGGCCGTTGCGATAATGCGAGACCGCTTCCTTGCATGCAGCCCGGACAAAGGCTGAATCACCCGCCTTGCGCCAGGCGGCCGCGGCTTCTGCAGGTTCACCGCCCCGGGTCCAGTGCGTTGCCAGGAGTTCGATCTGGCTCTCGGCGATTTCGGGAAACTTCTCCACGATTGTCCGGGCGGCGCGGGCGTGAAGCTCGCGTTGCCCGCGTTTCGGTAAGGAGCCGTAGGCGGCGTCCTGCACCAAAGCATGCTTGAAGCGATAGGTTGCCAGAGGCGGTGCCCCGCGCGCGAACAGAAATTGCTCGCTGGTCAGCTGCTCAAGCATGATTTCGAATTCGGGCAAGGGCCGCTCCGATACCTCCGCGAACAAAGCGTGAGAAAAGCTTCGGCCGAGAATCGCGGCAACCTGCAAGAGTTCGCGTGGAGGCCCGAGACGGTCCATCCGCGCCGTGAGCAAGGCTTGCAGGGTTGGCGGTAACGTCCCGTCTGGCCCGGCCGAGACACCTTCGGAAAGCATATGCGCGAGCTCTTCGGCGAACAGCGGGACGCCATCGGCGCGGTCGAGCAGGGATTCGATTGTCGCTTGCGGCAAATCGTTGTCGCCCATGGCGTTTATGACCAGAGCGCGAACCTCATCCTGATCAAGTCTACCCAGGTTGATCTGGTGATGGTGGTCGTGCTCAGACCATGGCGGGTGAAATTCGGGGCGTGCGGTCGCGAGCACCAACAGCCGGTCGGCATCGGACTGTTCGACCAGCATTTGCACCAGCTCAAGCGTCGATGGATCGATCCACTGCACATCGTCGATCAGAACCACCAGGGGCCTGTTCTGCGCCAACTCGAACACTGCCGAAGTAAGGCCGCCCAGCAGCTGGTTGCGTTCGTGTTCAAGATTCTGGTTGCTATCGCGCTGGCTTTGATCGTTCTTCAAGCCGAACAGCGGTGCCAGCATCGTTCGCAGGGCAGGCGAAATACCGAGATCTCCAAGCCGGTTTTCAAGCGAGTTAATCGTCGCTTGACCGGAGCCCTCGATGAATTGACCGAGCATTTGTTCGAGCGCGTACCACGGTGTATTGGGAAACATCGACGCTCCGTGCAGCGTTATCCAAAAGTGCTCGGTGCCGGTCAGCCCGGCTTGGAATTCCTCCACCAGGCGGGTCTTGCCGATCCCGGGTTCACCGCGGATCAGGACATGCTGGCTTGCACCGGCTACTGCTCGTTTCCAGCGCTTATGGAGCTGAGCCAGCTCGTCGTCGCGTCCGACAAACCGGGTGGTCACGCCGCTGGCCCAACCGCGCGTAGAGCCATTTGCTGCGGCCAAGCCCAGGACTTCGTAAAGCGCACCACCGGCGCTTGCAGCTTCAAACGCCTGCAAGCGAAACGCTCCAGCGGTCAGTTCGCTGACAGCCTCGGTAACAAGGATCGCGCCAGCGGGCGCGGAGTCCCGGGCAAGCGAGGCAACTGCCTCGCCATCGCCGAACATCTCGGCCTCGCCGTCACGGCCTGCAGTGATCAAGACATTACAAGTGTGAATGCCGACCATGAGGTCAAGCGGCCTGGCCAGCGCTCCATGCAGATCGCTCGCCAGGCCCTTGACGCGCTCGGTCAGCGCAAGACCTGCCCGGATCGCACGCTGCGCCGCGTCTTCGTGCCCAACCGGAAATCCAAACACGGCCTGAAGAGCGTGCCCGCTCCACTTTGCGCTGCCGCCGAATTGCGTCAGGATCGATTCGAAAGATGGGCGCAGGTGCGTGATCAGTTCGTGCCAGTCTTCGGGATCAAGCTGAGATGCCAGTTCATCGCCGCCTGCGATCTGCGCGGAAACAAACGTGACCTGTCGGCGCTCGTTCAAGGGCTGCGGGGCAACTTTCGGGCGAGCTATAGTCTGGCGCGGGCGCGATCCAGATTTCTCGCCTTCGGGCCGGTGCACATGCGCCTTGACGTGTTCGACAAACCGCAGCCAAGGCATGTCATCTGGCTCGCCAGTCCAGCGGGTCAGGTCTGCTGTCTGGGTCAGCTCGAACAAGATCGGGCGTTCGCAAGGCTCAATCATGCAGGGAATGAAAGTGCCTAGCCGCTGCGCGAGGGTCGCCTCAGCCCGCACCCAACGCGAGGCGACTGAGCGCTTTGACCAAATCACCACAACTGCACGCGCCTCGCGCAACGCATTTTCGGTAATTTCGTCGTAGGCTTCGCCTGCCCGCAAGGTAGCATCCCACCAGACAGTAAGTCCGGCTGCCTCGAAACCCTGGACGAATTGCTTGGCTGCCTCCTGGTCGTCCCGGTTGTAGGAGAGAAAGATGTGCGGCAATCCAGCCCCCTGGAGTTCAATCGTGCACCAAGCTTATGACCCATCCTGGGGGAACTGCCTATGTTTTTGGCGTGCCAAACCGTAGAGCATTCCGCTGCCGCTATGATATCAATAGCCTTCAGGCCAGCCAACGGCGCTTTTGCGATCAGCTCTGGCGCCGCAGAACAAGTGCGGTTAGTCTGCGGCAGATCACGCGCGTATTTATGGTAAATCCGGAAGGGGCCATGGACGATGAGCAAACTTCAACTGCCCGCTGGCGACATCGAAAAGCTCGACAAGAACTTTTGGCAAGCTATCGAAAACGAACAGCGAATCCACTATCAGCAGCATCGCGACGTCTCGTTCGAGAAGTCGAGCGCACCGCTAGCATCGCAAACCGGATCGTCTTCGTCATCCCGTGAGTCTTCATAACCTTCTGACAAGGGCAAGCTGATCGGGTTGCGCAAAGTTGGCATGCGGAACTGCAATCCCGTGGATTGGTGAAGATTGGGCCGGAGCCGCATCAGGTCTGTCACTTTGGAACGGCGGGCAGGCCGAGTACTCGGGAAAACCAACAATGGCCAAACGGAACCTGGATGAGGGCCAAAAGGGACGAATGATCGCATAATAGCGGCTGCTGATCGCAACCCAAATCGCGGGGGCTTCGATGGGGGTGTTTTCCGGCAGTTCTTAGAAATTATCACGTTTTCATAACGCGTTAGACGTTACCAATAGTTCCTACTAGGCAACCAGAACCCCAACGAATCCAGACCTAACGTCCGCCCGGCACAGCAGCCGCACCGAACGCGCCGCTATAGCTGTTATCGCCGACCTTGCCGACGAGGTCCTCGCGCAGCGGGAGTTCGGGATAGATTGCCGCGGCTATGTCAGCCCCCGGCGCGTTCCCTCGCAACAGCGCAAGCTGGTCCTGCTGGACCTTGCTGCTCCAGAAGGTCAGCGCATTTGCGCGGCAGGGAAAGCGCATCACCGACTGAAGGAAGAAGGGTGCACTGCCGGCAAGCGCATCGGAAGCCTTGGCGCCGTTCAGTTCATAGCCGCCAAGCTGCTGGTACAGTCCGCTCGCCGCGATTGCCCGGGCATAGGCGGCGGCGCGGGCTGGATCGGCCAGCGGGCCGCTCATGACCAGGAGCACCGGCTCGTCGCAGATGTCGTCGCTCGGTGCTGCGGAACGAGCGGCGCTGAGCGGCTTGCTTGGCGTGACCGCCGGATCGATCTCCGGGACGCTGGCCAATGCTGTCAGTGCGAGCGAAAGTGCCAGTCCAATCATGCATTATCTCCGCTTTCAGGGCAGGCATTCTTGCACTGCGCGTGTCATCCTGCCAAGCGCGCGCCATGCAGGACCGTGTACTCAAGCTCGATGGCGTTCACAATTTCCGTGATTACGGCAACTACGCTGCGGCGGACGGTGTCCGGGTCAAGGCCGGGCTGCTGTGGCGCTCGGCCCAGCACGGTGAAGCGAGCGACCAGGACCTGGCCGCCATGCACGCGCTCGGCATCAAAACCGTGATCGATCTGCGCGGACCGAGTGAGCGTGCTTCCCTGCCGTGCCGCCGCCACCCGGACTTCGATGCCGAGGTGCTGTTTCATCCCGATGAAACCGCAGGCCTTGCGCTCCATACCGAAGCTGCCGACGGAGTGATTACCGCCGCCGAAGCGCGGGCGGCGATGGTGCGACTGTATGAAGGCATTCCCTTCCGCGAAAACCTGTCGTTCATGCTGCGCCAATATTTCGAAGTGCTGCGCCGGGCCGAGGGGCCGAGCCTGGTCCACTGTGTTGCGGGCAAAGACCGCACCGGCTTCGCGGTCGCGCTCGCTCAACACGTGCTCGGGGTATCGCGTGATGATATCGTCGCCGACTATGTGCTGACCAACCAGGCCGGGAACATCGAAGCGCGGATCGCTGCGGGGGCAACGCAAATCCGCGCGCGCCACGGTTCGATAACCGACGATACCATCCGCACTTTGATGGGGGTCGAGGCCGACTATATCGTGACGGCATTAGACTGTGCCGCCAGCCGCTATGGCAGCGTCGATGCCTATCTGGCCGAAGCCCTCGGGGTGGATGAGGCCGCAAAAGAAGACCTGCGCGCCGCCTATCTCGATGCCTAAAGGAATCTGCGCACTTCGTCCATGAAGCGGTCGAACTGATCGTGGTGCAGCCAGTGTCCGGCGTTCTCGAATTCGACAGTGCGGTGGTCGCCGAACACGTTCGCGCGCCCATCCAGTTCCGGGTTCGAGGCCCACGAGTTCGCCCCGTAAAGCAGCAGCACCGGACAAGTAATCGCGCGCCACAGTTCGTTGGTCCGGTCGTCGGGCACATCCTCGAACGGCCAGACGTTGAGGTAGGGATCGAACTTCCAGCTCCAGGTGCCGTCTTCATTGCGGCTCGCGCCGTGCACGGTCAGATGGCGGGCCTGTTCGTCAGTGAGGAAGCCGTTTTCCTCCTTCATGCGGGCAAAGGCAGCTTCGATCGTCGGATAGCGCCGTGGTATGCGCCCGGCGGCTTTGCGGCGCTCCTCGATCCATTTGCGGAAGCGGTTGGCATAGCCTGCCGCCTCGCGCTCGGCGCGGACCTTGGGCGAGGGGCCAAGCCCCTCGATATTGACCAGCTTGCGGACCTTCTTTGGGTAGAGGCCGGTATAGCGCGTCGCGACATTTCCGCCGAGCGAATGGGCAATGATCGTCACTTGGTCATGGCCCAGCGTATGAACGAGCTGGGCGAAATCGTAGACGAACGGGCCCATGTCGTAGTTGCCATCGGGCGCCCAGGCGCTGTCCCCGTGACCGCGCAGGTCGGGGGCAATCACATGCCAGTCCTTGGCCAGTTCCTCGGCCACCCAATCCCAACTGCGCGCATGGTCACGCCCGCCGTGCTGGAGGATCAAAGGCGGCGCCTCGGGGTTGCCCCAATCGACGTAATGCAGCTTGAGCCGCTGCGAGACAAAGCTGTTGGCGGTGGGTCCGAAGGTGGTCATGGCGCAGCCAATTGCGCGTTTTACGCTCCCTCGTCAACGCCGGGGAAATGGCTGCGACAAGGACTCGCCAAGCGCGCCGGCTATACCTATCTGGTGCCCCGCACAGGAGGGAACTGATGACCACCCATACCACCCGCATGCTGATCATCGGATCGGGCCCGGCCGGGCTTTCCGCGGCGATCTATGGTGCGCGGGCGGGGCTCCAGCCGATCGTGGTGCAGGGCCTCCAGCCCGGCGGCCAGCTGACCATCACCACCGATGTCGAAAACTATCCCGGTTTCCGCGAAGTGATCCAGGGGCCGTGGCTGATGGAAGAGATGCAGGCGCAGGCCGAGCATGTCGGCACCCGGATGCTGTGGGACACGATCGTCTCGGTCGACCTCAAGACTTGGCCGTTCCGCGCCATAGGTGATGGCGGCGATGTCTATGAAGGCGAAACCTTGGTGATCGCCACCGGCGCGCAGGCCAAGTGGCTCGGTGTTCCGGGTGAGCAGGAGCTGTCGGGCAAGGGCGTTTCGGCCTGCGCAACCTGCGACGGGTTCTTCTTCCGCGGCAAGAAGGTGGTGGTGATCGGCGGCGGCAACACCGCGGTCGAGGAAGCGCTCTACATGACCAACCATTCGGACGACGTGACGCTGATCCACCGCCGCGATTCGCTGCGCTGCGAGAAGATCCTCGAAGACCGGCTGATGGCCAACCCCAAGATCAAGGTGCTGTGGAACAAGGCGGTCGATCATTTCGTCGGCGGGGATACCGGGCTGAGCGGCGTGTCACTGCGCGATACCGTAACCGGCGAGGCTTCGGTCGAACCGACTCAGGGCGCCTTCGTGGCGATCGGCCATGCACCGTCGACCGAGCTGTTCAAGGACCAGCTTGAAGCCGATGCGACGGGCTACCTGATCGTTGAACCCGGCACGCCGAAGACCGCAATCCCCGGGGTGTTCGCCTGCGGCGACGTGATGGACCATGTCTACCGCCAGGCCGTGACCGCGGCGGGCACCGGGTGCATGGCCGCGCTCGATGCTGAGCGCTTCCTCGCGGCGCGCGAGCACCGCCAGGCGCGCGACTAACCCAGCGAGCGCAGAGCTCCCAAGAGTTGTCCCTGCAGCCAGATCCGCGCCTGCGGTTCGATAAAGCTGTGCCCGGCACCGGGGCAGATGCGGATGCGCGGGTCGTTATCCTGCCAGTTCGAGAGGAAGACCTGCGCCGTGCGGTCATTCTCCGCGACAAGCAATGCGACTGCTCCCGCAAAACCTTCGATGCCTTCGGCCAAGGCGCGGGAAAGTGCGGTCTGCGGCGGCGCTGGCTTTGCGGATTCAGCCAGACTTCCGGCCATTTGCCTGATTTTGACCCTGCCGGTCACGAGGCGGAGCAGGGCGCGCGGATCGGCCAAGCGGCGCAGGTAATGCGCGCGGATTGCCCTGGGCGTCATCTGCGGCTGTGGCGGAGCTTGCGGTGCGGCTTCGACCTCGGGATCAAACGTCCACGGATTGGCCAGGACCAGCGCATCGAAGCCCTTGCCCCTGGCCAGCATCAGCGCGCTCGCCGCATCGCAATTGCCGAACGCGGCAATCCGTTTCATCCGCGGGAAGGCGCTGCGAAACGCGGTGATCGCCGCGGCAATGTCATCGACGCTGGTGGTGAAACCGCCGTTGTAGCCGCTGCTATCGCCCACCCCGCGCCGATCGAACCGCATGACTGGAAAGCCGGCTGCAGAAAGCTTCGCCGCGAGTTCGGCATGGCTGCCATAGGGCCCACAGCGCAGTTCATTGCCGCCGGTGACGATCAGCAAGCCGGTCGTTGCATCGCCGGGATCGATCGTACCGACCAGCGTGTCGCCGTTGCATTCGAAGGCCACATGGCGGCGCATCAGGCGTTGATCCCCACGGCGATGATCGCGGCAAGCGCATCGGCCTGGCTGCGATCCTCATCGGGTTCGGCGCGCAGCCACAGCGGGCCACCGCCGATCAGCTCGTGTTCGAGCGCGGTGATTCCGGGTTGCTTGCCGGGCACAAGTTCGCCCAACTGGCGCAGCATCTCGCCCGAAAGCGAATAGCCGGCAAGTTCGATTCCCATGGCCAGCCCCTGCTGCATGAGCGTGTCGAGCAGTTCTTCGCGCCCCGCTTCGCGCGAGGCGATGATGCGAGCGCGCAGCATGGTCTTCAACTGGCTCGCGCCCTTGACCGGGGCATAGTGCCAGCCGCCGAGCTTGCCGGGCAGGACCAGCCCGCCGCCGCGCAAAGCAAGCACGTGAGTGGCCTCGAAATGCCGCGCCGCCGCCTCCAGCGCCATCCGCCAGTCCTCGGGCTCGATTAGTGCGAGATCCTGTTCGCTCTCATTGAGGCCGGGTAAGTCGGGCAGGAAGCAGTCGATCCCGGCCCCGTTCAGCCGGCGCATGACCTCGATCGTGAAGCGCCGCAGTTTGTGGCCTTCGTCGAACAGCGCGGGGGCGATCAGCAGCCGCCGTCGCCGCCTCTGATCGAAGGTCAGCGCATATTCGCTGGCCGCCGCGCCGCCAGGCAGGGGGCAGGGATAGCTCGCCGGGATCAAGCCGCGTCCTGCTTGGCGCGGGCGAAGGTGAGCAGACTGCCGTAGGTTTCGAAAATATCGCCGTCGATCTCGTCCTCGTCGATTGTGATGTCGAGACGGTCTTCCATCTCGGTGAGCAGCCCTGCGACCGCCATTGAATCGAGTTCGGGCAAATCGCCGAACAGGCCGGTATCGGTGGTAAATCCCGCTACCTGGTCGTGGCTGAGGCCCAGCACATCGGCCAGGATCGTGCGTAGCTTGCGATCGGTCGTATCCATGCGCGGCGCTCTAACCTCGCTTGAGCCATTGGCGCAAGCTGGCCTTGGCCATGCGCGGCCAGTTTCCGGGCCAACCAGGGCGGTGCATGGTCAGCCGGTAACGCGGCCGCAGCTCTTCCATCCAGTCGCGCTTGTACGGATTGTCGCCGGTGCCGAAGTCGACCAGATCGACGCGGTCAGTATTGATCACGTGTTCGAAGAGGGCGGCGGACAGCGTGGTCCCTGGAGATAATGACTTGGACGCTTCGGTGTGGGCCAGTTTGTGAATATAGGCGATGCCGCCTTCAACGGTCCAGAATTGCGCTGCAACCGGTTCGCCGTCAGCGCGCGCGATGGCCAGCCGGAGCCGGCCTGCCGCCCCTTCTGCTTCGGCAAATGCGCGCAGAAAGGCTGGCGATCCTTCGTTGGGCTTCCAACTTGCGGCATAGATCGCTTCGTAGGCGGCCCAGCTTTCGGGATTGAACGCGGTTTCGATGGTCACCGTCACCCTGCCGCCCTTGCGCTTAAGCGTGGTGCGCAGCGGTCCGGGGCGCGAGGCGAGATACTCCTCGAAAGACCGCCCACGCAGGTGCAGGACGTGGTTGATGTCGCACTGCTCGCGCCAGACCGCCCAGCCAGCGCTGCGGAATGCCTGTTCAAGCGCGCTCGCCTGGCCGCTGTCATCGGCAAGAGGCGCAAGGGTTATCCCCTTGGCCTGGCCCGCGAGATCCCGTGCGAGGGCGGATAGCATTGCGGGCATGTCCGCGCCCGGCGTAACCACCGGGCCGACCGTGAAATTGTACCAGTTGCTGAGCTCTTCGATATCCCGGCCCTTGCGGCGCAGCGGCAGAACGGCTCGATTCTCGCCGTCGCGGGCAACCGCGATCAGCGGCAGGATGTCGCAGTGCTTCGCGAGATCGCGCCACCAAGCCAGGCGGTCGAACGGCGCGGCGGCCGCAGGCGCGTCGAGCAGCGCGGCAAGCGCGCGGTCGCCTTGCACTTCGTTAAGATCATCGTGATAGTTAACCACGATCACTGCCGCCGTCCCTTTTCCCGGAGCCACCCGAACCTTGCTGTCCGCGCCTGAAACTGCGATCCGGCCGCTAGACCATCTCGCGCTCTGCGGGGCAGACGAAGCACCGGCTCTGGTGCTGCGTCACGCCGTCCTTAACTACAAGGACTTAAGGGATCGTGTCGCCAGGCTCGCGGGCTGGCTCGCGGCCATGGTTCCGGAAAAGGGCGCCCGGGTGGCAAGCTGGGCGGCCAAGGGTGAAATGACTTGCCTCATGCCGCTCGCCGCGCCGCGCGCGGGGCTGGTCCATGTTCCGATCAATCCGCTGCTCAAGCGGGCGCAGGTGGCGCATATTCTGGCCGATAGCGGCAGCGTTCTGCTGGTTGGCAACTCAGCTCGACTTGCCAGCCTTGAACAAGGAGATTTACCGAGTGATTGCAAGGCGGTATCTGAGGAAAGTGCAGTAAGTTCGATAGCTGATGCGGAGCCAGTAGGGCCTTCTGAGGCCGATCCCGATGGCTTGGCGGCGATACTCTACACCAGTGGTTCGACCGGCAGACCGAAAGGGGTGATGCTCAGCCATGCCAACATGTGGCTCGGCGCAGACAGCGTTGCCGAATACCTGGACATGCAGCCCAGCGATGTGACCTTGGCCGTGTTACCGCTTTCGTTCGACTATGGGCAAAACCAATTGCTGAGCACTTGGTATGCCGGCGGCTGCGTGGTTCCACTCGATTACCTCACCCCGCGCGACGTCGTGAAGGCGGTTGAACGGCACGGCGTCACCACGCTTGCCGCAGTGCCGCCGCTGTGGATCCAGCTCACTGAGCTCGACTGGCCGCGTGGAACTGCGGCCAAGCTTCGGCGGCTGACCAATTCTGGCGGCGCTTTGACTACCGAGCTGGTCCGTAGCTTGTGCGCGCTGTTCCCCGCGGCGCGGCTGTTCCCGATGTACGGCCTGACCGAGGCGTTTCGCTCCACATATCTCGATCCGGCGCTGGTTGACGCCCATCCCACTTCGATGGGTAAGGCTATTCCCCACGCCGAAGTGCTGGTCATCGCGGACAGCGGCGCACTTGCGGCGGATGATGAGGAGGGCGAGCTGGTCCATTGCGGGCCGCTGGTGGCGCAAGGGTACTGGCAGGATCCGGAGCGTACCGCAGAGCGGTTCAAGCCAGCGCCCGCGATGTCACGATATGGCGGCATGGCCGTGTGGTCGGGCGACCGGGTGCGGCGCGCTGGCGACGGGCTGCTCTATTTCAGCGGCCGCCGCGACGCCATGATCAAATCGGCCGGCAACCGGATCAGCCCGCAGGAGGTCGAGGAAGCCGCACTCGACACAGGACTGGTCGCCGAAGCGGTCGCCCTCGGCATTCCCGATCCCCGGCTCGGGCACGCGGTCCACCTGGTTGTGAGGCCGCTTCCCGGAACTTCGGGTGCCACGAAAGAGTTGCCGCGTATACTTATGCAAAGATTGCCGAATTTCATGCAGCCAAAACAAATTCACTGGCGTGATGCGATGCCGATTTCGCCAAACGGCAAGATCGATCGCGCGGGCCTTTATGCAGAGCTTTCGGCATGAAGCCGCTCGGCCCAATCCCACCCGGATTTGCGATGATTGACGGCCAGCTGGCTATCGGCACGCGAACCGCCCGTGCGCTGGTCGAGGAGGCCGGACAGACACCGCTGTTCGTCTATTCCTCGGCTATGATCCGCCGCCGGGTGCGCGACTTGCTTGCCGCGCTGCCAAGCCGGGTTGCGCTGCATTATGCGGTCAAAGCCAATCCTTTCGAGCCCGTGCTGAAACTGATGTCCGAACTGGTCGATGGCTTCGATGTCGCTTCGGGCGGGGAACTCGCGCTGGTGCGGGCGGCGGGAATTTCGCCCAGCCGGATCAGTTTCGCCGGACCGGGCAAGCGCAATAGTGAGCTGGAGGCGGCAATTGCTGCCGGGGCCACGCTCAACCTCGAATCCGAGGGCGAAGCGGTCCGCGCGCTCGATGTGGGGGCGCGGCTTGATATCACGCCGCGACTGGCGATCAGGGTCAATCCCTCGTTCGATCTTAAGGGTTCGGGCATGAAGATGGGCGGCGGCGCCAAGCAATTCGGCGTCGATGCCGAGCGGGTGCCCGCGCTGGCCCGGATGATCATTGCCAGTGGCGCGGAATGGCGCGGTTTCCACATTTTTGCCGGCAGCCAGGCGCTCAGCACCGCTGCCATCATCGAAACGCAGGCGCAGTCGCTTGCATTGGCTGCAGAACTTGCCGAGGCCAGCGGCGCAGCGCTGCCGCATTGTAACCTCGGCGGCGGGCTTGGCATTCCGTATTTTCCCGGAGATGAGCCGGTTAATCTCGCTGCGATTGGCGCGGCACTGGGCGAGGCATTGGGCAAGGTGCCTGACGCCCTTGCCGAAACGCAGTTCTGCCTGGAACTCGGCCGTTTTCTGGTCGGCGAGGCCGGCGTCTACCTGACCGAGATCGTCGACCGGAAGGTCAGCCACGGCGAGGTCTTCCTGATCACCGATGGCGGGTTGCATCACCAGTTAGCTGCCACCGGTAACATCGGCACGGTGGTGCGCCGCAACTATCCGGTGGCGATCGCGACGAGGTTCGACGCGCCGGTCGAGGAAGAGGCCAGCGTGGTCGGCTGCCTGTGCACGCCGCTCGATCGTCTGGCTGAAAAAGGCGGTTTTCCGAGGGCCGAGGTCGGTGATCTGGTCGCGGTCTTCTGTGCCGGAGCTTATGGAGCGTCGGCCAGTCCTGCGCAATTCCTGGGCCATGGGCCGGCCGCGGAAATGCTGATTTAACAGTTCCATTCGAGAGCGTCCCTTTTCGGGACCGGCCCACTACGCGCACCGAATCTGCATATAAGGCTAACGCAATATTCACCCTTTTTTCCGATAGCGGAGCCTGAATTTGCCGGGTCTTCGCTGCGGGTAGGCACACCCGAAGCTTTGACGCGGCGCCGCTGAAGGATGTGCCGCATGAAAATCAACCGCTTCCATCGCCTTCTGGCCAGCAGCGCAATGCTCAGCCTGGCGCTGGGTGGCTGCGCCGGTGGCGCAAGCGGACCGCAGCTTCCTGCCGCCTCGTTCGTGGCGATGCAGGAAGGCCCTGGCGAGGACTACATCATCGGCCCGCTCGACGAGCTCACCATCTTCGTCTGGCGCAATCCCGAGCTCGGCGCGAAGGTTCAGGTGCGGCCCGACGGGCGCATCACCACGCCGCTGATCACCGACATGCCGGCAGTGGGCAAGACGCCGAAGATGCTCGCTGACGACATCACCCTGCAGCTTTCGCAGTACATCCAGGATCCGCTGGTTTCCGTTATCGTCAACAAATTTGCCGGAACCTTCAGCCAGCAGGTTCGGATCATCGGCGCCACGGCGAAGCCCGCTTCGCTGCCGTACCGCGCCAACATGACCGTGCTCGATGCAATGATCGCGGTTGGCGG
>JANOAD010000129.1:0-9247 GCA_031410955.1 Novosphingobium sp. | reverse complement strand
GCTTCGTCCAGGTGCGCCGCGGCCACCACTGGATCCTGGCGCGGCGGGTGATCCCGGCAGACGCGCTGTAAAAAACGCACTATCTTGCAAATGGGCCGGGGCATAGCTAAGTGCCGCCGTGTCTTCCGACACAAGGAGAATCAGTCGCCCCTCCGGCCTAGCTGCTCAGCAGCCGCCGGGCGGCGCTATCCCCTTGGCGGAAGATGCGAGGAATTAGGCTTTAAAACGCGAGTGACAGGCCCATGGCGAAGTTCAATCCCGGCGAATTCGTTCGGCAGGTTCAGGCAGAAGGCAAGAAGGTCGTGTGGCCTTCGCGCCAGGAGACGACCACCACCGCGATCTTCGTCGGCATCATGATGCTGGTGCTGGCGCTGTTTTTCCTCGGCATCGATACGGTCTTCGGCAAGATCGTCCAGTTCCTCCTCTCGCTGGCCTGACGGCGCGAAGCGAAGCAAGCAGAGACACTTACGCTATGGCCCGCTGGTACATCATCCACGCCTATTCCGGCTTCGAAAGCAAGGTCAGGGATTCGATCCTGTCCGAAGCGCAGCGCATGGGGCTTGAGGCCCTGGTCGAGGCGGTCGAGGTTCCCTCCGAAACCATCACCGAGGTCAAGCGCGGCAAGAAGGTCCAGGTCGAACGCAAGACCATGCCGGGCTACGTGCTCGCCAAGCTGGGGCTCAACGACGACGTTTATCACCTCGTCAAGAATACCCCCAAGGTGACCGGCTTCCTCGGCCCCAATGGCAAGCCGCAGCCGATCACCGACCGCGAAGCTGCCCGCTATTTCGGCGCGCGCGATGCCGCCGCAGCCGAACCGAAGAAGCACGTCAGCGTCGATTACGAAATCGGCGATGTGGTCAAGGTGCTCGACGGCCCGTTCAACACCTTCACCGGCACGGTCGTAGAGCTCGATTTCGACAAGAACCGGGTCAAGGTTTCGGTTTCGATCTTCGGGCGCGCGACCCCGGTCGAACTCGACTTCGAACAGGTCGAACTGGTCAAGTAAGCCAACCGACCAAGGGGAGGCGGCGCAGGTTTGCACCGCCGCTTACTTCTTCTTGCGATCCACCTTCTTGCGCAGCGCGGCAAGGTCGGCCTCAAGCGACGCCTCGTCAGCCAGCGCGGCCAGTTCCTGGTCCAGCGTCACGGTCTTGGCGGCGGCATAGTCGATCCGCTTTTCGAGTGAGGCGAAGCGGTCCATCAGGGCGGCGGTCTTGCCGTGCGACTTGACTGCGTTCCCTGCAGCTCCGCCAGCAGGCGCGGTTTCGGACATTGCCTTCAGTAGCCGCACCTTGGTCTCTCCGTGCTTGGCTTCCAGATCCCGCACGCTGGCGCGCAAGGCCGCGGCTTCACCCCGCGCCGCCTTGGCGGCCTCACGCTGGGCCTCGGCGGCATCGCGCGCGGCATTGCGTTCGGCCAGAGCGCCCTTGGCGAGGTCTTCCCGGTCCCGCGCCAGGGCGAGCCTAGCCTTGTCCTCCCAGCTCCCCGCAGCGGCATCGAACCGCTCCGCCTCGAGCGTGACCCTGCCTGCGTTGCGGTCAAGCGCGGCAGCATCGCGGGTCAGCGCGATCACCGATTCCTCCAGCTCGGTCATCAACAGCTTGAGCATCTTGGCCGGATTCGAGGCCTTGTCGATCAGGCTGTTGAGGTTGCTGGAAGCCAGTTCCTTGGCGCGGACGGCGATTTCGAACACGTGATTACCCCTGACAAATTCCATTATGGCGCAGAGCTATCCTAGATTGGTTAAATCGCAATGCAACGCGGGGCTAGCGCGCGCACACGGCGCTCTTGTCCTGTTCGGGACGAAGACGGCTCATTGCGTGCGTGGTCGAAACGATGATCCCCTCGCTGTTGCACTTCCGCAGCTGGAAGCGGACCTTGCGCGCTCGAAAATCGAGGCTGACCTTGCGGAAACTTTCCATCAGGTCGGTGCCGAGCAGCAGCGCGGGGTGATCCGCGAGCGAAAAGACATCGAACGGCGGGACATCGGCAAAGGCCACGGGCACGTTGCTCAGCACGATCCCGCCCACCTTGAGTTCGTCGACGACCAGCAGATCGAGCGAAACCGAAGCTCCGGTCACCCCGATTACCTCGATCTTTTGCACATCGCCGTGGCGGCGGCGGAACAGCTGGTTCCGTAGCGCGGTGTTGCCGATGGTGATTTCCGAGCCGGTATCGATAACCGCATCGAGCAGAACGCCGTTGGCCTTGACCTGGGTCAGGATCAGCTGCCCGCGCTTCAGCCGCGCGATGACTACTATTTCGCCATCCATGCGCGGTGCCGGGCGCGTCGCATCGTCGACCGAAACCTTCTTGGCTTCGAAATCGAGCATCAGCCGCTGATTGACCAGCGTGTCGAGCCCGATCATGCCGACCGCGCCGACATCGTGCTCGTCAAGCCGCGGCAGTTCGAGCGCGTTGAAGGTGCTCGGCCCGACGCGCAGACTGTCGACCAGAACCCGGTCGACGGTGCGCGATTCGGTAACGCCATTGAGCATGACCGGGCGCCCGAGCGGCAGGCCCAGCGCCCGCGCCAGCCGCGTCCCGATCACCGAAGTATCGGCGCCGCTATCAACCACGAAACGATAGGGGCCGGTACCGTTGACCCCGACCTCGACCGTCAGGCGGCTCTCCAGCTTGCGCGCCTTGAGTTCCTCACCGCCGATCGCCAGCGTATCGTCGATCACCGCAGGCTTGAGCGGGGGCATCTTTGCTTCGGGCGGCAGCGGTGCGGGTGGACGGGCCGCACCCGCCTGCGCCATCACCAGCAACGCGCCTAATGCGGTCACGGCCAGGTTCCTGAACCCAATTCCTGCCACCGGGGCTTCCTCTCTTGCTTGCGCCAGCCTACTCTTCCGCTCCGCTCGCTGCCACCACGCATCGACGAAGGTTGCATTCGCGCCAGCTATCGCCTATGCGCGCGCCTTCGCATGGGGCGTGCCCTGAGCGATTCCGCGCGGGAGGCTGTTCTTTGGACCGGCTGCTTGACCGCTCACTCTGCGGCTATCGGGCGAAACACCCCGGGCCAACAGGAAGAAAGGAGGCCCAATCGTGGCCAAGAAGATTGAAGGCTATATCAAGCTGCAGGTTCCTGCAGGCAAGGCGACCCCGTCGCCGCCAATCGGCCCGGCCTTGGGTCAGCGCGGCGTCAACATCATGGAATTCTGCAAGGCGTTCAACGCCGCGACTCAGGACCTTGAAGTCAGCATGCCGATCCCCACGATCATCACCGTTTTTGCCGATCGCAGCTTTACCTTCGTGACCAAGACCCCGCCAGCGAGCTTCCTGATCAAGAAGGCCGCCGGGCTCAAGTCGGGTTCGAAGGAGCCGGGCAAGGTTTCGGGCGGCACGATCACCCGCGCGCAGCTGGCTGAAATTGCGCAGACCAAGTTTGCCGATCTTTCGGCCAACACAATCGAACAGGCGACCAAGATCATCGAGGGCTCGGCCCGTTCGATGGGTCTCACCGTGGTGGAGGGCTAAGACCATGGCACAGACCAAGAAAGCCAAGATGTTGGCTGAAAAGCTGGGTGAAAACCAGAAGCTCTATGGCGTTGCCGATGCGATTCAGCTGCTGAAAGACCTCAAGACCACCAAGTTCGATGAGGGCTTTGAAATTGCGCTGAACCTCGGCGTCGATCCGCGCCACGCTGACCAGATGGTCCGCGGCATGGTCGTGCTGCCTTCGGGCACCGGCAAGGACGTCAAGGTTGCGGTGTTCGCGCGCGGTGAAAACGCCGAAAAGGCGCTCGCCGCCGGGGCCGACAAGGTTGGCGCTGAAGACCTGCTCGAAGATATGCAGGCCGGTAACCTCGATTATGGCCGCGTGATCGCCACGCCGGACATGATGGGTGTGGTCGGCCGTCTGGGCAAGGTGCTGGGTCCCAAGGGCCTGATGCCGAACCCGAAGCTTGGCACGGTCACGCCTAACGTGGCCGAAGCGGTCAAGGCAGCCAAGGGCGGCCAGATCGAATTCCGCGTCGAAAAGGCCGGGATCATCCACGGCGGGATCGGCAAGCTGTCGTTCTCGAACGATGCGCTCAAGGCCAACTTCGACGCGTTCCTCGACGCGATCGTCAAGGCCAAGCCGGCCGGCGCCAAGGGCAAGTACCTGCAGAAGGTATCGGTCAGCTCGTCGATGGGCCCGGGCCTGAAGATCGACGTGGCGGCAATCCAGGGCGCTTAAGCAACCGTTTTTGCATAACAAAAGGGCCGGGGAAGCAGATGCTTTCCCGGCCCTTTTTGCCGCCACTTTTCAGTCCAGCTGTTCAACAGTATGGACGTTACTCGGCAAGCTAGGAGCAATCGCTTGAGTTACCGCGCTGTATTCGCTTTTGCTCTGACGCTCTCCGCTGGAGCGGCGCGTGCCGAGCAACCGGCACCTGCCCCGATGAAGTGCGAGACAGGACCGCTTTACCGCCAGTTCGGCGGCACGGACTGGACCATTTACAGCTGCGATGACGAGCATTCGATGGTGGTCATCTCGCGTGCAGGAAATCCGGCTTCGCCATTCTATTTCCTACTCACGCCAAAGTCTGGGGCCTACGCCATCCATGGCGAGGGCAACGGCAGCAAGACGGCGAGCGATGCGGCCGGAGACGATCTGTCGCGGCTGACCCAAGCCGATTTTGCCAAGATGTTTGCGGAGACAAAGGCGGTACCCGCAGAACGCCGCTGACAGGTTAATCTGGCTGTTGAAAATCACCCGGCCCTGTCCGAATCCCGCCCGTCATCGACCACTTGACGGCCCGAGACTTGCAAAGCCCCGTGCCGCGCGGCACCTTGCCCGGTGCAACGGAGGGGCCTGCAATGATCGAACGCCGCACATTCACCGCCATGCTCGGCGCTTCGGCGATCTCGATGCTGGCCAAACCGGCCTCCGGGGCCGAGGCAGCCAAGGAAGCAGCGGCGGCGGTCAAACCCAGCGGGCCCAACCGCATCTTCCAGCCGAGCGAAGTCACCAGCACCGGCTCGGTCACCATCGGCGGCAAGCCAGTAGCCTACCAGGCAGTTGCAGGCACGCTGGTGGTGCACGGCCCCGGCTGGAACGATGTCGCCTGGCGCGAACAGGCGGCGGCGCCTTCGCCCGATGCCGACAAGGCCGGGCTGCCGCCCGAATGCTCGATGTTCTACACCGCCTACTTCAAGCAGGGCGGCGGCACTGCGCGGCCGCTGATGTTCCTTTACAACGGCGGACCCGGCTCGGCGACGCTGTGGTTGCACATGGGTGCGTTCGGCCCGCGCCGGGTGGTGGTGCGCGAGGACGGGCATACCCCGCCAGCGCCCTATCCGGTGGTCAACAATGCCTGGTCACTGCTCGATGTGGCCGACCTGGTGTTCATCGACGCGCCGGGGGCGGGGTTCAGCCGGATCGCGGGCAAGGACAAGGAGAAGGCGTTCTGGGGGGTCGATGCCGATGCCCACGCCTTCACCCGCTTCATCCAGCAGTTCCTTGGCAAATACGGGCGGTGGAATTCGCCCAAGTATCTGTTTGGCGAAAGCTATGGCACCACCCGCTCGGCGGTGCTGGCCAACGAACTGGCAAGCAGCGCGAGCATCGACTTGAACGGCATCGTTCTCCTCTCGACGATCCTCAACTTCGACCTGTCGGTTGATAGCCCCGGGTTCAATCCGGGCGTGGACACGGCCTACATTACCGGCCTGCCGACGATGGCCGCGACCGCGTGGTACCATAACCGCCTTGCCGGAACCCGCCCGGCCGAACTCGAGCCGTTCCTGCGTGAGGTCGAGCAGTTCGCGCTGGGTGACTATGCCGCCGCGCTGCAGCAAGGCGGCCGGCTCGATGCGAACAGACGGGCGGCAATCGCCCAGCGGGTGGCGAACTACATCGGTCTGCCGGCGGACTATATCATCAAGTCAGACCTGCGCGTCAGCGGCGGGCAGTTCTCGCAGCAGCTGCAACTTCCCGGCGGGCTCACCACGGGCCGCATCGACACGCGGTTTTCGGGGCCGAGCCTCGACGTGCTGAGCAAGGAAGCGCAGTACGATCCGATGATCAGCGCGGTCGGCAGCGCATACGTGGCGGCGTGGAACGATTATGCCCGCGGCGTCCTCAAATATCCGGCTGAGGACGGGTTCAAGATCTTCGCCGACGTCTTCCCGGCCTGGGACATGGCGCACCAGTCTCCCGGCATGCCGATGGCATTCAGCGGGCAGACCACCAACGTCATGCTCGACCTCGCGATGGCGATGAAGCAGAACCCCAACCTCAAGGTGCTCAACACCGGGGGATACTACGATCTCGCTACGCCCTACTTTGAGGGGGTCTACGAGATGGAGCACCTGCCGATCCCGGAATCGCTGCGTGCGAATATCGAGCACAAGTACTTCGCGTCAGGGCACATGGTGTACCTCAACGAAGGGTCGCTCAGCGGACTGCACGACACGGTCGCGGACTTCGTCCGGCGTACGTCGCGCTAGGAAGCGCCACCAAGGGTTGCCTCGGAATAGCATTCCAGCACGTAAGCGAGCGGGCGTCCATCGGGCAGGACCAGCCGCGCGCGGTGTGTGGAAATGGCATCGACCGGGCAGCCCAGTTCGCCGTGTCGCGCCGCGCTGAGCGGTTCGCGCGTAAAATTCAGGCTGGCGGCGATTCGCCCGAAGGGAATTTGCGTTTCGCTGAGCTGCCGGTTCATTTCAGGTGGAAGCCGGGCGGGCACGAACCAGTTGTGCGCGTCCGACAGGACTGTGTCCCCGCAGACCAGCTTGACATGGCGATAGCCCAGGACGTCGTCTGCCCCCACGCCCAGAAGGCTGCGCAGATCGATTGGCGCGGGAGCATCGGCCCCGCGCACGAATTCGACATGGATCGCCCTGCCAGGAGCGATGCCGTGCGTATCGCACCACTGCTGCAGCGCCTGAGTAGCGCTGGCGTGGCTGGCCAGATTTGCTTCGAAGGCCGTGATCGTCAGATCGGAGGAGTTATGAGCGCATCCTGCTAAGGGCAGCGATGCGGCGGCAAGCGTCATCAGGGCAAATCCGGAGCATGTGAGGCGCCGCCGCGAGGGCAGCCGGTAACCGTGCCGCATTAGCCGCGAATTCGCGCACATGCCAGTGCGGCTTTGGTGCAGGGCGCAACCACATTGATCACCGGGCAGCCTCAGATCCCGCCCGACACGGCCTCGCGGCCCAAGGCGTGTAGCCCGGTGATCAATGCTTCGCAGCATTCCTCTAGCCTGGCAGCGTCGACCGAGCGGACCACGAAGTTCGCGCCCACCCGGCCTTCGCGGAAGAACGGATAGCTGCCGATCACGCAGCCTTCGTGCGCGCGTTCGGTTTCGCGCAGCAGGTCAGCGACTTCGCTTTCAATCGCCCAGCTGCCGACTGTCTGGCTCAGCAGCGGCAGGCCGCCCTCCAGCTCGCCGGTCAGCGCATCGAGCATTCCGGCGGTGATCGAGGGTACCCCGGCCATCAGGAAGACGTTGCCGATGCGGATGCCGGGTGCGCCCGACATGCGGTTGGGGATAAGCTCGGCGCCATCGGGCACCCGGGCCATGCGCAGGCGGGCATCGTTGAGCCCGCCGCGGCTCTCGTAATAGCGTTCGAGGATCGCGCGCGCTTCCGGGTGGATCACGACTTCGACCCCCAGCGCCTCGGCCACGGCATCGACGGTGATGTCGTCATGCGTCGGGCCGATCCCGCCGGTGGTGAACAGGTAGTCGTTGCGCGCGCGCAAGGCATTCACCGCCTCGACGATCGCCACGGTATTGTCGGGTACCACGCGTACTTCGCTAAGGCGGATGCCCTGGACGCCTAACCAGGACGCGACCTGCGCGATGTTCTTGTCCTGGGTGCGGCCCGAGAGAATCTCGTCGCCAATGACGAGTAGCGCGGCGATCCAGATGCGGGAAGGCGAGGTCATGCCCCGACCTAGTGCGGTGCGCGGCCTTCGACAAGCTCAGGCTGAGCGGGCCTTGTGCCAAACTCCATATCACACATCCGCTCAGGCTGAGCCTGTCGAAGCCCATGCGCCGACTCTGCCGATTCAACCCCCGACCAGCTCGCGTGCTCGGGTGAACTGCAGCACTCCGTCGTCGATCGGGGCCTGGCGCATATCGACCCGGTCCTTGCGGTATTCCTGGTTGAGCCGCCATGGCAGCACCGCAGCGTTCCTGGGCATCTGGTGTTTGCCGCGCTGGAGATAGCCCGAAGAGAAATCGAACACGTCGTCTTCCTCGGGAATATCGTCGGCCGCCATTACCGGGGTCGCGGCGACCGCGCCGTACTTGTCCATCTGGAGCAGCAGCCGGGTCAGGTATTGCGCGACGATGTCGACGCGCAAGGTCCAGCTGGCATTCACATAGCCGAAGATGCCGGCCAGGTTGGGCAGGTTCGAGAACATGCAGTTGCGATAGAAAAAGCGCTTGCTGAAATCGACCGGCTCGCCGTCGACGCTCATCGCGATCTTGCCGCCGAAGGACATATTGAGCCCGGTCGCGGTGACGATGATGTCGGCATCGAGGTGCTTGCCCGATTTCAATTTGATTGCGTTCTTGTCGAAGCTGTCGATCTGGTCGGTCACAATCCCGGCCTTGCCCGCCTTGATCGCCTCGAAGAAATCGGCGTCGGGCACCAGGCACAGCCGCTGATCCCACGGGTTGTATGGCGGAGTGAAGGCCTGCTCGTCATAGTGCTCGCCCAAGTGGGTGCGGACCTGCTTGGTCAGGAAGTCCTTGGCCTTTTCGGGCTGGCTGCGGGCGCGCTTGAACATTAAATCCCCAAGGATGATGTTCTTGGCGCGGGTGACGCGGTAAGCGAGCGATTCTGGCAGCACCTTACGCAAGGTGTTGGCGAAAGCATCCTTGGCCGGGCGGCTGGCCATCCAGGTCGGGGTGCGCTGAAGCATCGTGACATGGCCCGCACCCGTTTGCGCCATCGCGGGAACGATGGTGACAGCCGTTGCGCCCGAACCGATCACCACCACCCGCTTGCCCTGATAGTCAAGGTCTTTGGGCCAGAACTGCGGATGGATCACCTGACCCTTGAACTTGTCGCGCCCGGTAAAACCCGCGTCGTAAGGGCTGTCGTAGTCGTAATAACCCGAGCCGAGGAACAGGAAGCGCCCGCGCAGCAGCTGTGCGCTGCCGTCTTCGCCCTCGCTGGCCACCGACCAGCACGCGGTCTTGCTGTCCCACTCGGCGGACACGACCTTGCGGCCGAAGTGCATGTCCTTGGCAAGGTCGTACTTTTCGGTGATCTTGTTCAGGTATTCGAGGATCGAGGG
>JANOAD010000128.1:0-3555 GCA_031410955.1 Novosphingobium sp. | reverse complement strand
GCGGATCGCATCGGCGCTGGTCCTTACTTCCAGCGCGGCGAACACCGCGGCGCGGTGCATCTTTACCGTCCGCTCGCTCAGCCCCAGCTCATAGGCGATCTGCTTGTTGAGCTTGCCTCCGGCGAGCAGCAGCAGCACTTGGCGCTGGCGGCGGCTCAAGGCGTCGATTCGGCTGCGCGCAGCCTCGCGCCGGGCATCGTCGGCCCGCGCCACGTCCTCGGCAATCTCGACCTGCGAGCCGAGGAAATATTCAAGCTCGCCCGATGCGCCGAAGATCGGCGCGACCATCACCGCGTTGCGGAACGGGGTGCCGTCCCTTTTGTAGTTGAGGATTTCGACCATCACCGGCTGGCGGCGACGGATGCCATCGCGCAGCAGTTCGGTCAGTTCCGGTTCGGTGCCCGCGCCGGTCAGAAAGCGGCAGTTGTTGCCGATGATCTCGTCGCGGCCATAGCCGGTCAGCGCCTCGAACGCGGCATTGCATTCGACGATCGGATTGTCTGGCAGCCGCGGATTGCTCATCACCGCAGCAATGGGACTGGACCCAATCATGGCGTTTGGTGACATCTCATGCCCTGATTAGCCGATCGGCCCCAACACGCAAAGTGCCCTTTTGGTCATGTTGGTTATCGCGGCTGTCCTGCGAAAAGGGGCAGGCTCCGGATACGCCGATATTCTTCGCCGGTCGGGAGCCTGCTGGAGGCTCGGTTCATGACAATCTTCCTGGTGCTGCTGGTCGGCGGCTTCGCCCTCGCTGCCGCGACCGCAATGGTCCGCGGGCTGATGGCCTTCGTGCAGGATGCCGAGCACATCCGCCAGACCGGCGATTTTCGCCAGGATGCCTACGGGGTGAAGCAGAACCGGATGATGTCGCAGCGCGTGCTGTACCAGGGGATTGCGATTGCGCTGATCGTGCTGGTCGGCGCGCTGGCGAGCCAGAAATAGCACGAGTGCCCGAGGGGACCAGCCGATGAATTATCTCGCCGACCACAGCCACTTCGACCACGGCGAAACCAAGCTGCCGGTGCCTGATCACATCCAGGACGCAATCCGCAAGCTGATCCGCTGGGCCGGCGACGATCCCGATCGCGAAGGGCTGCAGGATACGCCGCTGCGGGTCGCGCGGGCGTGGCGCGAATATTGTCAGGGCTACGACGAGGATCCCGGCGCGCACCTTGCCCGCACCTTTTCAGAGGTGGGCGGTTACGAAGAGATCGTGCTGCTCAAGGACATCCCGTTCCAGTCGCACTGCGAACACCACATGGCCCCGATCACCGGCACCGCTTCGATCGCCTACCTGCCCTCGAAGCGCGTGGTCGGTATCTCCAAGCTTGCCCGGGTGCTCCACGGTTATGCCAGCCGGCTGCAGATCCAGGAGCGGCTGACCGCGCAGGTCGCGCAATCGATCTGGGACAACCTGCACCCGCAAGGCGTCGCCGTGGTGATCGAGGCGCAGCACGGCTGCATGACCGGGCGCGGGGTCAAAACCCATGGAGTCGGGATGGTCACCAGCCGGATGCTCGGCTGCTTCCTGACCGACCCGGACAGCCGCAAGGAAGTGCTGTCGCTGATGACCAAACGCTGATCCGGCAATGAAGGTCGCGATCATCGGGGCAGGCATGGCCGGCCTCGCCTGCGCCGACGTGCTGCGCAGTGCGGGCCACAGCCCCGCCCTGTTCGACAAGGGGCGCGGCGCGGGTGGGCGGATGTCGAGCCGCCGCCTCGCCACCCCGCTGGGCGAGGTGACGCTCGATCACGGCGCGCAGTATTTCACCGCGCGCGATCCCGGGTTCAAGCGGCTGGTTGCGAGCTGGCAGGATCTGGGCATTGCCGCGCCGTGGCCGGAGGCGGGGAGCGATACCTGGGTCGGCGTGCCCGCAATGAACAGCGTCATCAAGACGATGGCGATCCCGCATGACGTGACCTGGGGCTGTCAGATAACCGCCGTCCACCGCAGCGACGAGCGCTGGACCCTGCTCAGCGCGAGCAGCGAGTTCGGCCCGTTCGACGCGGTCATCCTGGCGATTCCGGCGGAGCAGGCGGCGGCGCTGCTCTCGCTGCACGACTTTGCCATGGCGCGCATAGCCCTGACCGCGCGGTCGCAGCCTTGCTGGACCGGGATGTTCGCGTTCGATCAGGCGCTGGATCAGGTGGCGCCCGTGATTCGCAACGCTGGCATGATCGCCTGGGCCGCACGCAACAGTGCCAAGCCGGGGCGCGGCTCGGCCGAATCCTGGGTGGTGCAAGCCAGCGCGGACTGGTCGCGGGAAAATTTCGATGCTGCCCCTGCTGCGGTTTCGGACCTGCTCCTGTCAGCGCTTTCCGCCGCGCTTGGCTCCGCGGTTCCGGTTCCGGTTGCGGCGGCAGCGCACCGCTGGGCCTACGCGCTTTCGGCTGGCACCGGAGACGGGGCCTTGTGGAATCCCGACATCGCCTTGGGGACCTGCGGAGATTGGCTACTCGGCCCGCGGGTCGAATGCGCGTGGCTGTCCGGTCAGGCAATGGCGCAGAAAGTCGCCAGGGCGGCTAACCGTAAATCGCCTCAATTGGCCTAGCCGAACCGCAGCATCGCCGGCACCGCCAGCGCCAGCGTGATGGCGCAGCCGCATCCCGCCCGCATTGCGCCCGATCAAAATCGCGCCTCACTGCTGGACATTAATCGTTCGATTAAACATACTCGCGCCAGACCGCAGCGGCGGCGCGAGGGAGAGGCGACAATATGGCACTGCCCAAGGTCTGCATCATCGGCGCGGGATGCAGCGGTTTCACCACCGCCAAGCGGTTGAAGGACTACGGCATTCCGTTCGATGTGTTCGAGGCCTCGGACAACATCGGCGGCAACTGGTATTACGGCAATCCCAACGGCAAGTCGGCCTGCTACCAGAGCCTGCACATCGATACCTCGAAGTGGCGGCTGGCGTTCGAGGACTATCCCGTCCCGGCCGACTGGCCCGATTACCCGCACCACGCGCAGCTGCTGCAGTACTTCCACGACTACGTCGATCATTTTGCCTTGCGTGAACACATCAAGTTCAACACCCGGGTCGAGCAGGCCGAGCGCAAGGCCGAGGGCGGCTGGGCAGTCACCCTCTCGACCGGCGAGACGCAGTATTACGATGCGCTGTGCGTCGCCAACGGCCACCACTGGGCGGCGCGGATTCCCGAATATCCCGGCGAGTTCACCGGCGCGCAGATTCACAGCCACGATTACCGCTCGCCGTTCGAGCCGGTGAACTGCGTGGGCAAGCGGGTGATGGTGGTCGGCATGGGCAACAGCGCGATGGACGTGGCGAGCGAGCTGTCGCAGCGCCCGATTGCGAGCCGCCTGTTCGTCTCCGCGCGGCACGGGGTGTGGATCTTCCCGAAGTACCTCAAGGGCCAGCCGATCGACAAGAACCCCGCCCCGGCGTGGATGCCCAAAGCCATGCGCCAGTGGCTCGGCGCGCGGATGATCAAGGGGCTGGTCGGCAAGATGAGCGATTACGGCTTGCCCGAACCCACGATCGGCCCATTCGAAAGCCACGGCACCGTCTCGGGCGAGTTTCTGGTCCGCGC
>JANOAD010000127.1:0-17514 GCA_031410955.1 Novosphingobium sp. | reverse complement strand
CCCTTGTTGCCGCGTTCTTCCTTGACGACCTGGACCAGCAGCACCTGGCGGCGCTGGATCACGTCCTGGATCTTGTAGCGGCGGCGCAGCGCCATGCGCTTGGCGCGCAGTTCGTCGGCCTTGCCCTGGGCACGGCCTCCGCCGCCTTGGCGGCGTCGCCCGCGGCGCCCGCGGCCTTCGTCCGAGGTGGCTTCCTCATCGCCAGCTTCTTCGCCGGCTTCGTCCTCGTGGCCGTCGTACGATACTTCGACGTGGCCGTCCTCGATCGTGGCGACATCGTCCTTTTCAGCCGTGTCGACCTCGGTCAAGCCGCCAAAATCGGCATCGAGGCCATGATCGTGATCACCCTCGCTGCCGGCGAAATCGCTGTGCTCGTCGCTCGGGAAGTCGTCATCGCCGTCCTCGGCGGCGCGCAGTGCGGCCTCCTCCTCGGCATGCGCGGCCTCTTCGGCGAGCAATGCCTCGCGGTCTTCCTTGGGGATCTGGTAATAATCGGGGTGGATTTCGCTGAAGGCCAGAAAACCGTGCCGGTTGCCTCCGAAATCGACGAAGGCCGCCTGCAGCGACGGTTCTACCCTGGTTACCTTGGCGAGGTAGATGTTGCCTTTGATCTGCTTGTGTTCGGCCGATTCAAAGTCAAATTCTTCAATCCGGTTGCCTTTGAGCACCGCCACCCGGGTTTCTTCCGGGTGGCGCGCATCGATAAGCATGCGCATGGTCATTATAAATACTCCGTGCGCGTCCCGAGCAGGGCGGCCCATGGCGGGCAGCACCGTGGCGGACGCGGCTTAGTGCGGTACCTCCGCGCGTGGGGCGGAAAGCCCGTTTCAATTGCGCGGATGGATCGTTTGGACCGCTGCACTTGATGGCAGCGGCGGCGATAAGTGTGTCTGCACCAATGGAGAACTGCGGCTTTGCAATGCCGGCAAGGTCCAGCGCCTCAACCACCCGGACCCCTTGGGTCCCGAGCGGCAAAAACGATGGAAAGCTCTTCATTGGTGCATCAACCTGTATAAACCGGCCTTAAAATCTACCGGTTTCCCCCCGGAAGCGGCGAGGCCTGCTTCCAGTGCGCGGACAGTTAGCACCGGTTTCTTAATGCAGCAAGTTGATTGCTCTAGGGGATTTGCAAGGCCAGCCGATTGCGCCCGAGCGCGGCGCATTATAGGCAAGGTCCCGATGCGCCGCATATTCCTGATCATCTTGATCGTCCTGGCACCGATCGCGGTGTTCGCCGCGATGGTCGGGGCCGACCGGGTGTTTGGCGGCGCGGGGCGCGGTTATGGCTATGTCGTCAAGGTTGACCTGCCACCCCCTGGTTCGTTTGCCGGCCTCCCCAAGATCGAAGGGCCGATGGACGCGAGTCGGCCCTTGGTGGTGATCGATGCCGGCCATGGCGGCAAGGACCCCGGGGCCGGAACCGGCGCGCTCAAGGAAAAGGCGCTGACCCTGTCACTGGCCCTGGCGCTGCGCGATGCGCTGGTAAGGCAGGGCGGGGTGCGCGTTGCCCTGACCCGCAGCGACGATACCTACCTGACGCTGGAAGAGCGCCCGGCAATCGCGCGCAAGCTGGGCGCCGACCTGTTCATTTCGATCCACGCCGACAGCACCGATGGCGATGGCAGCGCGATGGGCGCGACGGTTTATACCCTGTCCGACAAAGGCAGCAATCAGGTCGCCGACAAGTTCGCCGCGCGTGAAAATGCTGCCGACCAGATCAACGGGGTGCGGATCAAAGGGCAGAGCGAAACGGTGAACGCCATCCTTGTCGACCTGTCGCAGCGCGAAACGCAGGATTCCTCGGCGCTGTTTGCCGGCCTGATCCTTCGTGAAGGCCGCCGCGCGATGCCGTTCAAGTACCTGACCCCCGAATCGGCCGCCTTCGCCGTCCTCAAATCCCCCGACGTGCCTTCGGTGCTGTTCGAGACCGGTTACATCAACAACACCGGGGACATCGCGCGGCTGACCTCGCCCGCCGGAAAGCAGGCCTTCGCCGCAGCACTGGCGCAGGCGATCAAGGTCTACTTCGCCCGCTCGTCGGTGCAGAAGAAGTGACCGGAGGAAGCCGCTGGCAATGCCGTTGCGGGGCATGCTAGAGCCATCCTTCCATGGCTGAGAACGACGAAGACTCCTCCGATTCCGTAAGGCTCCGCATTCGGCGTGAAGCGGGTGGCTTGTGGTCGTGGGTGCGGGCACTTCCTGCGGCAGCCAAGGCACGGTGGGATGAAACGCGGCTGCGCGAGTGGTATGGCGAAAACTGGGCGAGCAGCCGCCGGTTCCGGATTCTCAATTACGTCATCGGCGCGTTCCTGGCGCTGAATCTGCTGGTCTACGTTACCGTTACCCGCAACCTGCCATCTGCGGAAAGCCTGCTGACCTACCAGCCGCCGCTGCCGACGATGGTTCGCGGTGTGAATGGAGACATCGTCTACAGCTATGCGCGCGAACGACGCGTCCAGCTGCGATACGTCGATTTCCCCGAGAAGCTGGTGAACGCCTACCTTTCGGCCGAGGACAAGACCTTCTGGACGCACGGCGGGGTCGATTACACCGGCATTGCCGGCGCGGCGGTCGACTATGTCACCAAATTCGGGTCAGGCAAGCGCGCCAAGGGCGGGTCGACCATAACGCAGCAGGTCGCCAAGAACATCCTGATCGGCAACGAATATTCGATCGGGCGCAAGTTCAAGGAGATGATCCTCGCCCGCCGGATCGAGAGCGTGCTGAACAAGCAGCAAATCCTTGAACTCTACCTCAACGAGATTCCGCTCGGCCGGCAATCGTTCGGGGTCCAGGCAGCAGCGCAGGCTTATTTCGGCAAGGACGTCGATCAGCTCTCGCTCGCGCAGGACGCCTTCCTTGCGGCTTTGCCACGCGGGCCAGAGATTTACGGACGATCCAACCATGCCGACGAAGCGCTCGAGCGGCGCAACTGGGTGCTCGACCAGATGGTCAAGAACGGCAAGGCCAGCGAAGTCGAAGTCGCGCAGGCCAAGGCCGAGCCACTGGGCATCGTTGCCCGCCGCGGCGATAACTGGGATCCGGCCAATGGCTACTTCGTCGAAGAAGTGCGCCGGCTGCTCCTCTCCAAATACGGCGAGAACGCCGAGAACGGGCCCAACAGTGTCTATGCCGGCGGCCTGTGGGTGCGCACTTCGCTCGATCCCGAGCTGCAGAAGGCGGCGCAGGATGCGCTGCGCGCCGGCCTGCTGCGTTATGGCGGCGGGCGGGCATTCTCCAAACCGATCGCGCACATCGATCTGGATGACGAAAGCTGGCAGGGACAATTCGCCAGCACCAACCTTTCGATCAGCTATCAGGACTGGCGGACCGCGGTCGTCCTCGTGCGCGGCACAGACAAGCCGACAATCGGCTTTGCCGACGGCAGCAAGGGGGTTTTGGTCTCAGCGCCAGATGCCTTGCGCAAAGGCGATGTGATCGCGGTGGCACCCGCAGGCGGAAACACTTTCGCCCTGCGGGTGATCCCGGAGATTTCGGGCGGCATGCTGCTTGAGAATCCGCATTCAGGGCGGGTACTGGCGATGCAGGGCGGGTTCGATGCCGGGCTCGGCAGTTTCAACCGTGCGACCCAGGCCGAACGCCAGCCGGGATCGACGATCAAGCCCTTCGTCTATGGCACCGGGCTCGACTTCGGAATGAGCCCTTCGAGCGAAGTGGTCGATGGGCAGTTCTGCGTCTATCAGGGTGCAAGCCTGGGCAAGAAATGCTTCCAGAACTTCGGCGGGGAGGGCGGCGGCAATGCCACGCACACAATGCGCTGGGGGCTTGAGCAATCGCGCAACCTGATGACCGTGCGGATCGCCAGCGATACCGGCATGGACCACGTGGTGAATACGTTCGAGCGCGTGGGTATCGGCAAATATCCGCCGTACCTGTCGTTCGCGCTGGGTGCAGGTGAAACCACGGTCCAGCAGATGGTCAACGCTTACGCCGCGCTGGCCAACAACGGCATACAGTTCGCGCCCAGCGTGATCGACTATGTCCAGGATCGTAGCGGCAAGGTCATCTGGCGGGCCGACAATCGGCGCTGCACCTCGTGCGAAATGCCTGAGTGGGATGGCAAACCTATGCCGCGCTTCAATTCGCGCGGCAAACAGGTGCTTGACGCGCGTACCGCGTTCCAGGTCGTGCACATGCTTGAAGGCGTGGTGACCCGCGGTACCGCGATTACGCTCGCCGATCTGAACCTGCCACTGTTCGGCAAGACCGGGACCACCAGCGGCCCGACCAACGTGTGGTTCTGCGGCGGCAACCAGGATATCGTCGGCGGGGTCTACCTCGGCTATGACGCGCCGCGTTCGCTTGGCGGCTATGCCCAGGGCGGAACGATCGCCGCACCGATCTTCAAACAACTGATCCTCGCCACCAAGCCCCGCTGGAGCACCAAACCCTTCGTGGCACCGCGCGATATCCATTGGGTCAAGGTCGATCGGGTCAGCGGCAAGCGGGTGTTTGGCGGTGCGCCAGATAGTGACGCCAAGGCGTCGGTCATCTGGGAGGCGTTCAAGGCTGAAAGCGAAGCGCGGCCTGGCATGGCCACCGAAGAGATCGAGGCGCAGCGCAACGCGCTCATCAACGCGATCAAGCGCGGTGCTTCGCGCGGGCGTGCTCCCAGCGCCGAAACGAGCGCCGGCGATGCCAACGAGCCAAGCGCCACACCAACGATTCCCGCAGACGGCGGTGTGGCTGTCCAGTAGGCGCCCCGCCGCTGCGCACTTAGGAGAGACCCATGAACCGATTTCTGATTGCCCCGCTCGCTCTCGCCGCAATGATCGCGGTCCCGACTGCTGCTCCAGCCGAACTCCCCCAGGGCGCCTTGGCGCCCGACTTTACCACCGCATCCGCGCTGGCTGGGCAGGAGCGCCAGTTCGATCTGCGGGCGGCGCTGCGCAAAGGACCGGTGGTTCTCTATTTCTACCCCAAGAGTTTCACCGACGGCTGCACGCTTGAAGCCCATGCCTTTGCCGAGGCGACAAAGGACTTCAAGGCGGCAGGCGCCACGGTGATCGGCCTCTCGGCGGACGATATTGCCACCCAGAAGGATTTCTCGCGCAAGGATTGCCGCGACAAATTCGCGGTCGGCGTCGCGACACCCGCAATTATCGCCGGATATGACGTTCACCTCAAGCGTCCCGATGGCACGGCCACGGGCCGGACATCGCGGACCAGCTATGTGATCGGCCGCGATCACCGGATCAAGCTGGTCTACAGCGACATGAACCCTAACGATCACGTCAAGAAGACCCTGGCGGTGGTCCGAGCGCTCAAGGCCGCACACCGCCGCTAGACTCTTTACATCGCAGGCAATCCGGCTAGGGCGCTGGCTCACTGAATTCTGGAGACATTCGCCATGCGTGCCGAAGGGCAGGCCCATATCGACCGGATCGAAAAGGCGCTCGCGCTGGTCCGCAAGTTCCTCGATTGGGAGCGCGCACTGCGCCGGCTCGACGAACTGAACGCCCGGGTTGAAGATCCCAAGCTATGGGACAATCCCAAGGACGCCGAAACGGTGATGAAGGAACGTCGCCAACTTGAAGCGGCGATCGGCACCGTCAACACGATCTCCAGCGAAATGGCCGACGCGATCGAATATATCGAGCTGGGCGAGGCCGAGAACGATGAGGCGACGGTCGAGGAAGGCCTCGCCACGCTGGCCGCGCTGGCTGACCGGGCCGACAAGGACAAGGTGCAGGCCTTGCTCGGCGGCGAGGCTGACGCCAACGATACGTTTATCGAAATCCATGCCGGGGCGGGCGGCACCGAAAGCCAGGACTGGGCCGAAATGCTGCTGCGGATGTACAGCCGCTGGGCTGAAAAGCGCGGCTACAAGGTAGAGGTGATCGAATACCAGTCAGGTGAGCAGGCTGGAATCAAGTCGGCCACGATCCTATGCAAGGGCGAGAACGCCTACGGCTACGCCAAGACCGAAAGCGGGGTACACCGCCTGGTCCGCATCTCGCCCTACGACAGCTCGGCGCGGCGCCACACCAGTTTCAGCTCGGTCTGGGTCTATCCGGTGATCGACGACAACTTCGCGGTCGAGGTCAATCCGGCTGACCTGCGGATCGATACCTACCGTGCTTCGGGCGCGGGGGGCCAGCACGTCAACACCACCGATTCGGCGGTGCGGATGACGCACATTCCTTCGGGCATTGTCGTCGCCAGCCAGATCGACCGTTCGCAGCACAAGAACCGCGAGATCGCGATGGGGATGCTGAAAGCGCGGCTGTACGAAGCCGAGATGAGCAAGCGCGAAGACGCCGCCAGCGCCGAACATGCCGGCAAGTCCGACATCGGTTGGGGTCACCAGATCCGATCCTATGTGCTGCAGCCGTATCAGATGGTCAAAGATCTGCGCACCGGAGTGACCAGCCCCACGCCTGCCGACGTGCTCGACGGTGCACTCGATCCGTTCATGGCCGCAGCCCTGGCGCAGCGGGTCAGCGGCGAGACGATTGAAGTCGAGGATGTCGACTGACTTTGCCAAGCGCGCGGCGCTCGGCTAAGCGATCTTCTGTCATGACGGGCCGTCCATTCTTCCACGACAAAGCCACTGCCTTGTTCGCAGCGTTGCTCTTGGTGGGGGCATGCATGGCCAATTCCGGCGATAGTTCGCGACCCGACGCAGCGCGTGACTTTCCGCGTGCGTTCCGGCCGGTGTCCGCAGCGGGTCAAAGCGAATTCACGGCCGAAGACCAGCGTGACAACCTGGGCGAAGCGAAAGCGGTGATGGACCTTGCCGGAACTGCGCCGGGCATGTCGGTGGCCGATATCGGGGCGGGAGAGGGCTACTACACCGTGCGGCTGTCGCAGCGCGTGGGCCCCAAGGGACGCGTGCTGGCCGAAGACATCGACCCCAATGCAATCCAGCGGCTTGCCCGCCGCGTGGAACATGATCGGCTCGACAATGTCTCGATCCGCACCGGCACGCCGGAAGACGCGAAGCTGCCGCCAAACAGTTTCGACCGCATTCTGATGGTTCACATGTATCACGAAGTACGTGAACCTTATGCATTTTTGTGGTATCTCCGCCCCGCGCTGAAACCCGGCGGGAAGGTCGTGGTGGTCGATGTCGACCGGCCGACCGACCAGCATGGAATACCGCCGCGCTTGCTGTTCTGCGAATTCGGAGCGCTGGGCTTTCGCCTGGTCGAGTTTGTCAGTAAACCCGAATTGAATGGCTATTTTGCCGCCTTCGAAGTGACCGGAAACCGTCCGGCACCAACCGAAATCAAGCCGTGCAACACGGCCAATGGGAAGACTGGGACGCAATGACTACTGCCATGAGCTTCAAAGGCTTGAAGCCGATTCTTTATGGTGGACGTGAAGTCTGGCCGGTGATCGAAGGCGGGAAGGGCGTGTCCGCCACTAATGGCATGAGCTCTGGCGCCTGGGCTGCCGCTGGCGGGATCGGCACGGTCAGCGCGGTCAACGCCGACAGCTACGACGCCGAAGGCAAGATCGTTCCCCAAGTCTACGAAGCGCTGACCCGCAAGGAACGCCACGAACAGCTGATCCGTTACGGCATCGACGGCGCAGTAGCGCAGGTCAAACGCGCCTATGCGATGTCGGGCGGCAACGGCGCGATCAACATCAATGTGCTGTGGGAAATGGGCGGCGCGCAGCAGATCCTGGAAGGCGTCTTGGCTGAGACGAAGGGGATGATCGCCGGGGTCACCTGCGGCGCAGGCATGCCCTATAAATTGAGCGAGATCGCCGAACGCTACAACGTCTTGTACCTCCCGATCATCAGCTCGGCACGGGCCTTTCGCGCGCTGTGGAAGCGAGCCTATCACAAGGTGCCGCACCTGCTCGGCGCGGTGGTCTATGAGGATCCCTGGCTCGCCGGCGGGCATAATGGCTTGTCCAACGCCGAAGACCCGCTCAAGCCCGAGGACCCGTACCCCCGGGTAAAGGCGCTGCGCGATACGATGCGTGCCGAGGGCGTGCCCGACGACGTGCCGATCGTCATGGCCGGCGGCGTGTGGTTCCTGCGCGAATGGGACAATTGGGTCGACAATCCCGAGCTTGGCAGCATCGCCTTCCAGTTCGGCACGCGGCCCCTGCTGACCGAGGAAAGCCCGATCCCGCAAGGCTGGAAAGATGCCTTGCGTGAAATCAATGAGGGCGACGTGCTGCTGCACCGCTTCTCGCCCACCGGGTTCTATTCCTCGGCGGTGCGCAATCCGTTCCTGCGCAGCCTCGAAGCGCGGAGCGAGCGCCAGATACCCTATTCCAAAGTAGAGGCCGGGGATCACACCGTGCGGCTCGATGTCGGGGTCAAGGGCAAGAATTTCTGGGTCACGCCCCGCGATCTGCAGCGTGCACGGGGCTGGGTGCTCGATGGCCACACCGAAGGTCTGCGCACGCCTGATGATACGATCATTTTCTTGTCGCCGGATGAGCGGGGCATGATCCAGCAGGACCAGAAGGACTGCATGGGCTGTCTGTCGCATTGCGGGTTCTCGTCGTGGAAGGATCATGACGACTTCACCACCGGACGCCTCGCCGATCCGCGCAGCTTCTGCATCCAGAAGACCCTGCAAGACATCGCTCACGGCGGCGATATCGACCAAAACCTGATGTTCGCGGGCCACGCCGCCTATCGCTTCAAGCAGGACCCGTTCTATTCGAACAACTTCACCCCTACTGTAAAGCAGCTGGTCGACCGGATCCTGACCGGGGACTGAGCGGGTGGCGGAGGCGATGACCCGACCGGTAATCGGGGCGGCGACCGGAGCGCCCGCATTGCGCTTGTTACTGGCCGAAAGCCTCGAATGGCCCAAGCTGCTGCTGAGCCTGATCCAGCCAGCCGCGCCGATGGCCCGAGGCGACGGGCGGCCGGTGGTGGTCTATCCCGGATTCCTCGCCAATGACCTCACCACAATCCGTCTGCGCCGCTCGCTGCGTGCCGCCAATTACGCTGCGCGTGGATGGGGCCTGGGGCAGAATCTGGGTGTGCGTGGAGCTTTGCTCGAGCAAATGGTTCAGGGACTTGCGGCAGCGGTGGCGCAGGGCAATGGTGCCAAGGCCAGCCTGATCGGGTGGAGTCTGGGCGGAATCTATGCGCGCGAAGTGGCCAAGCTGCGTCCCGATCTGGTCGATCGGGTCATAACCTTGGGCACTCCGTTTTCGGGTAATCCGCGGTCGAACAATGGCTGGTGGCTCTACGAATTCATCAACGACCATCCGGTCGATGCGCCGCCGGTGGCGTTCGACGCGCCGGTCAAACCGCCGGTGCGAACCTACGCCGTGTGGTCGGCAATCGACGGGGTGGTTGCTCCGGCTGCGGCGTGCGGATTGCCCGACGAAAGCGATCGACAGGTTGAAGTGGGATCGCGGCACTTGTCGCTGGCGCGATCACCGGCAACCATCGCTAAAATCGGTGAACTGCTCGCTGAGCCACTTTGAGTTAGCCGCGCGGATCCTCGCCGAAACGGTTGGCCCCGGCGGTTCCCGGCAGCAACGCCAGCATGACACTCGCAAGGTTGGCCACGATCACAGCCCAGTCGATCAGCCAGGTCCAGCTATCGAAGCTCAGCCGAGCGTTCGTGCCCCAGGCCGTCGAGATTGCAGCTCGGGTCAGCCAGATTGTGAAGCCCAGCACCGCCAGCCATACCCAGGCGCCGCTGCGGCCGCTGTCGTGATAGCGACGGACCAAAAGCGCTGGCAGAGGCAAAGCGAGCAGCACCGTGACCGCATTGCCGATTAGCATGTGAGCCTCGTGATTGAGCGCGAGACCGGTGACGAACGACAGCGGGATCGTGATCATCAAACAAGCGAACAGGTAAGCGATCAGTTCGCTGCGGCCCGATCGGCCCGCGAAGGCAAAGGCCCGCCGAACTGTGTCTCGCGGACCTGGCTCTGTGCGCGGCTCAGTCAAATTCCCACGCACGTTCGCCGTGGCTGGCAAGGTCGAGCCCTTCGCGTTCATCGTCTTCGCTCACCCGCATTGGTACCGCCAGGCTGACTGCGACAGCCAAAACGGCTGTGACGATCGCTGAATAGATCGCAACCGCGCCCACCCCGACAAGTTGCGCGGCGAACTGCGACAGCATGGTCACGCCGTCATCGTACCCCACTCCGCCGAGCGCCGGGGAAAGGAAGACCGCGAGCAGGAGCGATCCGGTCATCCCGCCGACGCCATGCACCGCAAAAACGTCGAGCGAATCGTCAATTGCAAGCTTGTGCTTGATCAGGTGGATCATCGGGAAGCAGACCAGCGCGGCAATCGCACCAATCAGGAGCGCCGCGCCCGGGGAGACGTACATCGCGGCGGGGGTAATCGTCGCCAGCCCAGCAATCGCGCCCGTGGCGAAACCCACACCGGTCGGCTTGCCGACGCGAAACTTTTCGATTGCGATCCAGACCAGCGCCGCCATGCTCGCGCCGAGCTGGGTGTTGATGATCGCCGTCGAGGCATTGTCATCGGCGGCAAGCGCCGAGCCGCCGTTGAACCCGAACCAGCCAACCCACAGCATTCCCGCGCCAAGCATCGCCAGCGCAGTGCTGTGCGGCAGCATCAATTGCTTGGGAAAGCCAAGCCGCTTGCCGACCAGCAAGGCTGCAACCAGCGCGGATACACCTGCAGTGGTGTGGACAACGATCCCTCCGGCGAAGTCCTTGGTTCCTATGCTGGTCGCCAGCCAGCCGTCGCCCCACACCCAGTGGGCAACGGGGGCATAGACCAGCAGGCTCCACAGCGCGCTGAAAGTGATAACCCAGCCGAACCGCGCACGCTCAACCCAGGCGCCGACCATCAGCGCCGGGGTGATCGCCGCGAAGGTGAGCTGGAACAAGGCGAAGGTCCGCTCGCTCACCGCGGTGTCGCCGCGCAGCAGGTCGATCGTGTTGTTGAGCATCCACATGTTGCCGGTGCCGATCCAGCCGTTGCTCGGATCGCCGAAGGCAAGGCGGTATCCGGCCCCGATCCACAGGACCGAAACCACGGCGGCGATCGCACCGACCTGGACCATCACCGAGAGGAAATTGCGGGCCCGCACCAGGCCGCCGTAGAACAGCGAAAGGCCAGGCAGGATCATCAGCAGGACGAGCGCAGAGCAGACCAGAACCCAGGCGTTGTCACCGGTGTCGAGCGCGCCGCCGGTCACCTGTGCAGCTTCGGCTTCGGCAAAGGCTATTGCCGGAATTAGTCCGGCGATGGCCGTAACGGCAACAGTCGCGAACTTACGCATCGATTTGTCCCCTCACTCCCGCAGCAGGCTTTGCCCGCCGACGAATCTCCGCTGGCGGCTTAGAGCAACGATTGCAAGGGGAGCAAGCGCCCACGCGCAGTAATGTTGCGAGGCGGGACGATCAGACCTGCAATGTTAAATCCAACCGTCGAGCACTTGGTCCGGTGGACGGTGCCCATCGGCCCAGAAACGGATGTTGGCGATGACTTTTTCGCCGGCATGAGCGCGGCCTTCGATCGTTGCGCTGCCAAGGTGGGGCAGGGTGATTACGTTGGGCAGTGCAATCAACCGCGGATCGACATTCGGTTCGTTGGCGAACACGTCAAGCCCGGCGCCGGCGATCTCGCCACTGGTCAGTGCGGCGATCAGCGCCTCTTCATCGATCAGGTCGCCGCGCGCAGTGTTGATCAGGTAGGCATCGGGCTTCATCGCCGAAAGGCGTTGTGCGTTGATCAAGTGATGGGTCGCTGCACCCGCCGGGCAATGCAGTGTGATCACATCGCTTTCGGCGATCAGCAATTCGAGATCGGCCTCGTAGCTCACGCCCAGCATGCTTTCGATGCTTTGTGGCAGACGGTGGCGGTTGTGATAGACCACTTCCAGCCCAAATGCGCGAGCGCGGTGTGCCACCGCTTGGCCGATCCGGCCCATGCCGACGATGCCGAGCCGTTTGCCGCCGATGCAATGGCCGAGCATCGCGCTGGGGGCCCAGCCGGTCCACTGGCCGTCGCGGATCAGCCGGCTGCCTTCGCCAAGACGGCGCGGGACCGAGAGGATGAGCATCATCGCCAGGTCGGCGGTGTCGTCGGTGAACACTCCGGGGGTGTTGGTGACCATGACCTTGCGGGCGCGCGCCGCGGCGAGGTCGATATGTTCGGTGCCCGCGCCGAAGTTGGCGATCAGGCCGAGGCGTTCGCCCGCTTCCTCGAGCATCGCGGCATCGATCCGGTCGGTGACGGTTGGCACGATCACGTCGCTGGTCCGCATCGCCTCGACCAGCTCTGCGCGGCTGAGCGGGCGGTCTTCGGCATTGAGGGTGACGTCGAACAACTCACCCATGCGCGCCTCGACCGAAGGCAGGAGGCGGCGGGTCACATGCACCCGGGGGATGCCCTGCACGCGGCGCGTGCCGTTGTTGTCGGATACTATCGTCATCGCGGATTGGCTATGCCGCCGAGGTAGACCCGGTCAAGCGACTTGATGGCATGGCGGCATCGGCGTTAAGGGAAGGCGATGTTCCGACTCCTGTTTTCAATCCTGATCGCCGCAGCTGCGGTGCTGGCCAATCCGGCCCATGCCGACGATCCCAAAACGCCCTATTGGGCGGCGATCCGGGCTGATGAAGTGAATATGCGGGTGGGACCGGGCGAGGATTACCGGATCGCCTGGGTCTATCACCGCCAGCACCTGCCGCTCAAAGTGCTGCGCATGATGGAAGGCTGGCGCCTGGTTCAGGATCCCGATGGCGCGCAGGGTTGGGTGCTGGCGCGGCTGCTTACCCGCGAACGGAGCGGCTTCATCAGCGGCAAGGACCCCGCCGAAATGCACGAGGCAGCCAATGCCGATTCAAAACTGCTGTGGCGGCTTGCCCCCGGCGTGGTCGGCAAGCTGGGCAATTGCACCGCGGGCTGGTGCCAGATCGCGGTTGGCCCGCGCCAAGGCTATGTCGAACAGGCCCGGCTGTGGGGAGCGGGGGAGCCCTGAGTCTCCCCCGCCCGGTAGCCTTTATTTCGCTTTCGGGCGCACCGTCACGACAAGACCGTTGGCATCGGTCGCAGTAAAGCTGCCATCGGCCGCGCGTGCTGAATCGGTGTAGCATTCGGCCTCAGCCTTGCCCGAAGGATCGAAGCAGGTCTTGCCGTCGACCATCTTGACGATCCCGGCGACGCGGTGGCCATCGATTGATTCGTCGACGTAGCTGCCGTCGGCGTTGATCGTGGTGGTACCGGCGTCCTTGCCGCGGGCGTCGGTCACTTCATAAACGCCCGGGGTTGGCCCAGCGGCCGGGGCGGCTGCAGCGTCGGTAGCTACCGCCGCTTCGCTTGGTGCCGCAACCGGCGCCTCTTCCTTTTTGCCGCAAGCGGTGAGCGCGAATGCAGCAGTCGACACGATCAGAAACCGGCCAAACGTAGTCATAGAAACCCTCCTCGGACGTGGTTAGAGGCCGGGAAGACTACTCCTACGTGCAACTTGCACAAGCGCAGGTTTAGATCAGTTCGACTGCCACTGCAGTTGCCTCGCCGCCGCCGATGCACAGGCTGGCGACGCCCTTGGTCTTGCCGTGCCGCTTGAGCGCGGCGATCAAAGTGGTCACGATCCTTGCGCCCGAGGCACCTATGGGATGGCCAAGTGCGGTAGCGCCGCCGTGGACGTTGATCTTGTCGTGCGGGATGCCGAGGTCGTGCATCGCGAACATCGCGACGCAGGCGAAGGCCTCGTTGACCTCGAACAGGTCGACTTCGCCGATGGTCCAGCCGGCCTTGGCCAGCACATCGTTGATCGCGCCGACCGGAGCGGTGGTGAAGTCCTTGGGTGCCTGCGCATGCGCGGCCACCGCGACCACACGGGCGACAGGCTTGAGGCCCTTGTCGGCGGCCACGCTAGCGCGGGTCAGCACCATCGCCGCAGCGCCGTCCGAAATCGAACTCGAGGTGGCGGCGGTGATCGTGCCGTCCTTGGCGAAAGCTGGCTTCAATGACGGAATCTTGTCGGGTTTGCCTTTGCCGGGGGCCTCGTCGGTATCGACCACAGTTTCGCCCGCGCGGCTGACCACGGTTACCGGAGCAATCTCACCGACAAATGCGCCTTCGCGAATCGCAGCCTGCGCGCGGCGCAGTGATTCGATCGCGTAGTCGTCCTGATTCTCGCGGGTCAGCTGGTATTCGTTGGCGGTGTCCTGCGCGAAGGTGCCCATCGCGCGGCCGGGCTCGTAGGCATCTTCCAGCCCGTCGAGGAACATGTGGTCATAAGCCGTATCGTGCCCGATTCGCGCGCCCGAGCGGTGCTTCTTGAGGAGGTACGGCGCGTTGGTCATGCTTTCCATGCCGCCCGCGACAATCATGTCGATGCTGCCCGCAGCCAGTGCTTCGGCACCCATGATCAGCGTCTGCATGCCCGAACCGCAGACCTTGTTGACCGTGGTCGCCTGGACCGAAGCGGGGAGGCCAGCCTTGATCGTCGCCTGGCGGGCAGGGGCCTGACCCAAGCCAGCGGGGAGAACGCAGCCCATGTAGACCCGTTCCACGTCTGCACCGTTCACGCCGGCGCGTTCGATCGCGGCCTTGATCGCCGTGGCGCCAAGGTCCGTGGCTGAGACATCCGCGAGCGCGCCCTGCATCGCGCCCATCGGGGTGCGCGCGTAAGAGAGGATGACGACCGGATCGCTGGCGGAAAACTGGGCCATGACAGTGTGCCTTTCGGGGGCGTTGGGAAATACTGGCCCGGCATTAATGCTGCACCGCCGCAATGGCAATCACGCATAGCTTTGCATGCCCCAATGCAGGCTTGTCTTGCCAAGCGGCGCGCTCCGGGCAAAAAGGTGGCAAATCGAAACCGGGGAGAGCGAGCATGAGCACCACCGAAACGGCCCGCATGGCCGATGTCCTGAAGCGCCAGCGCTCGGCCTTTACCGCCGCCATGCCCGAAAGCGCAGCAGTTCGGCGCGACCGGATCGACCGCGCGATTGCCTTGCTGGTCGATCACAAGGATGACTTCGCCAAAGCGGTCAGCGCCGACTTCGGCCATCGCAGCACCGAACAGACGCTGATGACCGATATCATGCCCTCGGTCGGTGCGCTCAAGCACGCCAAGAAGCATTTCGAAGCCTGGGGCCGCGCGGAAAAGCGCAAGGCGATGTTCCCGCTCGGGCTACTCGGCGCCAAGGCCGAGGTGATTTACCAGCCCAAAGGTGTGGTCGGAGTGATCGCGCCGTGGAATTTTCCCGTCGGGATGGTGATGGTGCCAATGGCGGGCATCCTCGCGGCGGGCAACCGCGCGATGATCAAGCCGAGCGAGTTTACCGAACGCGTCGCTGAAGTGTTTGCCGAAGCCGTGCCCAAGTACTTTGCCGAGGATGAAATGGCGGTGTTCACCGGCGGGGTCGAAGTCGGCACCGCCTTCTCGCAGCTCGCCTTCGACCACTTGATCTTCACCGGCGCGACCAGCGTAGGCAAGCACATCATGCGCGCCGCGGCCGAGAACCTGGTGCCCGTCACGCTCGAACTGGGCGGCAAGTCGCCCACCTTTGTCAGCCGCAGCGCCGATCAGAAGAAAGTCGGTGAGCGCATCGCGCTGGGCAAGATGATGAACGCCGGGCAGATCTGCCTCGCCCCCGATTACCTGCTGGTCGCGAGCGACCAGGAGAGCGCGGTGATCGACAGCGTCAAGAACGGCGTTGCGGCGATGTATCCCACGCTGCTGGCCAACGACGATTACACTTCGGTGGTCAACGGCCGCAATTATGAACGGCTGCAGGGTTACCTGACCGACGCCAAGGACAAGGGCGCCGAAGCAATTGAGGTCAACCCGGCGGGTGAGGACTTCGGCGGATCCAACGGCAACAAGATGCCGCTGACCATCCTGCGCAACGTGACCGACGACATGAAGGTGATGCAGGAGGAAATCTTCGGCCCGATCCTGCCGGTGATGACTTATGACAGCATCGACGGCGCGATCGACTATGTGAACTCGCACGACCGCCCGCTCGGGCTCTACTATTTCGGCAACGACAAGGCCGAGGAGCAGAAGGTCCTGACCCGCACCATTTCGGGCGGGGTCACGGTCAACGACGTGTTGTTCCACAACGCGATGGAAGACCTGCCGTTCGGTGGGGTCGGGCCGTCGGGGATGGGCAACTATCACGGTATGGACGGCTTCAAGACCTTCAGCCACATGCGCGCGGTTTACCGCCAGTCGGGGATGGATATCGCCAAGCTCTCGGGCTTCAAGCCGCCTTACGGCAAGGCGACTCAATCGACTTTGAAGCGCGAATTGCGCAAGTAGGAGCTATTTCCGATAGCCAATCAAGACCTCGAATTCGCCCAGAATGCTCACCCAGAACTCGATGTTGTCGATGAACAGCGCGGGCGAAACTCCGCCGTCGTCGAGATCGACGTCCATTTCGAGGACCGGATCGTTTTCCTTGTCGAGAAAGGCGCGTCCGAACCGCTTGGAGTAATTCCATTCGTTCATTCTCTCGACGCTAACAGGCACCTTTAGATCGTAGGCGGAATGGAACTGCACGGTCGCACAGGCTTTGTGATCGGTGCAATTGTAGAACAATATCTGGAACGACGTTCCGCCGGCCACGCTGGAAATCGTCGGATCGCCGACCTTGTCGGTACCCAGCGTCGCAGGGTAGCCCGCATTTTTGAGCGCAGTGACCAAACTGGCAGGATCCTGCCCGCGCACCATCTGCGCTTGCGCCGGGACTGCCCAGACGGTCGCGAACGCAGCGAGCGCAATCCATTTCGCTTTCATCGCTCTTCCCCTTCGCTAAGCCGCGATAGTGAGGCGGGCGCGCGGCAGCTGTCAATCGTTTCCCTTAAAGAATTGCCGCCCCCACCCCTTGCACGCTGCGTTGCAGCGGACTAGGGCGCGAGGCATCGTTCGCAATGCCGAGGCAGCATCTTGGTCGACCTGTCGCAATACCTGCCGATCCTGATCTTTCTGGGGATCGCATTCAGCCTTTCGGCGCTGTTTGTGTTCCTCCCGATGGGGGTTTCGCGGCTGACCGGCACACACCAGCCCAATGCCGACAAGCTGAGCGAATACGAGTGCGGTTTTCCCGCTTTCGAGGAACCGCGCAGCCAGTTCGATGTGCGCTTCTATCTGGTCGCGATCCTGTTCATTATTTTCGATCTGGAAGCCGCGTTCCTGTTTCCGTGGGCGGTGACGTTCCTCAAGCTGGGCTGGTCGGCCTGGATCACAATGATGGTGTTCATCGCCGAACTGGTGTTCGGCCTTGTCTATGCCTGGAAGATGGGGGCACTGGATTGGGAATGAGCACTCTGGTCGATACTGCCGGGAACCCGCTGGGGAGCGCCGTAACCGCGCCTGACGTGAGCTTTTTCAACGATTTGAATTCGCAGGTCAGTGACAAGGGCTTCCTCGTCACCAGTACCGAGGACCTGTTCCAATGGGCCCGGACCGGCTCGCTGTGGTGGATGACCTTCGGGCTTGCTTGCTGCGCGGTCGAGATGATCCATGTCAACATGCCGCGCTATGACATGGAACGCTTCGGCGTCGCCCCGCGCGCCTCTCCGCGCCAGTCGGACGTGATGATCGTCGCGGGCACGCT
>JANOAD010000126.1:0-4175 GCA_031410955.1 Novosphingobium sp. | reverse complement strand
GAGCCATTCGGCGGCGCCGTCGGTCGACCACATCATCACCGTGGCGCGGCCGAGCAGGTTGTCGATCGGGACCAGCCCGATCCCGCCCGACGGGTTGGCCGGATAGCGGCTGTCTTCGGAATTATCGCGGTTGTCGCCCATCAGGAAGACCGAGCCTTCGGGCACGACCACCGGATCGGTGCTGTCCATCAGGTTGCTGCTGGTCAGGTCGAGCACATCGTAGCTCTTGCCGCCCGGCAGCGTCTCGGTGAAGCGCGGATAGCGGCACACGTCGCTGTTATCGGCGCGCTTGGCCATGAACTGGCTCGAATAGCAGCGGGTGTTGGGGCTGACCGTTACCTCGAAGTCCGCAATGCGGACCTTGGGCACCGGCACGTTGTTGAGGATCAGCTGGCCGTCCTTCATCTGCACCGTATCGCCCGGCAGCCCGATCACGCGCTTGATCCAGTCTTCCTCGAAATGCGCCGGGGCCTTGAACACCACCACGTCGCCGCGTTCCGGATCGGAGGCGAGAATGCGCTGTTCGGGGAGAAGCGGCACGCCGAACGGGAGCGAGCGGCGCGAATAGCCATAGGGCCACTTGGCGAGCAGCAGATAGTCGCCGTTGAGCAGGCGCGGCAGCATCGATTCGCTCGGGATGTAGAACGGCGCGAAGACAAAGCTGCGGAACAGCACCACCGCGATTGCCAGCTTGAGCACGAAGACCGGGAACGAATCCTCCTTCTTCGCGGGCTTGGCAGAGGCCTTTTCGGGAACCTCGGCGGCGGGCACTTCGGTGTTTTCAAGCGTCGTGTCGGTCATCGGCTTGTTCCATGTTGCGCCCACGCGGGCACGTCAAGTCTTAAGGTGTGGTAGATGAATAACACACTAACGGGGCCATGCATACGATTTCCCTACTTGGCCGCATGACGGGGGCGGGGCATAGCGCGCGGCGGGCCTTTGCAGGAGTGATATGATGAGCGATGCGGTTGCGGCAGCCTGGAATGAACTGGCAGCCTTGCCCCGGGCCGATCTGAAGACCCTGTTCGGTGATGCGGGGCGGCTGGCGGCGTGGTCCAGCAAGCTTGAGCTGCCCGGCGGGGCAGTGCGGTTCGACTGGTCGAAGACCCACCTCGATGCCGAACTGGGTCCAGCTTTCGTCAAGCTCGCTGAGGCCGCGGGCTTTACGCAGCGCCGCGCCGCGATGATCGCGGGTGAGCATATCAACGTCACCGAGGACCGCCCGGTCGAACACACCGCGCAGCGCGGGATCGGCACCGATGCCAGCGTCGACGAAGCCGAGGCGCTGCACCTCAGGATGAAGAGCCTGGTCGAGGCGATCTATGCCGGCGCGCTGGGCGAGGTCAAGCACCTGATCCACATCGGCATCGGCGGCTCGGCGCTCGGCCCGGCGCTGGCGATCGATGCGCTGGCGCGCGACAACGCGAAGTGCGACGTTCACGTCGTCTCGAACATCGACGGCTGCGCGTTAGAGGCGGCGTTCCGCGCCTGCGACCCGGCGACAACCATGATCGCGGTCGCTTCCAAGACCTTCAACACCACTGAGACCATGACCATCGCGCTGTCGGCGCTCGACTGGCTCAAGCAGAACGGCGTCGCGGATACCTATGGCCGGGTTATCGCGCTGACCGCCTATCCCGACAAAGCGGTCGAATGGGGGGTCGATGAGACCCGCGTGCTGCCCTTTGCCGAAAGCGTCGGCGGGCGCTACTCGCTGTGGTCTTCAATCGGCTTCCCGATCGCCTTGGCGGTGGGCTTCGACAAGTTCGCCGAGTTCCTCGATGGCGCGGCGGCGATGGACCGGCATTTCCTCGACACCGAAGGGCTCGACAACCTGCCGCTGCGTGCGGCCTGTGCCGATCTCTATTATACCCAGTTGCGCGGTACCCAGACGCGGGCCTGCTTTGCCTATGACGAGCGGCTGCGGCTGCTGCCGAGCTATCTCCAGCAGCTCGAGATGGAATCGAACGGGAAGTCGGTTAAATTGGATGGCACCCCGGTCGGCCGCCCGACCGCGCCGATCACCTGGGGCGGGGTGGGGACCGACGCGCAGCACGCGGTGTTCCAGCTGCTCCACCAGGGCACCAACCTGGTGCCGGTCGATTTCATCGCCGCGATCGAACCGGGCGACGAACTGGCAAGCGACCACCACCACAACCTCCTCGCCAACTGCTTCGCCCAGGGTGCCGCGCTGATGGCCGGTAAGGAAAGCAAGGATGGCGCGCGCGCCTACCCCGGCGACCGGCCTTCGGCGACGATCCTGTGCGAAGAGCTCAACCCCGCCACGCTCGGCGCGCTGATCGCCTTCCATGAGCACCGCACCTTTGCCAACGGCGTGATGCTGGGGATCAACTCGTTCGACCAGTTCGGGGTCGAACTGGGCAAGGACATCGCCAAGGCCATCGTCGCGGGCGGGACAACGTTCGATGCCAGCACCGAAGCGCTGCTGGCCGAGGCGGGGATCAAGTGAGTTAAGGCAAGCTCAGCAACCCGGCATTTGGGCAAGCACTTCCGCATCCTTCTTGGGGAAGAGGCCGGATTCGCCTCGCATTCCCGAAGCCCGCCAAATTTTGATCGCATAGCGATAGACTTCATCCCGGTCTTCAGTTGCGAATATGTCGACCTCCTGCACCAGCTGCACCAGCCTATGCGTGACTTGAACGGGGTCACGAGGTTCGGGCTGCTTGGTAACGTCCTCGATCGCCGCATTCACCGCTGCTGTAAGAGGGCGGAGATCTTCGGGGCTATCGACCCCGGTGAAGCAAGCCGTCGAGTTAAATTTTGGCTGCTGAAGTAGTTCGTTCAGGCCATTGCCGGGCGCATACGATTTGGCGGCGCAGCTGGCCAACATTGCGCTGCCAACCAGCAAGCTAGCAATGACTCTCGCGCACACCATGTCTGCTCCAGTCCATATCGACTTCATTGGCCTATCACCCTTTGCAGCAATTACGATTGGCAAACGGCTCAGCGCTACCCCATATCGCGCCGGTAGCGGGAGACCATGATGGCTGAATTCGACTATGACCTGTTCGTGATCGGCGCCGGCTCGGGCGGGGTCCGGGCGAGCCGGGTGGCGGCTTCGCACGGCGCGCGGGTCGCGGTGGCTGAAGAATACCGGGTCGGCGGGACCTGCGTGATCCGCGGTTGCGTGCCCAAGAAGCTGCTGGTTTACGGCTCGCACTTTGCCGAGGAATTGCAGGACGCGGCGCACTATGGCTGGACGGTTTCGGGCATGAGCTTCGACTGGAACGTGCTGCGCGATACCGTGCTGCGCGATGTCGACCGGCTTGAGGCCGCATACATTTCCACGCTCGACAACAACAAGGTCGACCATTTCCACGAACGCGCAGTGGTCACCGGGCCGCATTCGGTCACACTCGCCTCGGGCCGCGAGATCAGCGCCAAGTATATCCTGATCGCGGTCGGCGCCTGGCCGGTGATGCCGGACTTTGAGGGCAATGAGCATTGCATCACCTCGAACGAGGTGTTTCATCTGCCGACGCTGCCCAAGCGCGTGGTGATCCAGGGCGCAGGCTATATCGCGATGGAATTCGCCGGGATTTTTAACGCGCTCGGCTGCCACGTCACCGTGGTCAACCGCAGCGAGACGGTGCTGCGCGGCTACGATGCCGCGCTGCGCGACCGGCTGCTGCAGATAACCATGGCGCGCGGGATCGAATACAAGTTCATTTCTCCGCTGACCAAGGTCGAGCAGCAGGCCGACGGTAGCCTGATGGTCACCGCCGGGGACCACGATCTGTTTGGCGCCGATGTCGTGCTGGTCGCGACCGGCCGCCGGCCCAAGACTGCCGGGCTCGGGCTGGAGAGCGCCGGAATTGTGCTGGGTGAAGGCGGGGAAATTCCGGTCGACAGTTTCAGCAAAACCAGCTGCGACAGCATCTACGCGGTGGGCGACGTAACCGACCGGGTCCAGCTCACGCCGATCGCGATCCGCGAGGGGCACGCGTTCGCCGATACGGTGTTCGGCGGCAACCCACGCGCGACCGATTACGACGCGATCCCCAGCGCGGTGTTCTCGCAGCCACCGCTTGCGGGCGTTGGGCTGACTGAAGGTCAGGCGCGGCAGAAATACGGCAACGTGAAGGTCTTCACTTCGGACTTCCGCCCGATGAAGAACGTCTTTGCCGGGCGTCACGAGCGCGGGCTCTACAAGC
>JANOAD010000125.1:0-3920 GCA_031410955.1 Novosphingobium sp. | reverse complement strand
CCGCGACCAGCTTTTGCAAGCTCCCTTCAGGACCCGGCTGCATCCCGGCCTGCATCATCAGCATCGCGCGGCGGGTGATCGAATCGAGCCCGGCGCGCATCGCGTGATTGCGGGCGATTTCGGAACGGATGCGGCCATCCTCGATCGCGGGGCGGCCGTTGACCTGCGCACTCTTCGCCAGCTTGACGAACTCATCGAGGTGCGGCCCGAACCCGGCGCTGTCGGTCGCGATATAACGTTCGATCATCAGCGTGTGCAGCGCGAGGCCGAAGCCGCCACCGACCTCGCCCATGCGCTGTTCGTCTTCCAGCCGGACGTTGTCGAAGAACACTTCGTTGACGTGGCTGTCACCGCCCGCCAGCTTGATCGGGCGCACTTCGACCCCCGGCGCCTTCATGTCGACCCAGAAGTAAGTCAGCCCCTTGTGCTTGGCGACGGTGGGATCGCTGCGGGTGACGATCACCCCATAGTCGCAATACTGCGCCCAGCTGGTCCAGACCTTCTGGCCGTTCATCCGCCAGCCGTTGCCATCTGGCTCGACCTTGGTCCGCAGCGCCGCCAGGTCCGAACCGCCCGAGGGTTCGGAGAACAGCTGGCACCAGATTTCCTCGCCGCGCAGCGCCTTGGTCACGCGCTCTTTCACGAAGTCGCGATCCTGCCCGTAGTGGATCATCATCGGCACCGGCATGCCGAGCGAAATCCCGAAGAATTGCACCGGCATGCCGTGCTGCATCTCCTCGGCATCGAAGGCGATCTTGTGCAGGTTGCTGAGGCCTTGGCCGCCGAACTCGGGCGACCAGTTGATCCCGGCGAATCCGGCGTCGTACTTGGCGGCCATGTATTCCCGGCCCAGCGCCAGGTCCTGTTCGACCGTGTTGCCAGTCCGCGCGGCGCGGGCATATTTCGGGGCCATGCTTTCGAGGAAAGCGCGGGCCTTGGCGCGATAGGTTTCGAGTTCGCTCATGCTGCGGCTCCCGCAAGTTGATCGACCAACAGGTCTTCCCAGAACAGCAGGTTGCCCTGCTCGATCGCCAGGCTGCGCGCGCGGCGCATGTGGAGGTGGAGGCCCTGTTCCCAGGTTACCCCGATCCCGCCGTGGATCTGCACGCAATCGCGCGCGGCGGTATCATAGGCGAGCGTGGCGCTGAGCCGCGCATCGGCGGCGGCGATCAGGAATTCGGGTGTGCCTTCGCTCGCCCCGGCATGGATGCAGTTGGCGCGGGCGACTTCGACCAAGCCATAGAGCTCGGCGATGCGATGCTTGATCGACTGGAACGCGCCGATCGGCTGGCCGAACGCCTTGCGGGTTAGCGCATAGTCGCGCGCGATGCCTAGCAGCGCCTCGGCCCCGCCGACCTGTTCGTGCGCGGTGACGACTGCCATCCGCGCGAGCACGTCGCGGGCCAGGTCGAGTGCTGACTGTCCCTCGGCAAGGACCGTCGCCGGGGTGCCCTCGAAGGTCAAGTCAGCGTAGAGCCGAGAATTGTCGAAGCTGGGCACAGCGGTGCGGGTGACCTGGGCGAGCTGCACTGCGACTAGTATCGGCTGCCAGTCGCTTCTCGCCAACACTACCGCGATATCGGCCTTGAGCCCGCCGATCACCGCAGGTTTGGTCCCATTGAGCTTGCCCGCGGCAAACGTGACCGCAGACCCAGTGGGAAGCGGATCGCTACCCTCGGCGAAAGCCACCGTGGCGAGCTTCTCGCCCGCCGCCAGCGCAGTCAGGTCGCCCGTTTGCCCACCCGCCAGGAGGGCCTGCGCCGCGCCGTAGCCGACTGTCAGGAATGGCGCTCCCGAAGTCGCGGCCCCCGCAGCTTGCGCGACCAAGCCCAGTTCGGTCAGCCCGAGGCCCAGCCCGCCATGCTCTTCCGGAATGGCCAGCGCGGTCCAGCCCTGCTCAACCGCGGTATCCCAGAACGGCTGATCGATCTCCCCAACCTGTTCAAGCAATCCGAGCAACCGGCCCTTGTCCATCCGCGCATCGAGCACCCGGCGGCTTTCGGTGGCGATGGCCTGCTGGCCTTCGTCATACAATATCGACATGACGCGAATCTCTCCCTTTGCCAGCGTTTTAATCGCGCGATTAAACTTGGCAAGTGTATGCAGCGCAGCGTTGCAACAAAGCATTTGTCAGCAGCTGTTGAGAACGTTATCAATCGGGATTGGAATACGTATACGGCTGGACAATGGCGGGGGCGCCGCCAAAGCTGGCCGCAGTGTGGACCTGAAACCAGGCCGCGACACCATCGGGGAGAGAGAACAATGGCTGCACCGGTTACTGCAACAGACACCGGCGGCGAGCACATCGATGCTCCCGAGCTGCGGCTGTTCGTCATGGCGCTGTTCTTCATCTTCGGCGGGATCACCAGCCTCAACGATGTGATCATCCCCAAGCTGAAGGAGCTGTTCACGCTCAACTACACCGAGGCGATGCTGGTCCAGTTCTGCTTTTTCACGGCCTATGCGGTGATCGGCATTCCCGGAGCCGCGCTGGTCAAGCGAGTGGGCTACATGCGCGGTGCGGTGGTCGGCCTCCTCACCATGATGGTCGGCTGCTTGCTGTTCATTCCCGCATCGCAGAATGCGGCCTACCCGCTGTTCCTGTTCGCCTTCTTTATCCTCGCCAGCGGCGTAGTCGTCGTTCAGGTCGTAACCAACCCGCTGATCTCGCTGCTCGGCCCGGCCAAGACCACCTCCAGCCGCCTGACCTTTGCCCAGGCGTTTAACTCGCTTGGCACGGTGATATTTCCCAAGGTCGGCGCGACTCTGATCCTCGGCAGCCTTGCCGGAGTGAGCGCGGCACAGCTCAGCGGCGCGGCGCTCGATTCCTACCGCATGGCTGAAACCCAGATCATCGCCAAAACCTATATCGGCCTGGCGGTTGCCCTGGTCGTGGTTGCCGGTGCGGTGTGGATGAACCGCAATCGCCTGAAACATGACGCCAACAGCGAAGATGGCGCGCCGCTGGTCACCACTCCGCGTTACCTGCTGGGGCTTGGGGTGTTCGGCCTTGGCGCGCTCTCAGCGGTGCTGGGCCAACCGCAATACTCGCTGCCGCTGATGTTGGCCGGGATCGTGGTCTGGCTCTTTCGCAACAAGCTGCTTGCCCTGCCGCGGTTCTCGTTCGGGGCGCTGTGCATCTTCCTCTATGTTGGCGCAGAGGTCGCGATCGGCTCACTCATCGTCAACTACGTGCAGCAGACGTCGGTCCTGGGCGTCGATGCCGAAACAGCCGGATCATACATTCCCTATTATTGGGGCGGCGCCCTGATCGGCCGGTTTATCGGATCGTGGGTGATGACCCGCGTCAGCCCCGGCAAGGTCCTCGGCTTCAACGGGCTTGGTGCGATCGTGCTGGTGCTCATCTCGATGAACACCACCGGTTCGCTGGCGGCATGGAGCCTGCTGGCGGTCGGGCTGGTGAATTCGATCATGTTCCCGACCATCTTCAGCCTGGCCTGCGAAGGACTGGGCAGCCGCGCGGCGGACGGCTCAGGCATCATCAACATCGCAATCTTTGGCGGCGCGGTCATTCCGGTGCTCACCGGCAAGCTGGCCGACATGACCAGCCTGTCGAGCTCGCTGATCCTGCCACTGGCCTGCTATGCGGTCATCGCCGTGTTCGGGTGGTGGGCGGCCGGCCGGAGTGCGATACCCGCGACCTGACGCTTCCGCGCTTGCCTTTCTGACGATTCGCCGTTAGGGGCCCGCGCTTCACTGACACGTGTTTCAGGGTCTGCCTGGCTAAATAGGCTGCCAGGGCCGACCTTACGTGTCTCAGTCTAGGAGACGAAAATGCCTAAGCTCAAGACGAAGAGCGGCGTCAAAAAGCGCTTCAAGCTCACCGCCACCGGCAAGATCAAGCACGGTGCGGTTGGCAAGCGGCACCGATTGATGAGCCACAATGCCAAGTACATCCG
>JANOAD010000124.1:0-5372 GCA_031410955.1 Novosphingobium sp. | reverse complement strand
GGGCGTCGAGCTCCATCAGCACCATCGATTGCTGGGCGTGGCGCTTGGCCTCGAAATCGGTCTTGCCCATGACGATCGCGATCTTGCAGCGCGGGTCGCCTGCGCCCGACGACCACCATTTGGTGCCGTTGAGGACGTATTACACCCTCGCGCCGAATCGAGGTTTCGATGTTGGTCGCATCCGACGAAGCCACGGCGGGCTCGGTCATCAGGAAGGCCGAACGGATTTCGCCGTCCATCAGCGGCTTGAGCCAGCGCTCCTTCTGCTCAAGCGTGCCATAGCGGTGAAACACTTCCATGTTGCCGGTATCGGGCGCGGAGCAGTTGAATGCCTCGCTGGCAAAGTGGGCGCGGCCCATTTCTTCGGCGCAGAGCGCGTATTCGAGGTTGGTCAGACCCGGACCGTCAAATTCGAAGGTATCGTCAACGTGGGCGCGGCCGGCCTGCGGCGGCATGAACAGGTTCCAGATCCCCTGCGCTTTGGCGCGGGCCTTTTCCTCTTCGACCACGGGCAGCACTTTCCAGCGCTCACCCGCCTGGTCCTGCGCCTTGTAGTCGCCCTGGCGCGGACGGACGTGGTTCTCGATGAACTGGCGGACGCGGTCGCGCCAATAGACCTGCCGTTCGGTGGGATCGAAATCCATGGGATCTTCCTTTCCTGATAATGTCGAGTCTCGCAGTGCTCCCTGCCACGGGGCAAGCCTTGCGCCAAGGGTGAATTAAGCGATCGGTTAAGGTTCGGGGCCAAGCGGAGAGACAAGCTGCTCCTTTAGCTTGGTCAGACGGGCGGCATGATCGGCGCGGGTGATCGGAAAGCGCGAAATAATCGCCGTTCCGGTCAGGCTGATCAAGGTCAGCAGGATCACGAAATAAAGCGCAAAATGATCGAGTACAGCCAGAGGTACTTCGCCCGGGCGGGCCCTGGCCGGAAACCCTGAAGCGCTGATGATGCTGCCGGCGAGGAATATGCCGATCCCGGTGGCGCATTTCTGAGTGAAGAAATAGGCCGAAAAGAACAGCCCTTCAGTCCGCTCGCCGGTTCGCTCCTGCGAGGCTTCGATGATGTCGGCACCCATCGACTGGGTCATCATCCCGGCAGCGACCGCCAGCCCATTGGAAGTGGCGACCAGTGTGAACAACAGCGGGATCAGCGCTGGCGCTCCGTTTTCGGGGAACAGCCCGGCAAAGCGCAACAGATAGGGGGACAGTCCGACCGCCAGCGCCAGCAGGTGCCCCGCGACCGCGCCGGTGCGCTTTTCGATCCGGCTTTGCAGGAAACCGACCAGCAGGAACGCACCCACGACGCCGATGAACAGCGAGACCGAATAGACGAGGAACCCGGCCTGCGGCATTTCCCAGTAATAGGTCAGGATATAGGTTGCGGTTGAATAGCTCAGTCCCAGGTTGATGTAGCTGCACAGCGTGGAACCGAGCAGGATCATGAAGGCGCGGTTGGCGAGCGTGCGGCCGATCTTGCGCACTGTTTGGCGCAGCGGCAGGTGGACCGGCGGACTGCTGTCGAGCCGGGCGATGCGGCGGTGGGTGGACAGCGCAGCAACGAGCGCGGCCACCACCATCACCGCCGCTCCGGTCCAGCCATAAAGCCCGTATCCGTCCACATTGAGTTGCCCGACCGGGTAGCGCGCCGACGGGACCAGGAACACCCCGAAAGCCAGCATCAGCATGGCCAGCCCGCCCGCCCAGGCGAAGATATAGCGCCACCGCGTAACCGAGGTTCGCTCGTCATAGTCGCTGGTCAGCCCCGGCACGACCGACAGCGCCGGGATTTCATAACACGATACTGCCGCGCGCATCAGGAAGGCGAACAGCAGCAGGTAGCCGTACAGCCAGTTCGAACTGGTTTGCGGCGGATGCCACAGCATCAGCCAGGCCGCCGCCATCGGCAGGATCGCCGCGTACATCCACGGATGGCGCTTGCCCCACTTGCTGTGGGTCTTGTCGCTCCAGTATCCGACCAATGGATCGACCATGGCATCGAGCAGCAACGCAACCAGCAGGATCAGTCCGACCAGCCCAGCCTCCAGGCCCAGAACCTGGCTGTAGAACAGCAGCAGCAGGGTGGCGAAGCCGTTGTCTTTGACCCCGAATGCAGCCGATCCCAAGCCGTTGCCGAGCTTGATCCGCAGTGGCAGTCGTTCGGCGGCGGGAAGCATAGCGCGCGGCCTCACTTGCCGTCGCCTACCGCTGCCCCTTCCGCTTCGGCCCCCTCCGCCATGGCCAGCAGCGCATCGAACATCCCGGGTGCTTCGGGATCCCAGCTGTGGCGCGGGCCAACGGTGATCCCACCATCGACGATCAGCGATGCGCCGGTCATGAAGCTCGCTTCCTCGCTGCACAGGAAGGCAACCGCATTGGCGATGTCGATCGGCATGCCCGCGCGCGCCACCGGCTGCGCGTTCGATAACATCTGCAGGATCATGTCCTTGGCCGTGTCGATCATCTCGCTTGGCACTTCCAGGCTGGCGGTAAAGATGTTGGTGTTGATGAAGCCGGGCTGCACCGCGTTTACGCGGATGCCGTACTTGGCAAGGTCGGTCGCCGCGCATTTGGTCAGGTGCAGCACTCCGGCCTTCGCGACGGCATAGGCGGTGGGTGAATAGCCCGGACCGACTGCGGCGATGCTGCTGGTATTGACCACCGCGGCCCCGCGCCGGCCCTTCATGTGGGGGGCGGCATAGCGAATGCCAAACGCGACCGAACGCATCAACAGGTCGAAGGTGCGGTCCCAGCCTTCGGGTTCGATTTCGTCGATCGGCGCGCGGTCGCCGCCGGCACCGGCATTGTTGAACAGGTAGTCGATCCCGCCCTGTTCGCTGGCGGCTTGATCCATCAGCGCCTTGATCTGGGCGACATCGCAAACGTCGCAGGCTACCGCCACGATGTTCTCGCCTTCGGCAGCGACCGCCTTGGCGCGCTCAAGGTCGATGTCGGCGGCGTAAACCGTTGCGCCTTCGCGTGCGAACAGCAGCGTTGCGGCGCGGCCGATACCCGATCCTGCGCCGGTGATGACGGCGCATTTGCCTGAGAATCGCATGGTCTCTCCTGATTTGCATTTTGCCCCAGCTTAGGCGGGCAGAGAGGCGGGTCAACGCTCTTGCACTTGACGCTACGGCACACAGGCTACTGCATGGTACAAGGAATTCCGGGCTTGCGCGGCGGGGTACAAGCGCCTTAACCTCTCGGTTAACAAGAGGAGCCCTTCCCATGTCAGATCCCGATGCCTTCCGCGCCGAAGTGCGCGCGTGGCTTGAAGCCAATTGCCCCCCCGAAATGCGGCAGCCCGTCCGCGACGAGGACGATGTCTGCTGGGGCGGCCGCAATTTCAAGTTCAAGAACGCAGCGCAGAAAGCCTGGCTCGAGGCCTGCGTGGCCAAAGGCTACACCGTGCCCGACTGGCCCATCGCTTATGGCGGCGCGGGGATGACCCCGGCCGAGGCGAAGATCTGGCGCGAGGAAATGCAGCGCATCGGCGCGCGCCCGCCGCTGTCGAGCTTTGGCATCTGGATGCTCGGCCCGGCGCTGCTTAAATTCGGCACCGAAGAACAGAAGGTCCACTATCTCGGCCAGGTCGCGCGCGGCGAGATCCGTTGGTGTCAGGGTTATTCCGAACCTGGTTCAGGCTCGGATCTCGTCAGTCTGCAGACCTTCGGCGAGGACAAGGGCGATCATTGGGTGGTCAACGGTCAGAAGATCTGGACCTCTTACGCCGACAAGGCCGACTGGATCTTCTGCCTCGTGCGCACCGACAAGGCGAACAAGTACCAGGGCATCTCGTTCCTGCTGTTCGACATGGAAAGCCCCGGTGTCTCGACCAAGCCGATCCTGCTGATCAGCGGCAATTCGCCGTTCTGCGAAACCTTCTTCGACAATGTTTCGGTCCCCAAGGACCAGATCGTCGGCGAACTCAACCGCGGTTGGGACGTGGCGAAATACCTGCTTGGGCATGAGCGCGAGATGATCTCGGGCGCGGGCGGCGGTGACCGGATGAACACCATCGGTGCGATCCTGTCACGCAACGGGGGTGTCGAAGACCCGCTGCTCCGCGCCGAACTGGCGATGTTCGATGTCGATGCCTTGGCTTACGGCGCGATGGGCGAGAAATTCCTCGACGAGGTCAAGGTCGGCAAGGGTCATCCGGCCGGTTCCAACATGATGAAATACGCCGGGACCGAACTCAACAAGCGCCGCCACGAACTGCTGATGGCAGCGGGCGGCAGCGCCGCGCTCGAATGGGATAGCGCTGCCTCGAACGGCGGCAGCCGCGCGCGCGGGTGGCTGCGGACCAAGGCCAATTCGATCGAGGGCGGCACCAGCGAGGTGATGCTCAACGTGATCGCCAAACGCATCCTCGACCTGCCGGGAGCCTGACATGCCGCTTTATCACAACGACGATCAGGCGATGCTGGCCGACAGCGCACGCGGGTTCATGGCCGACGAGGGTGCCATCGCCAAGCAGCTGCGCCACTTCCGCGACATCAATTGCAAGGATGGGTTCGGCCACGCGCTGTGGGGCCAGTTCGCCGAAATGGGCTTCACCGGGATCCTCGTGCCTGAGACCGATGGCGGGCTGGGCATGGGCCATGTCGAGGCCGGGATCGTGCTTGAGGAGATTGGCCGCAACCTGACCCCCTCGCCGTTCCTGACCAGCTCGGTCATGGCTGCGACCGCGCTGGGGGCTGGCGGTGACGAGCTGCGCGGGCGCTACCTGCCGGGCCTGCTCGAGGGCAAGAGCGTCTATGCCGTGGCGATCGACGAAGGCCCCAAGCACCGCCCCGAGCGAATCAAGACGAAGGCGGAGCGCGCCGGTAATGGCTTCAAGCTCACCGGGACCAAGAGCTTCGTGGTGCAGGGCGCCTCGGCCGATATGCTGGTGGTTGCTGCGCGTACTGCGGGTAGCGATGAGGACGATGCCGGCATCACGCTGTTTGCCGTGCCCAAGGACGCCTCCGGGCTCAGCCTCGACAGCGTGCGGCTGGTCGATAGCGCGATGGCCGCGCATGTGAAGCTCGACAATGTCCAGCTCGATGCCGACACGGTGATCGGCGAAGTCGATGGCGGGCGCGAGGTGCTCAACAAGGTCCTCGCCGCGGGCCGCGTCGGCGCGGCGGCGGAGAGCGTCGGGGTCGGCATGGGCGCCTTCGACATGACCACCAGCTACCTCAAGCAGCGCAAGCAGTTTGGCAAACTGATCGGCGAGTTCCAGTCGCTCCAGCACCGCGCCGCGCACCTTTATTCCGAGCTCGAGATCGCCCGCGCGGCGGTGGTCAAGGCGCAGCAGCTGCTCGATGCCAACGGCGATGGCGCGATTTCGCCCCGGGCGCAGATCATGGTTTCGGTGGCCAAGGCCAAGG
>JANOAD010000123.1:0-7882 GCA_031410955.1 Novosphingobium sp. | reverse complement strand
CTTCGCGACGATCTTCATCGCCCAGGCCTATGGCTACGATCTCTCGATCGCCACGCAGATCCTGATCCTGCTGACGCTCATGATCAGTTCCAAGGGCATCGCCGCCGTCCCGCGCGCCAGCCTGGTGGTGATCGCCGCGACCTTGGCGATGTTCGACCTGCCGGTAGAGGGCATCGCGCTGGTGCTGGCGATCGACCAGTTCCTCGACATGGGCCGCACCGCGACCAATGTCCTCGGCAACTCGGTCGCGACGGCAGTGATCACCAAGTGGGAAGGCATGCTCCAGCCGCCGCTCGACCCTGACCAGGATGAACCCGACGCGCCGAGCGATACGCCCGAGCACGGCAAGAAGGGGCTGCACCTCGATCCGGCGCAATAAGTGCTGATCGAGGAGCGCAAACCGGGCGATCCGGCAGCGCGGCACTGCCTCACGCAATACTATGCCGAGCTCGATGCGCGCTTTCCCGGCGGGTTCAGCGTTGGCCTTTCGCGCGATCCCGATGCGGGCGATCTGGTCCGCCCGCGCGGCTGCTTTCTGGTCGCATTCGCGGGCGCTTCGCCGGTTGGGTGCGTGGCGCTCAAAGGGACCGACAAGGGCTATGGCGAGATCAAGCGAATGTGGATCGCCGAATCCACCCGTGGCACGGGACTGGCGCGCCAGCTGATGGCAAAGGCCGAGGCGGTAGCCCGCGAACTTGGTATGACTTTGCTTCGCCTCGACACCAACGGCGCGCTCAGCAATGCGGTCGCGATCTACCGCCATTGGGGCTGGACCGAAATCCCACGCTTCAATGACGATCCCTATGCGCAGATGTTTTTTGAGAAGGGTTTGTAGGAAAGGGTTCACGCAGAGGCGCGGAGAAGAAAGGGGAGCGCGAAGGGGTAATGTTTGCGGCGCAGCCGCTATTGCATTCGGGCCTTGCGAATGGTGCAACGTTGCGAAGATTCAGGAGCCTGCGGCGCACCGAACACCTTCGCGCCTCCCTTCTCCTCTGCGCCTCTGCGTGAACCCCTACTTCTTCGGCGGCGGAGTCTTTGGCTTGAACGCGCAGAGATCGGCCACCGGGCAACGCCAGCATTCCGGTGTGCGCGCCTTGCAGACGTAGCGCCCGTGCAAAATCAGCCAGTGGTGCGCGCCCTGGCGGAACGGTTGCGGCACTTTCTTGTCGAGCTGCTGCTCGACCGCGAGCGGCGCCTTGCCCCTGGCCAGTCCGGTGCGGTTGCCGACCCGGAAAATGTGGGTATCGACCGCGAAAGTTTCCGCCCCGAAGGCGCAGTTCATCACCACGTTGGCGGTCTTGCGCCCGACCCCGGGCAGCGTGGTCAGCACCTCGCGGTCGGCCGGAACTTCGCCGGCGAAATCGCGCACGAGGATTTCGCTGAGCGCGATCACGTTCTTCGCCTTGGTGTTGAACAGCCCGATGGTCTTGATGTGCGCCTTCAGGCCATCTTCGCCGAGTTGAACCATTTGTGCAGGTGTTGTGACCGTGCGAAACAGCGCCTTGGTCGCCCTGTTCACTCCGATATCGGTGGCCTGCGCCGACAGCACCACGGCCACCAGCAGCTGGTAGGTATTGCCATAGGCCAGCTCGGTCTCGGGCGACGGATTGGCTTCGGCAAGACGGCGGAAGAACTCGAAAGTGTTGGCGCGGTTCATCGCAGCCAGCGCTTCATGGCAGGAAAGTCCGACTCGGTGGTCAGCCCGTACCAGGCCAGTAGCGGCACGCCAAAAGTCCGCCCGGCCTCGAAATTCTCGATCAACGAGGCCGCGTCGCCCTTGTAGCCCTCGGGATGGAACAGCACCGTGAGCGGCACTCCGCAGGCCCGTGCGGCGGCAACCGACCAGGCAATCGCGGCCATCTCCTCGCCCGCATCGGTGCCGACTGCGGACATGGTAGCGCGGCGTTCTGGCTCGGCCACGGCGATGTGGCCCGCTTCGTGAAGCAGGTCGCCGGGATGGCCGCCGCCCGCTGGGTCGACCACGATCCGCCCCGCGACGATGGCCATGCCCGGGACGAACCGGTTGGCATCGGGCGAAGCGATCTCCACGACAATCCCGATCCCGGCGAGGAACGCGCAGATCGCTTGCGCGGCGTCCGGACCGCCCGGCTCGCGCCAGTGGCATGCGGCGACCGCGGCGGCTGCGCTCAAAGCCCGAGCACCTCGCCCATGGTGTAGCGCCCAGCGGGCTTGCCGATCAGCCACTGCGCCGCGCGCACCGCGCCTTTGGCGAAGATGCCGCGGTTTTCGGCGAGGTGCGTCAGGGTCAGGCGCTCGTCGTCGCCGAGGAAATGGACGGTGTGATCGCCTGCCACGCTGCCGCCGCGCAACGACGCGAAGCCGATCGCGCCCGCCTCGCGCGCACCGGTTATCCCGTCGCGCCCGCGTTCGCTATGATCGGCCAGCGCGATGCCGCGGCCCGCCGCCGCCGCTTCGCCGAGCAGCAGCGCGGTGCCGGAGGGTGCGTCCACTTTCATCCGGTGGTGGGTCTCGGCGATCTCGATGTCCCAGTCCTCGCCCAACCGCGCCGCGGCCTCGCGCACCAGATGGGCGAGCAGGGTCACGCCGAGTGAGGTGTTGCCGGTCTGGAGCACGGCGATTGTCTGCGCCGCGTGATCGCACAGCCAGTGGTGGCGCTCCTCGAGGCCGGTGGTGCCCACGACGATCGGCACGCCCGCCGCAATCGCCGCATCGAGATTGGCTTCGAGCGCGTGCGGACTGGAGAAATCGACCAGCACATCGCTCGCCGCGGCGAGCGCCACGATGTCGCCATCCTTGTCGATCCCGCCCGCCAGCGTTCCGTCCGCCGCAGCAATCGCCAAGGCCAGCGCGCCGCCCATGCGCCCTTCGCTGCCGATGATGCCGATGCGTATCACTAGGCCTCCAAACCAAAGCCCGTCATGCTGAACTGAGGACGGTAGTCCTGTATTATGTTGATATTGCGAGGTAAATATCGACATAATTTGCCTGTGCAGGAACTGTGTAGAATAAATTAGGGTTCCGTGCAGTTTCATGTCGTTTGATCGTCCCTCGGCGTGTGGCAGCGAAGGTGCCATTTGTCCATCATTTCGTTGTTTGTAGGGCCACAGAGCCACAGCTCTAGCGTCCCCGCCCCCGGCGCATATGATGCTCGTGACGAGCTAAGTTGCACCCTCAATCCCTTACCGCTAGGCCGTCTGCGACATATACATTAGCTGCGAAACTCTCGACCGCACGGGCACAAGCCCCAAGCTGTTTCTTTGCGGTCGTGAGGGCATTTCCCGCAAAGAAATCGCGAGCGGCAATTTTGCCCAGCCAGACGTCGAGCTTTTTCAAATCGTCCTCGACTTCTTCCAATTCGGCAAAGGTAAACTTCTCAGCGGCAATCTCCTTGGCGACTTCATCGAGTAGTCCTTGGGCACGGGTTGCAAATTCCTGATACTCGCGCTGCCGGTCAGCAGCGAACCGCGCGATCATCTCCTTGTCGTCCGCCACGGCTGTTGCCTCGAACAGACTGGCATTGCCTCCTTGAGACTGCACGGTCTGGGCCAGCTCGTTCAACAGCGTGTGATGCGCTTCGGTAGCTGGCAACATCCACGCGCCATGTTCAACGCTGGTTGCTCCTGCCCCGCGTAACCGCCGCCAGAGTGCGACCCGCGCGCTCGATGCGGAGGCAGGTATCTGAGTCAGCAAAAGGAGCCATTTCAGCTTGGTCATTTTAGCGCCAATTGTAATAGCTGTTGCATCAAGTATGGCAGCCTCTACGAAGTAACAGCTATTACATTAGGATGCTCGGGCCATATGACCAATCGCAAAATTCACCGCTGGCTGAGCGTTTTCGGCATTGTCTTTTTCCTGTCAGTCTCGCTCACCGGCATATGGATGCAGGGCGAAGCGATCTTTGGTGAGGACGAGGCCGCCCGCGAAGCGATGGCAGCAATCATGTCGCCCACCTCCTTGTCCGCGCCCTTACCTTCAAATGCCGCATCACTCGACAAGGCCCGCACCGTCATTCTCGGCCGCTATGGCAATCGGCCTGTTGCGTCGGTCGATTGGATCATCAAGGCTCCGGTTCAAGCCTATGTCTTCCACCTCGACGGGGCGGAACCCATCAAGGTGACGGTCAATGCGGCAACCGGCGCGATCATAAAATCCGAACCCGACGGCGAGGATTGGGTGGTGCGCCTGCATACCGGCGAGATTTTCGGCGATGGTGGCAAGTTCTTAGGGCTGGCGTGGGGGCTGGCGCTGATCGCCATGAGCATCACCGGGATCATCCTCTACCTGAAAATGCTGCGCGCCCGCCGCACTGGCTCTGCGGGCAAAGTGCGTGGATGGCGGCGGTATTTCTGGTGAGGATGATCGCTCCACCTTTTGCCGCCCTGTTGCTGGCAGTCACGGCAACACCCGTATTCGCGCAATCGGCTCCATCACCCGATGCCGCGACGGTTCTATCGTTCAACCCTGACGCGGGTGTCGTCGTCCAATCGGGCGATTTCCGCATCACCGCCTGGGGCTTTGCGGAGCGACTGATTGACCCTGACGGCAAGGATGGCTGGCGGCGGGTGCGGCAAGGGGCCGAGTTCGATCTGCCGCGCATCACGCTCCATTTGCGCCCTGCGCTGGTCTATGAGGTCGATCTCACCAACAGCGACTTCTTTCGCAACGGCCCGTTCCGCCGCAACTTTGAAAACCTGTTTATATCGCTCCAGGACACCGATGATCCGGCCAAGTTCCGGCTGCTATTCGGGCATAACACCCATATCCTCTCGCGCGACGACAACCTCTCATCGGGCAATCTGCCAACGATCAATCGCTCGCTGATTCTGGAAGAGCATGGCTCGGTCAATACCTTCGGCGCGCAAATGGGCTTTCAGGTGCAAAAAGCGCTGTCGCCGGTTGCGACCGTCCAGCTCTCGGTCGGCGATAACAGGGGTTCGCTCAATGCCGCCGATGTGCAGAGCAGCATTGGCAGGTCGGTTGCGGGCAAGCTCTTGCTTGCCCCAATCAATGATGCCGAACAGGGCCGCAAGCTGACGCTAGGCTTTGCCAGTGACTATACCAGCAACATAGCCAATCGCTACTTCACGCTCGGGACGGCCATCGGGCAAGCGCCGCTCGGCAGCGTTGCAGCGACGGGCGGCAAACTGACATTCGAGGCGGATGCCGCCTACACCTTCCCGCTTGCCGGACGCCCTGCAACAATTGAGGGCGAAGTGATCCGCTCGCGTTTCTCGGGCAGCAAAAGCGACGTGTTTGGTGGCTATGTCATGGGACAGGTCTCAATCTTCGACAGGCGCGACGCCGGCGATCTCGACCTGTTCCTGCGCTACGATTTTGTCAGTCTGGGGCAGGATGTAATCACGGGACGCGCGCGGCAGAGTGCGGTCCGCACGGGGTTCAACTATAATCTACCTTACACCGGCAGGCTGGTGAGCCTGCACCTTGAATATGCCCACAACAGCGTCAGCGGCCCCGCTGCGATCATCACACAGGCCAATCCCGGCGATGAAGTGCGGATAGGGCTTAGGATCAGCCTGCAACGCTACAATCGCCATTGATGCCTATTCGCAAACATGATGCTCCTCGCTTGGCTATTCCGCGCACCGTTTGGGCGCTCGGACTGGTCAGTATGTTCATGGACATATCATCCGAGATTATTCACTCATTGCTACCGCTTTTCCTGACGACGACGCTCGGCGTCAGTGTGGCAATGGTCGGGCTTATTGATGGCTTTGCCGAAGCAACCGCGTCGATCAGTAAGGTATTTTCGGGATATATTGCTGATCGCATGGGAAGGCGCAAACCGCTGATCCTTCTGGGTTACGGACTTGGCGCATTGTCGAAGCCGTTTTTCGCGCTTGCGACGACGGCACCGATCGTCATCGGCGCGCGCTTTGTTGACCGTATCGGCAAGGGGTTGCGGGGCGCACCGCGCGACGCCCTCGTTGCCGATGTCACGCCATCTGAAATCAGGGGGCGCGCATTTGGACTCCGACAATCGCTTGATACGGTGGGCGCGTTTGCTGGTCCATTGGCTGCGATAGGGCTGATGGCCTTGCTCGCCAATGATATGCGGATGGTATTTTGGGTTTCGGTCGTTCCCGGCGTGCTGGCCGTGCTGTGCGCCGTGTTTGGAGTAGAAGATTCCAAGCCGCGACAGGAAGCACCGGTTGCGCGCGCGCCGATACAGATTTCTGATCTCAAACGGCTCCCGCGCGGGTTTTGGAATGTCACGGGCATTGGCGTCGTGTTTACACTGGCGCGGTTTAGCGAAGGCTTCCTGATCCTCAAGGCCAATGCGGAAGGCTTGCCGCTGACACTCGCACCGCTGGTGCTGGTCGTGATGAACCTTGTTTATGCCCTTGGGGCGTATCCAGCGGGTGGCCTATCTGACCGAATGTCAGCCCGCACACTGCTGCTTTGGGGTCTTGGATGCCTGATCGCCGCCGACCTTTCGCTGGCGCTTGTCGCGGGACTCAGCGGTGCTTTTCTCGGCATTGCGCTCTGGGGTGCCCATATGGCTCTCACCCAAGGCCTACTTGCCAAGCTCGTTGCCGATCATGCGCCCAGCGATTTGCGGGGTTCGGCTTTCGGCCTCTTCAACCTCGTAACGGGGTCGGCACTACTTTTCGCAAGCGTGATCGCGGGGCTGCTATGGGATCGCATCGGATCAGATGCGACGTTCCTTGCCGGTGCTGGATTTGCGGCGCTTGCGCTCGTTGTGACGATGGCAAGCGAACGGCGACAAGTCGCTCAATGCTGATCTGTCCGGGGTTCGCACGATTGGTTTCTACTGATCGCAACCGGATTGTCGTCAGGACATTGCGTCGAAGACCGCCCTTACATCCGCTCCGATAGTTCGAAGAACGACGGTAGGTTCCGCCTAACTTACCTATCTCTCGTCCCGCATATCAAAATCTACTTTCCGTCAATCATTCCTCATCGTCCACGCCCCGGTGCATCGCGCTCGATGCCTTTTTCATGGGCTTCAAACCGCTTATCCATTTCCTCCTTAAGCATCACCAATGCCCGCGCATGACGCAACCGCTGGGCGTTGGTGGCGTCTTCCGCAATCACAGCCCGTGCCCGGAGCATTGCTTCGATCTCCTCGGTGCTAAGCGCGTCTAGGTTTTTGAATATCTTAAATTCGGACGGTGGGAACGTCATTGACCATTCCATCGGCCACCGCTCGATCATGACATCCATAACGCCCGCGTTGATGACGTCATCGGGTAGTGCCTTGGGCGGCTTGCTGACATAGTATGTTCGGGTGGCAATCTCGGCGATGGTGGCAAGCGCCTCATTCACCTGCGCCTGATGCACGGCGTTTGCAGCCTCCATCGCATCAACGCGCGCGGCAAGCGTCGCCACCCCTTCGGCAATATCGGTCAGCAACCCCAAAAGTAGATCGTCCTGCGCGTCGCTCATCGTCCTGGCCCTCCACGGTCGCGGTCGCGATCCTTTGTCCGGTCACGATCCCGCTCATCATCCTTACGCACCTGCTTGCCCAGTTCGGCCATGCGGGCGCGGAGACGGTTCGCAGCGGTGTCGGTGCCGCGATCCTGACCCGGTTCCTTGTCCGCAGCTTCGGGCGCTGCTGACGGCTCACGCCCCAGCGCCTTGTCGAGACGGCCCCGCAAGGCCGCAATCCGGTCAGGGTCGGCCAAAAGCCCGCGCGCCTTGGCGACCATATCGCGGGCGACTTCGCCAAACCGGAACTCGCGCCGCTCGGCAAAATTGCGGGCCGACACTTCGGGGAGTGGATAATCGCCCGCCATATCCTTCGTCCGCTCGCGCGACAGGGTGCGAACGAGCTTGCCCTGATCGGCAAAGTCATCGCGGCCATAATGAAGCTGCACCCCGTCACGGTGGCGCGTGAGGCCGACATAGGCCGAGTGCC
>JANOAD010000122.1:0-21532 GCA_031410955.1 Novosphingobium sp. | reverse complement strand
AAGCAGCTTGAAAAGGGTGCTCCGGCGGTTGGCGGCAGCGTTTCTACTTCGGGCGCTGCGACCAGCGGCCTTAAGAAGAACGACGTAGTTACGGTCACCATTCTCGAAGTGCGCGATGGCGGACTCGAAGTGCAGGCCGGCGACGATGGCGCTACTGGCTTCATCAAGCGCAGCGACCTCGGCCGCGACCGCGACGAGCAGCGTCCTGACCGCTTCCAGGTCGGCCAGAAGCTCGACGCGATGGTCACCGGCTTCGATCGTTCGAAGAAGCCCAACTTCTCGGTCAAGGCGCGTCAGCTCCACGAAGAGAAGGAAGCAGTCGAACAGTACGGTTCGTCGGATGCCGGCGCTTCGCTCGGCGACATCCTCGGCGCCGCGCTGAAAGCCAAGAAGGACTAATCCGCGCCCCCGCGAAGGCGGGGGCCTCAGGCCCCACGGTCTAAGCATGCGGCGTGAGATCCCCGCCTTCGCGGGGACTCACGATTGCAAAGCCCGTCCGGAGCGATCCGGGCGGGCTTTTGCTTTGGGGCAAAGCGGGTATGGTAACGGCAGGAGATCATCATGCTGCAAGTCCACCAGTTCCCCTGCCTCAGCGACAATTACGGCTACCTGTTCCACGATCCGGACAGCGGCGAGACGACCTGCATCGACACCCCTGATGCCGAAACCTACCTGCGCGAGGCCAAGGCCAAGGGCTGGCAGATCACCCAGATCTGGAACACCCACTGGCACCCCGATCACGCCGGCGGCAACGCAGCGATCAAGGCAGCGACTGGGTGCACGGTGACCGGCCCGGCCGAGGTCGAAAAGCTCGGCACCGCGCCCGACCGGGTGGTGGCGCACGGCGATACCGTCATGCTGGGTGACTACGTCGCGCAGGTGATCGACGTTTCGGGCCACACCAACGGTCATATCGCCTACCACTTGCCCGAGGCGGAGTTGGCCTTCGTCGGCGACGCGGTGTTTGCGCTGGGCTGCGGGCGGATGTTCGAGGGCCAGCCCGACCAGTTCTGGGCCAGCCTGAGCCGGATCAAGGCCCTGCCGCCCTGCACCATGCTCTACTGCGCGCACGAATACACCGCGTCGAACGCACGGTTCGCGCTGCATGCCGATCCGGACAACGCCGAGCTCAAGGAATACGCCGCGCAGATCGCCAAGCTACGCGCTGAGGGCACACCGACCGTGCCGACGGTGCTCAGCCGTGAACTGGCGACCAACCCCTTCCTCCGTGCCGATGACCCCGCGCTGGCGGCACGCTGGGGCGGCGGCGATGCGGTGGCGACCTTTGCCGCGCTCAGAGCCGCGAAAGACATCTTTTGATGCGCGAAACGCCCGTCTCCCCCTCTTCTTCAGAGGAGGGGACTTCTTGATGAAAGCCCTCAAGGTTCGCGTTCTCTCCCCCGACCTCTCTGGGGTAGAGCTGGTTGATCGCGACATGCCCTCGCGCGGTAGCGGTGAAGTACTGGTCAAGATCCGCGCGGCCTCGCTAAATTTCCCCGACCTGCTGATGACCAAGGGGCTCTACCAGTTCAAACCGGAGCTGCCCTTCACCTCAGGCCTCGAATTCGCCGGTGAAGTCGTCGAAGCAGACGCGGACTGCGGATTTTCCCCCGGCGACAAGGTTTACGGTGGCAACAAGACCGGAGCCTTTGCCGAATATGCCGTGGTTCCGACGCGCGCGCTCAGCCACATCCCCGATGGGGTCGGCTTTCCCGCCGCAGCGGCGCTGGGGGCGGCATACGGTACAGCCTACACCGCGCTGGTCGAAATCGGCGGACTCACGGCCGGGCGCTGGGTGCTGATCCACGGCGCGAGCGGCGGGGTGGGTCTTGCCGCGGTCGAACTGGCCAAGCGCCTGGGCGCGCATGTCATCGCCACCACCGGTTCGCCCGGCAAGGTCGAGCGGCTCAAGGCGGCGAGCCAGGCCGACGCGGTGATTCTGGCAGAGGGCCGCTTCCGCGAAGCCGTGACCGAGCTTACCGGCGGGGCGCTGTGTGACCTGGTCTACGATCCGGTCGGCGGGGACCTGTTCGACGAAAGCACCCGCTGCGTCGCCTTCGGCGGCAAGCTGCTGGTGATCGGCTTTGCTGGCGGGCGGATCGCCGAGATTTCGACCAACATCCCGCTGATCAAGGGTTTCAGCGTGGTCGGCGTGCGCGCCGGCGAATATGCCCGGCGCTTCCCCGAACGTGGCCGCGCGATCCGCGAGGCGGTGGCCACGTTAGCTGCCGATGGTCGCCTCAGCCCGCACATCGACCGCGTGCTGCCGCTGGAGCGCTGGCGCGAGGCTTTCGAGGCGATGGGCGCACGTGAGGTGGTCGGGAAAGTGGTGCTCGAGCCCTGACCGGTGTCAGGGTCAGTAGATATATTTGTCTGGGCGTACTGTGAAAATCAGATTGTAGCCGTTGCCCGGCGATTTTACCAACTTGGTCTTCTTTTCGCCATCGCGCCAAATGTACACGACACCCACCGAAGTCGTGTTTACCGAGGTAACCGAGGAACCGGTACCAAACGCAAAACCGCTGCCGAAAGTCGTTGTATCAGTCTCAGGCTGCCCAAGGCGACTCCTCAGGTCTGCTAACATTCGGGCAAAGCAATCTGCGTCTTTGTCCTGCCCAAGAAACAGGATGGTAACTAGGCGCTCCTGTTGATGTCGGTAGCCCATCTCAGCAAGGCAGCCTGGAAATACCTCCACCTTGTGTTTGGGCTTCGGTGCTTTGAAGGCCTTAATTTCAGCTTTTGTGCTTGCCGTGGTGAAGTCACCCCACAACGCGATCGGGACCGAGCTATCGGCTTGCGCAGCTGCCGCGCAAATCAAAGACAGGGCCGTCGTAATTTGCAATCCAGACAGCTTCATAAACTGATGCTCCAACAGTCTGATATCAGTTAGCACGGCTCCAGCAACGAAAGAAGGGCGGCCCTTAGGACCGCCCCTTCCCCCCTCTCCAAGCTCTGAAATTCTTCAAAGGTCGGCGATCGCCCCATCGATCAAGGCCTTGTCGGCCTTGGCGTCATGGTTTTCAGCGATCAGGCTCCCTGCGGCAGCGGCGGCGGCGCGCGCGACAGTGGCGCGAACGTCGGCCAGTGCGGCGCGTTCGGCGGCGCCGATCTTGTCCTGCGCCATCTTTTCGCGCCGGGCGATCAGCGCAGAGGTCTGCGCCGCAGCTTGCGCGACGATCGCTTTGGCTTCGTGCTTGGCGTGATCGACCATTGCCGCAGCATCGGCCTCGGCCCCGGCGATCTTCGCGGCATACTGGTTGCGCAACGTTTCAGCTTCGGCGCGCAGCGCCTTGGCATCGTCAAGCTGCTTGCGGATTTCGGCGATCTGTTTGTCGAGCACTCCGGCAACCAGCTTGGGCACCCCGGCCTTGAGCATGATCCCGAAGACCGCCAGCATGGCGAGCGCAACCCAGCCGCCTGCGTTGAGGCCCCAGGCGGTCGCTTCTTCGTGCTCGGCAGCAGCCGAGAGCAGGGTCAGACTAAACATTGGCCAGTACCGCCTTCACCGACTTTGCCGCCGCAGCCGCAGTCACCTTCGCGCCTGAAACCTTGGCGACGATATCGGCCGCCGCTTCGGCCGCGACGCTTTCGATGCTGGCGAGCGCGGCGCTGCGCGAACCCGCAATCCGCGCCTCGGCCTCGGCGAGCAGCTTGGCAGTCTGCGCAACCGCCGCCGCGAGCTTGGCTTCGCCGGACTTGGCCGCCTTGGCCTTGGCTTCGGCGATGGCCGCCTGGGCATTGCCGCGCGCCGCCAGGTCATTGGCCTTGAGCTGCGCTTCGGCCGCGTCGGCCTCGGCCCGGGCAGCTTCGGCAGCAGCCAGATCTGCGGCGATGGTCGCATCGCGTTGATCCACGGTCGCTTCGACCTTGGGCACGATGCCCTTGCCGACAACGAAGTAAATCGCCGCCAGGACGACGATCAGCCAGAACCATTGCGACTGGTAGACCAGTGCGAGTTGCGCGATTTGCGGCATTTCTACTCTCGATCAAAATGTCGGACGGAGAACCATTCCCCACCCGGACAATATCACTGGGCGTAGAGGATGATCATCGAAACCGCGAAGGCCATCAGGCCGAGCAGTTCCGCGGCAGCGAAGCCGATGTACAGCGTCGTGGTCTGGCCAGCGGCCGCGCCCGGGTTGCGCAGCGCGCCCTGGAGGAAGCTGCCGAACACGTTGCCGACGCCAGCCGCAGCAGCGCCCGCACCAATTGCCGCGAGACCGGCGCCGATGACCTTTGCAGAAGCGAGATCCATTTTGATAACTCCGTTTTATAAAGTGTTAGAAGGAAATGATTTTGAAACTCAGTGAAGGTTGACCGCATCGTTGATGTACAAAGCGGTCAAGAGCGCGAACACATAGGCCTGGATCGCGCCGACCAGCAGTTCGAGCGCGTTGACTCCGACCACCGCGACGAAGCACAGCGCCGAGATGGCATAGCCGAGCGGCCCGCCGGCGTTGAGCCCCTGGACCACGAAATTGCCAAAAACGTCGAGCAGGACGTGGCCAGCAAACATGGCGATGAAAGGCCGCAAGCCCAGCGAAAAGGGGCGCACCATGAAGCTCACGAATTCGATCGGCGCGACAAACAGCTTGACCGGCAGCGGCGCACCTTTGGGCACGAACAGGCTGAAAAAGTGCAGACCATGCTTCCAGAAGCCGACGCCAAGCACGATGGCGAAGCTCAGCACGCTCATGAACATCGTCACACTGAACTGGCTGGTGACGGTGAACGGATGCGCGCCGGGGACGATCGCGAACGGCATCGCGCCGATCCAGTTCGAAAACAGGATGAAGACGAACGCGGTGAAGACCCACGGCAGGTAGCGGCGGCCATCGGCCCCGATCGAGGTGCGGGTGATATTGTCGAGGAACCCGGTCATGCCTTCGACCGCGACCTGCCAGCGGCCGGGCACGACTTGGCGCTTCATCCCGCCCCACATGAACACCAGCACGGCCGCGAAGACGATGAGCATCCACAGCGCCGAGTTGGTGAACTGGAATGGCGAAGCTGCCAGCTGATCACTGCCGATCGGCGTGATCGAAAACTGGTGCATCGGATCGATTTTGGCTTCAGCTGCCACTATGCATTAATCCCTGACTTGTCCGGCGCTTACTTGTTACGCACGTTGTTGCCGCGAACCACCTGCATGCAGGCACCGGCAAAAGCGAGGAACATCAGCACGATCATGATCCACGGCCGCGTGCCGAACAGGCTGTCGAGCCCCCAGCCGACGACGATCCCGCCGAGCGGATAGCCCAACATGGTCGCGGCGACCTGCCCGGCCATCGCGCGGCTTTCGTCGCGCAGCGGAGCGTGGTCGCGGGCATTGCGATCCGCTTCGGCCTGGCGCGCCGCTTCGAGCCGCGCCTGCAGCGAGCCCAGCGCCGGATCGTCGGCCGGCGGCGGCGTGTTCGGATCGGTGGGGTCTTGCGCCACGGAGGTTTAATGTTCCCAGGTCAAACGGCGTGCGAATGATACGAAAATCCGCCGGAAAAACTACCTTTCCCGGCGAAGCGAGGCCCCCTTAGGCAAGCTGCCCGCCCGAGTCAACCGCACTGCAAATAGGGCGTCGACGCATTGCGCCGACGCCCCGTTTTGTACTCTCGATTCAGGCTAAATCAGCTTGCGATGGCGTCGGTCGCCGCGCACTTGGGATCGCGCGCGGGCGCTTCGGCGTTACGGGTATGCCAGGTCCGGTCGGGCGACTGGTATTTTTCGCCTGGCTTCGTCTTGAGGATCAGGCGGCACGCCGTGGTGAAGGCATATTCCTCAACCGTCGAATGCGAGGCCGAAGCGCGCTCGGTGTAGATCTTGCGGCGGGTGATGTTGACCGAATCCGCGACCCGGCGAACTTCCGCCGTCGGCGACACCGGGAACCCGAGATAGCCGTCAGCCTGTTCGCCCACTTGGCCCGCAGCGCGCGCGGCTTCGTAAGCCGGGTCGCGCGCCTGACCAAAAGCCGGCACGGCAAGCGCCGCGAGGGCAAATACCACAGCCGACTGCACCAGGGCACGGCCAGGATTGCGCATGGAAACAACAGTCATCTCAACAACTCCAAAAATCACCGGCAAGAGCTCTAGAACGCTCCAGGATTGTCCTCGATCGTTTTGGCAGCATCGGCTGCCAGACGATAGACGACCTCTTGCTTGATGTTGATATTGAGCTCGATCACGATCGGCTTGTCCGGCGCATTGACCGAGACACATCCACCTAGCGCGAGCGCGCCTCCTATCAGCATCGCCACCGCGGTTACCCGTCGGCGTAGCGGCCTCCGTTTCCGTGGCGCGAATTCGGTTGATAAGCCCTTCACGGGTTCCGTTTTCGCAGTCGCAGCGCGGTAGGTCAATTCGAAGCTGTTCATGTGCCAATCCTGCTGTCTGTATGCTGAATAGTGTCGGTTTTCGGTGGCGGAGATGTCGCCCTCGGTAGCGTAGCCGGTGGCGCAGGCGGCGCCGACGGCAGCTCACCCGGCACCGGCGCGGCGCCCGGAAGGAGCCCCAGTTCGCGCGGATCCTTGACGTAGGCGGGATCGTAGAGCGAGCGGAACGACGAGATCAGCTGGTGGAACGGCCCCTTGATCGAGATATTGAAGCGGATTGGCAGCTTGGCGAAGCGCTGGGTGATGAAGTTGCGCTTGGCCCCCTGCCCCTGGCTTACCCCGTCGATCCGCATCTTGGTCACGATCTCGCCATCGAGCCGGCCCTGCAGCCCAATTTCCATGTGCTTGTAATCGAGGCTGCGCAGCGCCTGGAAGGCGAAGTTGCCCATCGGCGAGAGATCCTGGTAAGTAAGCTCGCCGACGTAGGACAGATTACCCCCTGGAGCGCGCGAGACGAGAATCCCGTTCTCGATCCGTGCCCCGTTCTGGTCGAACACCAGCGGCAATTCGCCGTCGAAGACCCCGCTTGCCGATATGTTGGCAAGGCTCAGCCGCGCCACGAATTTGGCAAGATTGAGCGTTCGCACCTGGATGGTGAAGCGCCGGATTTCCGCGCCGCCCAGCACAAAGCGGGTCGGCAGGAGTTCGAGCGACCCGTCGATGAACGGCCATTTCGCCCCGTTGACCACCAGCAGGTGCCCAGGCTCCAGCTGGAACGAGATATCGCCGTCGTTGACTTCGATGCCCGGGTTGACCGAGGCGACGTGAAGCGTCTGGTTGGGCGAGGTGACCAGGCCCAGCAGGTCACTGAAATGCACGGTGCCGCGCACCCCTTTCACCGGGCCGAACAGTGCGGCAAAATCGAAGTTCTCGGTGGTGAAATCGCCCGAACTGATCACGCCCCTGCGGTTCCAGTCGATCCTGCCTTGGCCATAAACCGTGCCGCGGGCTTCGCCGATCACACCTTGGGTGAAATAGGTCAGCCGCTCGGGCTGCAGCTTGCGGTCGAACAGGATGCCCGGAACGAGAAGGTCGGCATGGCCGCTCGCGGTGTCGAGGTCGTGGACGATCTTGGCTTCGGTGACCACGCGGTCGCTCTTGGGCTCGCGCAGCAGGGCATCGGCGGTGAAAGTCGTGGAGACGAGGCTCAACGTCGCGTCGCGCGCCACCAGCGGATAGAACCGCGCCTGTCCTTCGGGAAGCCGATCTTTGACCGTCAGGCTGCCGCCGGTGACGTCAAACCGCTGGTTGGCAAACCGCCACGTGCCGGCCGCATCGAAAATGTCGAGCGGGACCGCGCTCAGTTTGAGCTCGGTCTTAGCGAAGGTCCCGGTGATCTGCTTGCCGAGCATGGCGTTGAGCTGCGCGATCTTGAGCGTTGAGGGCGCCGAGAGCGGACCGAACGAGACGTCCAGGTTTTTCGCCACCAGAGCCCCAGGCCAAGCCATCCCGACCACGCCGCTGCGCAGGCGTACCGGAGTGGTGCCAAGCGTGCCATTGAGCGCGAGACCAGCGGTTCCGGCGGAAACCCGCGTGCCGCGCGAGTCGCTGCGCAAAATCGCACCATCGCGCCCCGGGCAGAGGGTGAGCGATTGCCCGGCGAGCGTCAGGTTGGAGATCTTGAGCCGGTCGAACCGCACCGGGGTGCAGCGGCGCAGCGCGGAAAGTCCGCCGCTCGCCGACCAGTTGCCCTCGATCGGGAGCACCAGGTTATCGACCCGCCCCCCGGGCAAGGCACCGCTGACCAGCCCGCGCCCGGCAAAACCGATCGCGCCACTGGGCAACTGCACCAGCTTGAGTTCGGGCAGCGCGATCACAGAATCCCCGGCACGATAGGGGGCAAGCGCCAGCGTCGCCACTCCGCCACCGCTGCCGCGGCGCTCGAACCGGCCTTCGATATGCGGCAAGCCCGGGCCGTCGCTGACCAGGTTGCCGGTGATCGCGGACCCGCCCTTCCCGCCGAGCATGACCGTGACCCTCGACAGCGCGGCCAGACGCGCGCCGCTGCCACCGCGCCACAGCGCCCCGGGCAGCGTCACACTGGTCAGTTGGCCCGACTGGCGCAGCTGATAAGTCGCGGCGAAACTGCTGCCCGGCGCTTCCCGCGCGAGGCTCTGGCGCAGCTGGGCGGCGAGCGGCGCGACGAGCGTACCCGCGCCCGACTTCTCGATCCCGGCAAGCGTGGTTTCCAGCCCGCGCCCCGGTGCCAGGCCCGCCGCCTTGACCGCGCCCTCGCTGCTGAAGCTCGTCATCCGGTCATTGCTGCGCGCCTGGCCTTCTAGCACAAGCTCGGCCGCCTTGACGCCGCTTCCCGCAAGACCCTGGCCCGTGAGCGTGTAATCGAGCACCACGTCGCCCTTGGCGAAGGTGAAGCGCCCATTGCCACTGCTACGCTCAACCCGGCTCCCGGTATAGGCAAGCGCGCCGCTATTGAGGGCGTAGGTTCCATCTGCGCTGTCGAAGGTGTCGTTCAGGCTGGCGACCAGCCCGAGACTGGCATCGCGCAGGGCGAGCTGGCTGCGCGGGCAATCGAGCGACTGCAGCCGCAGCGGCCCGTCGAACCTGGGCGCAGCGGAGGTGACCGTCACCTTGCCGTATGCGGAAACGCGCTGTGCGGTGCATTGCCCGAACTGCAACCGCGGCGCGAATGCCGCCAAGGTTCCGGCGAAACCGCCGCGCAGGTTGCCGGCCCCGTCGGCCTTGAGCCCGATCGCGCCGGATGCGGTGTCGATCCGCGCGCGTCCATCGACCAGCGACAGATTGAGGTCGGGCAGGCCCTTGGCCTCGCCCCGGTTCGCATAGATCACCTTGTCAAGCGAGCCAAAGCTGACCTTGCCGCCTGCCACCCGGCCATAAAGCCGCGGGTGCAGCAACTTCACCTCGCCGATCGTGGGGAGGCCGAAGGTCGGGACAATGCGCACTTCGGCACGTTCGACCGTAAGGTCGGGGTGTGCCGGATCTCCGATCACGATATCGGTCAGGACCTCCCGCGTCGGGCCGATCTTCTCGATCTTGTAGGTCGCCGGCAGGCCATACGATTCGAGCTGACCCCTGATCACCTTGTGCGCGATGTTCTCACGCGCCAACCATATGCCGAACAATGCTGCAACAAGCACCGCAACCGCCGCAGCGGAAATATGCCAGCCACGGCGCCGCCAGCGCGGGACACGGAGGACCGGCGGTTCTTCAATGTGTTCGCCATCGGCACCGGACATTTCACTACCCTTGCGCGAGGTGCCTCGGAAAGGCAATGGAATGCGCGATCACGGGAAGGGAAACGCGTGGCGGAAGATAACGATCCACCGCACCATGGCACCGGGCATCGCGCCCGGCTCCGTGCGCGGCTGCTCGGCGGCGGCGCCGAGGCCCTGGCAGACCACGAACTGGTCGAATACCTGCTGATGACCGCGATCCCGAGGCGGGACGTGAAGCCGCTAGCGCACGAGCTGCTGCGGCGCTTCGGCGGGCTGGCCGGGCTGCTCAACGCCGACGCCGCCGCACTGGCCAAACACAAGGGCATGGGCGAAACCAGCGCGGCCGCGCTCAAGATCGTGGCTGTCGCGGCGCGGCGTCTGGCGCGCACAGTCCTGCAGGAGCAGCCAGTGCTAGGCAGTTGGCAGGTGCTGATCGATTACCTGACAATCGACATGGCCCACCTCAACCACGAACGGGTGCGAGTGCTTTACCTCGACACCAGGAACCGCCTGATCCTTGACGACCAGCTCAGCGACGGCACGCTCGACGAAGCGGCGATCCACCCGCGCGAGGTGGTCAAGAAGGCGCTCGAACTCGGCGCTTCGGCCTTGATCCTGGTGCACAACCACCCCTCGGGCTCGCCCGAGCCGAGCCGGGCGGATGTGCAGATCACTAACAAGATTGCGGAAGCCGGGCGGCTGCTCGGCATCACGGTCCACGACCACGTTATCATCGGAAAAGAGGGCCACGTCAGCCTGAAGGCCAAGGGGCTGATATGAACCGGGCGGCCAAAGCGCGGGTGCTTCGACAGGCTCAGCATGAGCGGGTGTTTTTCATTATCCCAATCCCAAACCCCGCTCAGCCTGAGCCTGTCGAAGGCCACGCGCCAAGCTGGCCCAACCTCAAATGTGCGTAGCCGCGATCGCCTGGGCGGCGCATCCACGCTGGCGCATGGTGGGAATCGGCAACCGTGACGAGTTTCACGCCCGCCCCGCCGCGCCACTCACGGCGTGGGACAACGGCATCATCGCCGGCCGCGATCTTGAAGCGGGCGGGACCTGGCTGGGGGTGCATCCGGCGGGCCGGTTTGCGCTCGTCACCAACCTGCGTACCCCAGGCTATCCCCGCCCAGAGCTCGCCTCGCGCGGCGCGCTGGTGACCGATGCACTGCTCGGCCGGCCGCCCGAACCGGTCCCGGCGCGCAATCCGTTCAACCTGTGGCTGGCCGATGGACACGTGCTGCGCTTCGCCAGCAATCATCCCGAATGGACCGAGCACGACCTCCAGCCCAGGATCCACGGCCTGTCGAACGGCGCGCGCGGCGACCGCTGGTTCAAGACCGCACGGCTTGAAGATGCACTGGCCGCGTGGCTTGAACAGGATCAGACAGTGGAACACCTGTTCGCCACCCTGCGCGACGAAACGCCGCAAAGCCCCGACCCCGAAGACGCTTTCTCGCCGGTGTTCATCGCCAACCCGGCTTACGGCACGCGCTGTTCGACCGTGGTGTTGGTCGATGACGAAGGACGGGGCCAGATCATCGAGCGCAGTTACGATGCAAGCGCCGCGCTTACCGGCGAGGTTTCGCTGGACTTCGCCTGGCCCGCCTAAGCGTAAGTAGCCGCCAGCAAATGCGGGCGTTCGTTGGCGACCTTGACCACCAGTTCGCCGAACAGCCCATTGACCCAGGCGAACCACTTGCGGGTGAACTTCGCCGGATCGTCCTGATCGAAGGCTTCGTGCATGAAACCGGTGCCAGCATGAGTGGCTCGCAAGATCTTCAGCGCCCCAGCGATCACCGCGTCATCATCGCTCGATAGCGCACGCACGATGATCGACATCGGCCAGACCTGCCGCTCGCCGATATGCGGCCCGCCCACGCCTACCGCCGCTTTGCCGGAGAAGAACCACGGGTTGGCGTCGCTCCACACCGCATCGGCAGTCGCGCGCCACAGCGGATTGTCCGGGCGGACGCAGCGCAGGTAGGCAAGGCCGAGCAGCGAGGGAACGTTGGCATCGTCCATGAACAGGTGGTTGCCATAGCCGTCGGTTTCATAGGCGAAAACCTGGCGTCCATCGGGCAAGACCATGGTGCCGTGCTTGTAAACCGCGGCCTCGACCTCGTCGGCCAGGGCGCGGGCTTCGTTCGCGAATTCCGCATCGCGCAGCGCTTCGTCAGCAAGCGCGGCAAGCTCGCGCAAGGTCGCCACGGCGAACAGGTTGCCGGGGATGTTGCAGGGAAAAGTGCAGGCATCGTCCGAGGGGCGGAAGGCGGAATGGATCAGGCCGGTCTTTTTCGTCGGCACCCCCACCCCGGCAAGCGTGGTCTCGGTCGGCTGATCGCTGCGCCGCTGGAAGCGGTATGGCCCGACTCCGCTGAAGCGCTGCTGGGTCTTGAACGTGGCAATGATCGCTTTGGCCGCAGCCGCGAAGGTATCATCGAACGGCTCACTATCGCCGCTCGCCTGCCAGTAATCGCAGGCGAGGCGCAGCACGTAGCACAGTGAATCGACCTCCCACTTCCGCTCGGCCACCCCTGGCTTCATCTCGGTCCGATCGACCTTGGCCCAGTCGAGGTTCGACATGGCGGCGGGATCGCGCATGAAGGCGTTGGCGTAGGGATCGATCAGCACGCACCGCGCGTGGCGGCGGATCAACCCGCGGAACAGCGTGGTCAGATGCGCATCGCCCCGTGCCAGGTGCAGGTAGGGCCGCAGCTGCGCGGCCGAATCGCGCAGCCATAGACACGGGATGTCACCGGTGATGACGAAGGCGTCGGGATGCCCGTTAGCCTCGCCCATGAAAACCGTGGTGTCGAGCGTATTGGGCAGGCAGTTCTGGAACAACCAGGCCAGTTCCGGATCGGCGATCAGCGCCGCAACCCGCGCAATCTCGGCCTCGACCGCCTGACTGACAAAGCGCCGCGCGGCAGGATCGGGGCGCTGCGATGGAAACATGGCAATGGTCTCCTTGGCGCGGGCACCTCTTGGCATGAGCAGCATGGCTGCCCCGGCAAGGATGAACGATCGGCGATGGAACTGGGCGGACTGCACTGCACGCTTTGGTGACGCGAATGGGCGGCCTTGTCGAGCCGGAACGAATTCCTTTTGCCCTGCTGCCATGTTAGCCATCACGGCAAGACAACCGGGAGAGCCCAATGACCACCCAGCAGCCCGACGGCATTCACCACATCGCGATCATGTCCGCTGACATGAAGGGGCAGCTGACCTTTTTCACCCAGGTGCTGGGCTTTCCCCTGGTCGGCCTGTTCGACATGCACGGGGTGCCCGGCGGCAAGCACGCCTTCCTCAAGATGGCCGACGACAGCTTCTTTTCCGTGGTCGAACTCGACGGCGTGGCCGACATTCCATCGACCATCGGGATCACCCATTCGGGCACCGGCGCGGGCAAGTGCGCTGCCGGGACCATGCAGCACATCGCCTTTCGCGCGCCCGACGAGGCCGGCCTCATCGCGCTGCGCAACCGCATCCGCAGCCACGGCGTCCCCGCGATCGGCCCGATCGGGCATGGCTTCTGCAAATCGATCTATTTTGCCGGACCCGAGGGGCTCACGCTTGAAGTCTCGACCCAGATGACCCCGCTCGATCCAGCGCGCTGGGTCGATCCCAATGTGCTCGCGGCCTGCGGGATTTCGGGCGAGGAAGCCGAGGCGATGCTCAACGCGGCGCCGTGTGTGGCGGCAGAGCCCGTGGCGCAGCCTGCTTACGATCCTGCAGTGCCCAACATCGCCTATCCGCCCGAAGCGCTGAAAAACATCCTCGCCACACCCGACGAAGCGATCACCGCGCAGGGCAGCTACAACGAACCGCCGGTTCCGGCGTAAGCGAATGGCAGGAACGGGGTGGAAAGCTGTCGTACCGAAACAGGCTTGTAAGTTTGGGCAGGCGGCGAATGCGTATGCTTAGCTGTCACTCACTTGCGTCGCCATTCAGTCCATTTGCTATGATGGAGCTACCCAGTGCGATCAACCACGGAAACGTCAGTGCGAGGAGCAACCATTTGAAATCGGAATCGATGACGAAGTTCGTGATTGCCATCCAACCAATCGATGCAAACCCCGAAATCGCGATGACCGCCAGTGCTCCCAATCGCCCAGGTTTGAAAGCTGTTGCCGCGATGTAAACGGTTAGCAATCCTGCCGCGAATATGAAGCCGCCGAGCACGCCAAAAACGCGCACGAGCCAGGTCACCAAACCGGGCATCGCGGCTTGAACCTGGGCAAGGTTCGCATCCATGAACCTAAGGTCTTCGGGTAGGAGCGGCTGTCGCAAAAAGACGAAATAGATACCCATTCCCATCTGGATCACACCGCCAACAGTGAGTGCGCGGGCTGCGAGGAGTTGAAGGTTCATGGTACTGTGCCCTCTAACTCGGCTTCCGCGAAACCTGCTCACCGAAGGCCCGCATCGCATCGCTAGCCATCTGCCTAACACACCACCGTGCGTAGGCGTCGCCGAGTCCAGGCACGAACTTTCCAATACCTCGTGCTGGGGGTTCGTAATCGATCCACACCCTGAGCGCCGAACCCTCTGCTTCCGCACTGAGCTCGAAACCCATCTCGTACGAACCGATGACCACGAGCTTGGGTGTGCCAACGGTTCGCCACACCTTGCGGCGCGACGGAATGCGCTCAGTAACTACCTCGTCAAGCGCTAGCTGCAGGCCGAAGGCGCTGCCACCCATGCGAATGTGCGAACCGACAACCTGCCCTTTGAGTTCGTCGAGATCGTAAGTCATTTTGCCACCACTCATCATCAGTGATGACTTGCCCATATGCGCAGCAAGCTGGGTCTGGTCGTCGAGATGCGCGAAAACCTTAGGCGGTTCAGCCGCGATTTGGGCCGATGTTTCCATATGACGTTTCATCGGCGTACCGCCTCCACTAGGAGCATGGCACTAAGAGTGCTTAAAGTCGTGTGCGTCCGCAATCGGGCCGTTGGCCGACCATCCGCAAAGGCACATTTGGGGTGGAGAACGGACAATCGCTTCAACCGATATAGGGCCGGAGAGTCCAACATAGCCAGCGATTGTCACCCTATCAGTAGTGGCGGTGGGCGCGTTGCAGTCAGATTCTTTGCCTGTGTGAATGCATGGCCCAGCTGGAGACAGGACTGCTCTTGGTAAATCGGTGCGACGATCTGGATGCCGATGGGCAAACCCTGCGGGCTGAATCCGGCGGGTACTGCAAGCGAGGGGCACCCCGACATGGTGATCAGGAACTGGCCTTTTTGCCATTCATGGTAGGTGTGCATCGCTGTGCCGTTGATTTCACGCGGCCAATTCATGCGGGCATCGAACGGCAAGATCTGCGCACCTGGCGCAATCAGAAAGTCGTAACGGGCAAACAACCGGTGGATTGCACCATACCATTGCGAGCGGACGACCGATGCGGCGCGAAGATCGAATGCCGTCTGCTTCAGGCCGAGTTCGATCTCGAAAATAGCTTCGGGCTTGAGCATCGCGCGCTTTGCGGGATCGCTGTAGAGATCAACCAGATTGCCGACGGCGTTCCACCCCCGCAACTTCAGCAATGCCTGCCAGACTGGTTCAAGCGGCATGTCCGGTGCCGCGTCTTCCACCACACAGCCCAGCGCTTCGAGTTCCTTGAGCGCCGTTTTGCAGGTATCGAGCACGACCGGCTCGCAAGGGGTAAATCCTCCGAAATCGCCGAGCCAGCCGATGCGCTTGCCTTTGATGCTGGTCGATAGGTCATCGAGGTTCAAGCTGGCTGCCTCCATCGACAACGGAGCTCGTGCATCGTGACCGCTCTGCACCTTCAGTAACAGGGCAAGATCGGGGACCGAACGCGCCATCGGACCGTTGACGGAAAGCCCGGGCGTCCAGACATCGTCCCCTGCAGTTGCTACTCGCCCGAATCCCGGGCGAAGGCCAATCACATTGTTCCAAGCCGCAGGATTGCGCAGGCTGCCGCCGTAGTCGCTGCCATCGGCAAGCGGCACCATCCGCAGCGCCAGGGCCGCCGCGCCGCCGCCGGTGCTTCCGCCGGCTGACCGGGTCAAATCGTAAGGATTGAGCGTGGTACCGTAGACCTTGTTGTAGGTATGCGAGCCAAACCCGAATTCCGGCGTGTTGGTCTTGCCGATGAAGATGACTCCGGTGCCGCGCAAACGCTCGACCATCGGGCTGTCGGCCGTGGGAACAAAATCCCGGAATATCGGTGAGCCGCGGGTCGAAACGATCCCCTTGACCGGCTCGAGGTCTTTGACCGCGTGCGGAAAGCCGTGGAGCGGCCCCAGCCATTCCCCGCGCTTGGCTTGCTCATCGCGCTCGTTCGCTTGCCGGATCAGCGCACCGCGATCCTGCAGTGCCACGATGGCATTGACTGCGGGATTGTGCCGTTCGATCTGGTCGAGATAGGCGGTCATGACCTCGACGCACGAAACACGTCGAGACCGAATTGACGCGGCAAGCGTCACTGCGTCCATCGACACCAGGTCAGACGGCGCGGACGGCTGGGCTTGTGCTGGCTCCGCGGCGGGGCCCAGCGATGCAGCCACAGCCGCACCTGCTAGACCGATCATCGACCGCCGGGTGAGTTCGGGTCCGAAATCCTGCCGATCTTGCATTGCGGCCCTTCCATTGGAAAGTGTGGCCACTTTCAGATCAGGCGACAAGCCAAATCGCAGTCCCGTTTGCACTTGGCGAACCAGACCTACTTCAGCGCCTTCAAAGTTGTCGTGTCTGGACAGTCCGCTTTCAGGCAAAAGCCCCTGATAGCCAACGTTGCTGTGCGTTGCCTGGTATGTCCGTTTTCGGGTCGAAAGCAGACACACGATTTCCTGCACGCCCCCGGCCTCAACCCACCATCAACCAGCGAACTCCATCCAACTCCGCGCCGGAGAGGAACCTGCCCCCCTTGCCCCCCTTGCCATCCTCGCCCCTCCACCCTAGCGGCTCCACTATCTACCGCACAGGAGTCGAACATGGTCCCCCGCTATTCCCGCCCCGCGATGACCGCGATCTGGGAGCCCGAGGCGCGGCTGCGGATCTGGTTCGAGATCGAGGCGCACGCGACGCAAAAGCTCGCCGATCTGGGTGTGGTGCCTGAGAGCGCGGCCAAGGCGCTATGGGACTGGTGGGCAACCAATCCCAAGATCGACGTTGCCGCGATCGATGCGATCGAAGCGGTGACCAAGCACGACGTGATCTCCTTCCTCGATTGGGTGGCGCAACAAGTCGGCCCCGAGGCGCGGTTCATGCACCAAGGCATGACCAGCAGCGACGTGCTCGACACCACGCTGTCTGTGCAGCTTACCCAAGCGACCGATCTGCTGCTCTCCGACCTGACTGACCTGCTCGACGCACTCAAGCGTCGCGCGGAGGAGCATAAATATACCCCGACGATCGGGCGCAGCCACGGCATCCATGCCGAACCGACAACCTTCGGGCTCAAGCTGGCGCAGGCCTATGCCGAGTTCGACCGTTGTTGGGTCAGGCTCGCCAACGCCCGTGCCGAGATCGCGACCTGCGCGATTTCGGGCGCGGTCGGAACTTTTGCTAACATCGATCCTGCTGTCGAGGAATACGTTGCGCAGCAGCTCGGTCTGGCGATCGAACCGGTCTCGACGCAGGTGATCCCTCGCGATCGCCACGCGATGTTCTTCGCCACGCTGGGCGTGATCGCCAGTTCGATCGAACGGCTGGCGATCGAGGTCCGCCATCTGCAGCGCACCGAAGTGCTCGAGGCGGAGGAGTACTTCTCGCCCGGGCAGAAGGGTTCTTCCGCGATGCCGCACAAGCGCAACCCGGTGCTGACCGAGAACCTCACCGGCCTTGCCCGCGTGGTCCGTTCGGCGGTGACCCCCGCGCTGGAAAACGTCGCCTTGTGGCACGAGCGCGATATCTCGCATTCGTCGGTCGAACGCTACATCGGGCCCGATGCGACGATCACGCTCGATTTCGCCCTGGCGCGGCTGACCGGGGTGATCGACAAACTGCTGGTCTATCCTGAGCGGATGCAAAAGAATCTCGATAAGATGGGCGGGCTGGTCCACTCGCAGCGGGTGCTGCTGGCGCTGACCCAGGCCGGTCTCGAGCGCGACGCGGCCTACCGCCTGGTCCAGCGCAACGCGATGAAGGTGTGGGAAAGCGATGGCGCGCTCAACCTGCTCGAACTGCTCAAGGCCGATCCTGAAGTCACCGCCGCGCTGCCCGCAAGCGAGCTCGAAGAGAAATTCAACCTCGACTATCACTTCAAGGCCGTCGACACGATTTTCGCGCGGGTATTCGGCAGCGCGTGATGCTTTTCATTGCGACCTTTCGCGACTAGCATCGTTACAGGGACGTGAGGCAACAGGAGAGAGACCCATGCAGATCATCCGCACCATCATCTGGGTGGTCGTCCTGATCGCGCTGCTGCTGTTCTCGATCAATAACTGGCAGGATGTTGAAGTGAAGATCTGGGAGGGGCTGATCCTCCAGACCAAGCTGCCAGCTCTGGTGGTTGCATCCTTTATGCTCGGCCTCTTGCCGATGTGGCTGCTGCACAAGACGGCGGCATGGCGGCTGCGGCGCCGGATCGGCACGCTGGAAAATTCGGTCCGCGCGGCGAGTGTCTCCACCGCGGTCGATACTGCGCCCGCCCCGGCTGTCACCACCATCACGGAGCCGCCGCTCGGCACCCTATGAACACCAACCCGATTTACCTCGCACTCGATTTCCCGCGGCTCGACACCGCGATCGAAGTCGCGAAGAAAGCCTCGGCGCATATCGGCGGACTCAAGCTGGGCCTCGAGTTCTTCCTCGCCCACGGCCACCACGGGGTGCACGAGGTGCACAAGCTGGGACTGCCGATCTTCCTCGATCTGAAGTTGCATGACATCCCCAACACCGTCGCCGGGGCGATGCAGGCGATCCACGTGCTTGAGCCTGCGATCGTGACGGTCCACGCCAGCGGCGGACGGGCGATGATGGAGGACGCCAAGGCTGCGGCAGGCGAACACTGCCGCGTGGTCGGGGTGACCTTGCTCACCAGCCTCGACGAGGCGGACATGGCGGCGACCGGCGTTGCGGGCAAGCCGCACGATCAGGTGCTGCGCCTCGCTGAACTGGCGCAGCGTGCCGGGCTCGACGGGATCGTCTGCTCAGGCCGCGAAGTGAAGGCTGTTCATGGGCAGTGGAAGGACGGGTTCTTCGTCGTCCCCGGACTGCGCCCCGCTGGTGACGCGATGGGTGATCAGAAGCGTGCGGTAACCCCGCGGGCGGCGCGCGATGCCGGGGCCAGCGTGCTGGTGATCGGCCGGCCCATAGCGCGCGCCGATGATCCGGCGGCAGCGGCCCGCGCGATCGAAGCTACGCTGTAGAATTCAGCTTGGCGCAAGCTCGTCTCAACTAGCCGGGCGGCAAAGGAGTAAAGTCCCATGAAATCGTTCAAGTTCGCTCTAGCCCCGTTTGCCCTTGCTCTCGCCCTGCCCGGAACTGCCATGGCCAACGACCTGCAGACCCCGATTGCCGCGACCAGCACGCTGCTGACCGTCTCGGCTGACGGCAAGACCGCGCGCAAGCCCGACCTTGCGGTGTTCAACGCCGGGGTGACCAGCCAGGGCAAGACCGCCGGAGAAGCGCTCAGCGCCAATTCGGCCGACATGAACCGCGTGATCGCCACGCTCAAAACAGCCGGAATCGCCGATAAGGACATCCAGACCAGCCAGATCAGCCTCAACCCGATATACGGCCAGCCGGTGCAGCGCCCCGACGGCATGGTGATTCAGGAACCGCGCATCGTCGGCTATCAGGCGACCAACACCGTCTCGATCCGCAGCCGCGACATCAAGAACTTCGGCAAGGTGCTCGATGCGCTGGTTGCCGCGGGCGCGAACCAGGTGAGCGGACCCAGCTTCCAGCTCGCCGACCCGAGCAGTGCCAATGATGAAGCCCGCGTAAGCGCGGTTCGGACCGCGCGCGCCCGCGCCGAGCTCTACGCCCGCACCGCCGGGCTGCGGGTCGTGCGGATCGTCTCGATCAGCGAAAGCGGCGGCTATGCCCCGCCGCAGCCGATGTACGCCCGGGCCATGAAGGTCGAATCGGATTCGACCCCGATCTCGGCCGGAGAAGTAGAAGCCTCGGTCAACCTCGTGGTGCAATTCGAACTGGCGCCGTGAGCGCACTGGGCTAAGGGGCCAGCCATGTCTGGCCCCGCCATCAAGATCTGCGGAATTTCGACGCCCGAAACGCTGGCTGCGGTGATCGCCGCGCGCGCGGACTACGTCGGGTTCAACTTCCACGCTCCCAGTCCGCGCTCCGTTACGCTGGCGCAGGCTCAGGCCCTTGGCGCGCAGGCGCAGGGCCAGGTTCGGCGCGTCGGATTGTTTGTCAATGCACCGGACCAGGCATTGGCCGATGCGGTTGCGACCGGTGCGCTCGACGCCCTGCAGCTGCATGGTGAGGAGAGCCCGGGTCGCGTGGCGGAACTGCGCAGGTTCGGTCTTCCCGTCTGGAAAGTGATCAGCGTTGCGGCATGCGGGGATCTCGACCGGGCGGCAGGCTATCTCGGCGCGGCCGATTTCCTCTTGCTCGATGCCCGGACCCCGGCAGGCAGCCTGCCCGGCGGCATGGGTCTCAAGTTCGACTGGCGCCTGCTCAACGGCTGGAAGGCACCGCTGCCGTGGGGCCTTGCCGGCGGTCTCAACCCGGCCAACGTCGCCCAGGCCATCGCGCTCACTGGCGCGCCGCTGGTCGATGCGGCATCGGGCGTCGAAAGCGCCAAGGGGATCAAGGACCCAGCCCTTATCGCCCAATTCTGCGCCGGCGCTCGCGCGGCATAGAAAAAGGGCGGCCCTTGCGGACCGCCCTTCTCTTGTCTGGCCGGAGGTGGCGTCCGGCCAAACTCGTTGCGATCAGAACCGCACGCCGACGCCGCCGACCACGGCATCCGAATCCGGAATGCCGCTGCCGGTGAAGTAGTGGCGGTATTCGGCCTTGATGTAGACCGGGCCCATGCCAATGCCCTGTTCGACACCGGCACCGGCGTGCCAGCTGCCTTCGCACAAGTCGCACGGTTCGGTTGAGTAACCGCCGGCGGCAAAGATCTTGGTCGACGGAGTAGCCTTGATGCCGAAACGGCCGGTCAGACCGAAAGCAACCTTGGTGCCGCTCTGATCGATCTTGTCACCCGACACTTCGACGCCCGCGAAGGTCGTCGGCGCGAGGTCGAAATCGTAACCGGCAGCAGCGCCGTAGGTGGCTTCGGTCGTGCCGTTCGACCAGATCGCACCGCCACGCACTTCGACGCGGGATTCGTTGGCCAGTGCCGGCGCGGCAAAAGCCAGCGAGGCGATGAGAGGCAGGATAATCTTACGCATGGTATGCTCCTTGGTAATCGCCCTACGGGAGGACGTGCGGCCTAAGTGGGTGTGCCGACCTGTCAGCGCAATGAACAAACCATGCAAAAGTTCCACAAAGGCGTTTGATTGTGTCCATTTTACCACAGATACGGACATGAATGAAATGTAATCTTACTGAGCTATTAAGCATCGGTCGCAGCCCGGAGGCTGGACTTGGCCGTCCTGCTCTGCCAAGCGCGAACGCGTCATGACCACCGCCCCGACCCAGAATTCTTTTCGCACCCAGCCCCCCGCGAAAGCGAACAGCTTTCGGAATCAACCGGACTCGCGCGGCCATTTTGGTCAGTTCGGCGGGCGTTACGTCGCCGAAACGCTGATGCCGCTCGTGCTTGAGCTGGAAGCGGAGTACGCCAGAGCCAAGGCCGACCCGGCATTTCAAGCCGAATTCGATGACCTGCTCGAACATTACGTCGGACGCCCTAGCCCGCTCTATTTCGCCCCTCGGCTGACCGAGTAACTGGGCGGCGCAAAAGTCTGGTTCAAGCGCGACGAGCTCAACCACACCGGCGCGCACAAGATCAACAATTGCATTGGCCAGATCCTGCTCGCGATCCGCATGGGCAAGACCCGG
>JANOAD010000121.1:0-2094 GCA_031410955.1 Novosphingobium sp. | reverse complement strand
CTTCAGCGTGGAGATTCTCACCTTCGCCCGGTGCGTGCATCAGCACCACCGGAACCCCTGAGCGTGCGGCGAATTCAAGGCTGCGCGGATCATGGCGCAGCGCCGAAACATCGTTGATCAGGTGCGCGCCAGCCGCCAGCGCCGCCTCCATCACGGCGGGGCGCCGGGTATCGCTGCTGATCGCCGCGCCGGCTGCTGCCAGCCGCTCGATCGCCGGGATCACGCGCTTGAGCTCGTCACCTTCCCACACCGCCGCTGCGCCGGGCCGAGTGCTTTCGCCGCCGACATCGATCAGCGCTGCACCGGCTTCGAGCATCGCCGAAGCATGCGCGTTGGCGGTATCGGGATCGTCCATGAACTTGCCGCCATCCGAAAAACTGTCGGGCGTGACGTTGAGTATCCCCATCACCTGCGGCTGATCGAGCCGGATCGTCCGCGCGCCGCCCCCCTTAAGCGCAAATTGCAACGGGGGATGGACGCGCTGCATGCTTTCAAACTGCGTTTGCACCATGTCGGTCAAGTTGTGCAAAGTGTTGCGCAAGTCGGGCAGGCTGTAACGATGGCGCGCCGTAACCTTGCCGTCGACCCGCTCAATCAGCGCAAACCGGCTGGCATAGACCAGCCCGCCCGCCAGCCGCAGCGCCTCGCCATTCTCGCTTTGCGGGCTATCGGCAAAGGCAATCGGGCGCAGGTAATGCGTCAAGCTCAATCCTCTGTCGCCAGCAGATAGAGCTGCCGCAGAGTATCAAGCGGCTTCAATTCGCCGTCATGCTCCAGGTGCCAAAACGACCAGCCATTACAGCTGGGCGCGCCCTGCACCTTGGCGCCGAGACCGTGGATCGAGCCGCTATCTTCGCCCGCCAGTAGCGAGCCGTCGGCGCGGACTTGCGCGGTGATCTTCCGCTTTTTGTCAAAGATCATCGTGCCCGGCGCGATCAGGCCGGTTTCCACCAGGACTCCGAAGGCAACCTTGGGGGCCGAACGCGCGCTTTGCATCGTCGTCAGCGCGCTTTCATCGAGCGGCAGTGCCAGTTCGATCCGCTCCATTGCAGCCTGACGGTAGATCGGTTCGCGCTCGCAGCCGATCCATTCGCGGCCGAGCCGCTTGGCCACGGCCCCGGTGGTGCCGGTGCCGAAGAACGGGTCGAGCACGACATCGCCCTTGTTCGTGGTCGCGAGCATCACCCGGTACAGCAACGCCTCGGGCTTTTGCGTCGGGTGGACCTTGGTCCCGCCCTTCTTGAGCCGCTCCTGGCCAGAGCATATCGGCAGCACCCAATCGGAGCGCATCTGCAGTTCATCGTTCAGGGTCTTCATCAGGCGGTAGTTGAAGGTGTATTTGGCCTTCTCGCCCATGCTCGCCCAGATCAACGTCTCATGCGCGTTGGTGAAGCGGGTGCCCTTGAAGTTGGGCATCGGGTTGGCCTTGCGCCAGACCACGTCGTTGAGGATCCAGAACCCCATATCCTGCAGGATCGCGCCGACCCGGAAGATGTTGTGGTACGATCCGATCACCCACAGCGAGCCGCTCGGCTTGAGCACGCGGCGCGCTTCGGCGAGCCATTCACGGGTGAACTGGTCATAGGCGGCGAAGCTGGCGAACTGGTCCCAGTGGTCGGTCACCGCATCGACATGGCTCCCGTCGGGCCGGCTGAGATCGCCGCCGAGTTGGAGGTTGTACGGGGGATCGGCAAAGACCAGGTCGACCGAGGCCGAAGGGAGCTCACGCATCGCCTCAATGCAGTCGCCATCGAGGATCCGGCCCACCGGCAGATCGGGCCGCACGACTTCCTTGGCAGCGCGCAGATGCGCCTTTTCGCCTACCAGCAACTGACCCATGACCGCCGAAATTCCCCCTAAAGTTATCCACAGGGTGAGTCCTTGGGAGTCCCGCGTCAAGCGGAAACTCGCTGGAATCCTAGGGATTCGTGGTTAAGAAACGGTCAAGAAAAGCGGAACGAAACGAGTCCGGCACTGCATGTTGAGTCCAATGGGTGTTTGTGGACTCGATATGTTGTGGTGTGGCCGGGAGGACTCTCGCGAATAAAGATCCTCCCCCGCTGTGGGAGGTGGGCCGCCGGAGGCGGGTCGGAG
>JANOAD010000120.1:0-17456 GCA_031410955.1 Novosphingobium sp. | reverse complement strand
GCGGTCTGCTCTCTGTGGCACTTTCCCTGGACTTCGCAGCAAGCCACTCGTCCGGCGGGCGTTACCCGCCACCCTTGTTTCGTGGAGCCCGGACTTTCCTCGCGGTTCTTGCGAACCCCGCGGCTGCCCGGCCCCCTGGCGCGGCGGGATGTAGGGGATGGGGGGAGGAGTGGCAAGGTTAGTGCGGAAGCGAGAAAGAGCAATTCTTCAAGGTGAACTGAAAGCAAGGAATCGTCGCAGATCGTTGCAAACATCTCATATTGTGCATAACTGCCGCAGTCACCTACGACTGGGGCGGTTCGAAATGTTAGGCTTTGCACTGGCTCTTTTAGCATTTGCCGACGGGCAAACGCAGGCTTCGGTCAGCGGTTTTCGGCTCGAAAATGTCAAAAACGATGCCCAGTCTCCGAGCAAGACGGCAGAAGCTAACCAGCCGCCGCGAACTACCAACTGGGCCTCAAGGCTAGGTTACCCCACACAAGCGTTGCGCGAACAGCGCGAAGGCACCGTTCACTTTACGGCGCACATCAGTTCAACTGGGGAAGTTACGTCATGCGAAGTGACTGGCAGCAGCGGGTCACAAGACCTGGACGAAGCGACATGCAGGGAACTCAAGCTGCGGGCCCATTTCACACCGGCAACAGATGAAAATGGCAACCCGGTGGATGGGGTTTATTCGCAAGCGTTCCGCTGGACTATTCCGCGCGACTGAAAGCCGAAAGCCTTTGGCATTGGCATTGGCAAGCGTTTCGAAGGCCAATTGCGGGTGTCTTGCCAACCTTACCGCGTCTTGCCGCTATCGCGATCGAGCAGCAGCGAGAACAGCATCGCCGAGCATTCGCCGTCGACCTCGCCGTCGATCATGTGCGGGCGCCAGCGGCGCTGGAAGGCGCGCATTGCGGCGGGCATGTCGCTGATGTCGTAGCCCCAGCGTTCCATCGCAAGGAAGAACGCGCCGTCGTTCTCGTAGGGGCTGGGCCGGGTCACGCGGGGTGTCTTGAGCGCGAGCCGGTGCGCGGCGAGCAGGTCCCAGTCGAACAGCTCACCAGGGTCCTCCTTGCGGGTTGGCGCGATGTCCGAATGGCCGACCACGTTGGCGCGGGGAATATCCCAGCGCTGGATGATCTCGGCGAGCAGCGGCAGCAGTGCTTCCATCTGCGCGTCGGGGAACGGGACATAGCCGAACTCGTGCCCCGGATTGACCATTTCGATCCCTACGCTGGCTGAATTGATATCGCTCACCCCGCGCCAGAAGCCGCGCCCGGCGTGCCAGGCGCGGCGATCTTCGCGCACCAGGCGGTGGACAGTGCCATCCTCTTCGATGCAATAATGCGCCGAAACCTCGGCTGCGGGATCGCACAGGCGTTCGAGCGCTTCGGCCCCGGTTTTCATGCCGGTGTAGTGCATCACCACCATCGATACCGGCAGCAGCCGCTGGTTCCAGTTGGGCGACGGCGTTTCGAAGTGGATCAGCTCGGACATGGCCCCTCCCGACGGCAGCGCGTGTGCTTCGACAAGCTCAGCATGAGCGGGTGCTGTGCTGTAGTCAAAAAAGCCCGCTCAGCCTGAGCCTGTCGAAGCCTGTCCTGAGCTTCGCCGAAGGGGCCGCGCGCTTCGCTCACCCAATCAAGCTTCCGGCAGCACCGCGCCCATCACCAGCGCCTCGTCACTCAGCGCAAATTGCAGCCCGCCGCCCTGCTGCGCGGCAATCTGGCACAGCATCCAGGCCGGCGCAGTGCGGCTCGACAGGTCGGCAATCGGCAGCGAACCATCGAGCGCGCGGCCGACGTCGGAATCGAACGCGATCTTGGGCCCCGCCGCGCGGACCACGATTTCGCTCGCCCCTTCGCGGCTTTCGACCCCCACATCGAGCGTCCCGCCGCGCACCAGTGCCTCGATCCCGATATGCGCGAGATTGAGCATCACCTTGACCGCCGGCTTGGGCAAGGAATCGACCCCTAGCGCCCAGTTGATCGCGATCCGCTCATTCCCGGCAACCAGCGCGTCGATCACACTGCGCGCTTCGTCCACCGGCACCGCATAGTCGAACCCGCTGGCTCCGCCGAAGGCGAGGCGGAAGAATTTCAGCTTGTCCGCGCTGGTCCTTGCGCTCTGTTCGAGCAGCTCCATGCAGCGCTTGCGCATTTCCGGATCGCGCTCTTCGGCGAGCAATTCGAGCCCGTTGCTCATCGCCCCCACCGGGCTGAGCAAATCATGGCACAGGCGCGAGCAGAGCAGGCTGGCAAGATCAACGGCGCTATCGGTCACATGGGTATCCTGTCTTGGGAGCTATCCCTTAACCCGCCGCGACTCGCGTGGGAAGCGCTTCGAAACCGCGCGGCGTGTCGAGCCACCAGCTAACCTCGACTGCAGCCACGATCGCCCAGATCCGGCCGTCGCCGCTGGCCTGCGATTGATCGGTGGGGGATGGCCGGGTGAGGCCGTTGGGATGCGAATGGTAATAGCCAAGCACTTGCGGTCCGCCGGTCCGCGCCGCGCGGTGCGCCGCGATCAGCGGGGCCGGATCGAGTTCGAAATGCGCGGCGGGATCGGGGTGAACGTTGCGCACCGCCTGCGCTGCTGTGATCGCCGCGCCCTGCCCCAGCAGCAGCCCGCAACATTCGAGCGGATGCGCGCGAGCCGCTTCTTCAAGCAGTGTGGCCGTTACGCCACTTGTCAGTTCAACCACCATCACCACATGCCTAGCAATGAATGGGGGGGAATCCATAGTTTCCGGCGTGATCGCCAGCGAGGGCCAGCGGCTCGACAAGGCGCTCGCTGACGCAAGCGGGCTTTCGCGTGAGCGGGTCAAGGCGCTGATGGGCCTCGGCCGGGTGACCCTGGACGGCAAGCCCGTCGCGCAGGCTAGCTTCAAACCCGCCGCCGGGGCTGAATTCGCCATTGCGGTCCCCGCCGTCACCCCAGACGAGGCACAGGCCGAGGATATCCCGCTCAACGTGGTGTTCGAAGACGAACACCTGATCGTGATCGACAAGCCCGCCGGACTGGTCGTCCATCCAGCTGTCGGCAACTACGATGGCACGCTGGTCAACGCGCTGCTGCACCATTGCCAGGGCCAGCTCTCGGGCATCGGCGGGGTCGCGCGGCCCGGGATCGTCCACCGGATCGACAAGGACACTTCGGGGCTGCTGGTCGTCGCCAAAAGCGACGTCGCGCACGAAGGCCTCGCCCGTCAGTTCGAAGATCACTCGATCGAACGGGCCTATCTGGCGTTGGTCGGCGGAAATCCGCTGCCCCCGTCTGGCACTGTAACCGGAGCGATCGCGCGCTCGAATAGCGATCGCAAGAAGATGGCCTTGGTCAAGGACGGGCGCGGCAAACATGCGGTGACGCATTACGCCACGCTCGAGCGGTTCCCGCTCGCCGCGCTGGTCGAATGCCGTCTGGAAACCGGGCGGACGCATCAGGTGCGGGTGCAAATGACTTCGCTCGGCCACCCCTTGCTCGGCGATCCGGCCTATGGCCGCACTCCGGCCAAGCTCAAGCCGTTACTGGCCGAGCACAACTTTGCCCGGCAGGCGCTGCACGCCGCGATTCTGGGCTTCGTGCACCCGGTAACCGGCGCGCAGCTGCGCTTCGAAAGTCCGTTACCCGCCGATATGGAGGCGCTGTTGGTCGATTTGCGGAACAATAGCTGAGCATTTGTGTTATAAATATATCTCATGTGGCTGCTGCCGGGGGATGCCTCTAAAGGGTCTCTCAAGAGTACGCCGACGATGAAAGGACGAATGAAGACCATGTCCGAAGTCAAGAAGACCCTGCCCGCACGTGCCACCAGCGCGATGCCCAGCCTCGGGCCAGAGCAGAGCCTTAATCGTTATCTGGCTGAGATCAGGAAGTTCCCGGTGCTGACCGCCGAGCAGGAATATATGCTCGCCAAGCGCTTTCAGGAACATCAGGATCCCGAAGCCGCCAAGCAACTGGTAACCAGCCACCTGCGCCTCGTCGCCAAGATCGCGATGGGCTACCGCGGCTATGGCCTGCCGGTGGCCGAGCTGATTTCCGAAGGCAACATCGGCCTGATGCAGGGCGTCAAGAAGTTCGAGCCCGACCGCGGTTTCCGCCTCGCCACCTATGCGATGTGGTGGATCAAGGCGAGCATGCAGGAATTCATCCTGCGCAGCTGGAGCCTCGTCAAGATGGGCACCACCGCGGCGCAGAAGAAGCTGTTCTTCAACCTGCGGCGGATGAAGAAGAACCTCGACGCTTACGAGGATTCCGATCTCCACCCCGATCAGGTCAAGAAGATCGCCACCGATCTCGGCGTGTCCGAGACCGAGGTGGTCAATATGAACCGCCGGATGATGATGGGCGGTGATGCCAGTCTCAACGTCTCGTTCAACGAAGACGGCGAAGGTCAGTGGCAGGATATGCTGCAGGACAATGGCCCGCTGCAGGACCAGATTGTCGAGGAAGCGCAGGAGGCGAGCAATCGCCATTCGCTGCTGGTCGAAGCGATGCACAGCCTGGGTGAACGCGAACGCCACATCCTGACCCAGCGCCGCCTGACCGACGATCCGCAGACGCTTGAGGAATTGAGCCAGGAATACGGTGTCAGCCGCGAACGCGTCCGCCAGATCGAGGTCCGTGCGTTCGAAAAGCTGCAGAAGGCGATGCTGCGGATCGGCGGCGAACGCCGATTGCTGCCTGCCGCCTGATTCGCATCACCTGAGCCAAACGGGGGCCGGGCCGCGCCGACGATCAGCGGCAAGGCCATCCGCGGGCAGAGCATGGCGGCAGGCTGTCATCGCCCCGCTTGCAGAGCCAGCGCGCGCGGCTAAACATCGCCGCGATGCTTCGCTTCCTGCGCCCTGCCCGTTCTCGTGCCCCGCGCGGCATGCTCTATAATGTGGGCTGGTGGATCAGCCGCGCCGTGCTGTGGTTTGTCGTGGTCAGCGTGGGGCTCACCCTGCTCTATAAATGGGTCCCGGTCCCGGTCACGCTGACCATGGTGCTGGACCGCAATGGCTTCGAGAAAGACTGGACCCCGCTCAGCCGGATCGATCGGACCATGGTCGATGCCGTGATCGCCGGAGAAGACGCCAAGTTCTGCAGCCACAACGGCTTCGATACCGATGCGATTGAAAAGGCGATGCAGCGCAACGCAAATAGCAGCCTCCTGCGCGGGGGCTCGACGATCAGCCAGCAGGCCGCCAAGAACGTGTTCCTGTGGCAGGGCACCGGCTGGACCCGCTACGCGCGCAAGGGCCTCGAAGTGTGGTTCACGTTCCTGATCGAGAACGTGTGGGGCAAGCGGCGGATCATGGAGGTCTATCTCAACGTCGCCGAGACCGGCGTGGGCACTTATGGGGTCGAAGCCGGGGCGCAGCGCTATTTCCGGCATTCGGCCGCGCATCTGGGCCAGGTTGAAGCCGCTCGGATCGCCGCCGCCCTCCCCGCCCCGAAACGCCGCGAGGTCGCCGATCCCTCGGGCTTTACCCGCCGCCACGGCAATGTGATTGCAGCGCGCAGCGGCGTGGTACGCGACGGCGCCATGGACGCCTGTGTTTACGAATAAGGGACCGAGCTAGGTGGAAATAGAAAGGGGCGCCGAGGCGCCCCTTCCCGATTTCAATCTATCGTTCCGGTCTATCAGAACTTCAGTACCAGCGTGCCGCTGACCGTGCGCGGAGCACCGATCTGGACGAAGCCCGGCGAGCCATAGCTGGCGATGCCGGTGGTGCGGGTGAAGGTGTTCGACTGGATCAGCGCGCCGCCGAACCCGCCGACGTAGAACTGGTCGAACAGGTTGTAGACGTTGAGCTGCAGAAAGGTGTTGTCATTCAGGCCCAGGAAGCCAAGCCGGAGCCGCGCGTCGAGGTTGACCATCCAGTACGAAGGAGCCTTGGCCGGATAGATCTGCGCGGTGTTTTGGGCCTGCCCAGTCGTCGTCGTCGCCGGCGGCACGACCGGAATGTTGCTCAGCGTCTGCGTGGTGACGCAGGTCGTCGGGGTCGAGCAGGCCTTCGCGCCGGCCGGGACGTAGAACCCGGTGTAAGTCGGCAGGTTGGTGTCATAGACATAGCGCTCGCCGGTCAGCTTGGCGGTGATGCCGAGGTCGATCGGGCCGAAGTGGCCGCGGGCACCAAGGCCGACGGTATAGAGCGGCGCACCCGATTCACGCTTGCCCGCGGTCGGGGCGAGGATCGTGGTACCATCGGCGTTCTTGCCGACTTCGATGTTGTCCTGGATCTTCGAGTTCAGCCAGCTGCCCGAGACATAGAGGTCAAGCGCGCTGTTCGGCTGGAAAGCCAGATAGCCGTCGATGCCGTACTTCTTAACGTTGCCCAGGTTGCGGAACACGTTCTGGTCCAGCTCGGGATCGTAGGCAGTCGCCAGGCGATTGTGGAACTGGTTGAAGAAGCCCGAGACCTCGCCCTGAACCTTGCCCGAACGATAGCGCAGGCCGCCATCGAAGTTGTCGGTGGTTTCCGGAGCCGGCGTGGCCTGCGGGGTGCCTACGGGATAGAAGAAGGCGTTGTAAAGGCTGTCCGTACCCGGGACCGAAAGGCCCTTCGAGTAGTTGGCAAAGACCGAGACGTTACCGGCAACGTGATAGACGAAGCCGACGTTCGGCAGCACCTTCTTGTAGTTGAACACGCGCTGCTGCGGGCCCGCAACGCCGGTCACCACATTCGTCGTCGAATTGAACGAGTAAGGGAAGAAAGCCCGGTAAGCCGTGTTCAACGGATCGAACTGGCCGAAGCAATCGACGAATCCGCCTGCCGATGTGGTGAAGCAGTAGTTGGTCAGGTTGCGCTTGAAGAACGGCGCGCGGACACCTGCGCTGACGACGAGATCACCGTTGGCAAACTTGCCGGTATATTCCGCCGCGACCTGATGCAGGATCGCGTAGGACAGGCGATCACGCTTCTGCATGGTAAAGCCGGTCGAAGTCTTGATCCCGTCGTTGACCGGGAACACGTCGATCGGCTCGCCGTCGTTACGCAGGAAGCCGACTTCGCCGGTCTGGCGGTGCCGTGCACGATCGTAGGTGTAAGCGACGCGGATCGAATTGTTGGGATCGAGCGTCAAGCGGAGTCCGGCGATCACGCCGATGCGCTTGGTCGTGGTCTGGCTCGGTGCGAGCAGGGTGACGGTATCGATCGTGTCGCCGTCGCCATTCAGATCCTTGCCGAAGAAGTAGCTACCGCCAATAAAGCCGGTCGTGCAGGTGTTTGTTGCGCTCGAAGGGGTAGTCGCGCAGGTGGCGGTCGATGCCGTGCCGCCAGCGGGATTGATGTCGCGCGTGCCCTCATTACCAGTCACCGTGCCGCCGCCATTGGCCTTGACATACTGATAGCTCGGATCAATCGCCAGAATGAGGTTGTCGGCCAGCGAGAACTTCGAAGCGATGCGGATATTGCCGGTGTTCGACGGATTGTAGCGCCGATCGAATTCGGTTCCGCAGCTCGCCTTGTTGGTCGGCGCGGGTGCCGGAGTGTCACCTACGCCGGCCTGCGCCGCATCGAGGAAGCATGGATAGTTGAGCGTGGTATAGAGCCGCTCGTCGTTGGTGATCGGGTAGCGGTTGCCGCTGTTCGGGCCGGGCACGCGTACGGCAAGGTTACTCGCCGGGGTTACCGTGAGGTCTGTACGCAGCGGCAGCGAACCGAAGAAGTTGTTGCGGTTCTGGTTGTAGTGGGCCCCGATCGAGATGAAGTCGGTCCCGCCCAGCGGCTGGTAGATTTTGCCGTTGAACTGTTCCTTGTTGATCTTGCCATAGCCATTGTACGGCACGTTGTTGCGGGTCTTGCTGGCCGAGAACCAGGCGCGGGTGCCGCTGGGGGTCAGGTCGCCGGTTTCGATCTTTTCGAAGATGCGCCAGAAATTCCACTCACCGATCGAGCCCGACAGCATCACGCCGAAATCGTGGCTGGGGGTCAGCGTGCGCAGGTTGACCGTGCCGCCAACCGCCGAAGCGGTCGGGCTGTCGACATCGGTGGTGCCGAGGTTGACGTTGACCTGCTCGATCACTTCGGGATCGACCTGCTGGTTCGAGAAGATCGCGTAGTTGCCCGAATCGTTCAGCGGAACGCCGTCGAAGGTCAGGCTGATGCGGGTCGAATCGAAGCCGCGGATGTTGAGCGTGCCGCCCGACGAGCCGTAAGCGTCGTTGTTCTGGAAGCTGACTCCCGGGATCTGGTTGATCGTGTCGAGCACGGTCTGACCGGGGTTGGCGCGGGCCAGGTTCTCATTGGTGAGAACGGCCTGGGCCTTGGGCGTATCGGGCGAAGAAACGCCAGCGACCTGCTGCGGCCCACGCGCACCGGTGACGATGATTTCCTTTTCGGCGTCCTGCGAGCCGGTCGACTGGGCGAAAGCGGCGCCCGGCAGGGATGCGATGCCAATGGCCAGGGTGCTGGCGGCGGCGCTCAGGGCATGAGAGATGCGCATTGCGTTGATTTCCCCGTGTTTTCGAGACTAAACTGGCTACAAAATCGTAGGCATGAGGATCCAGCGAATCGCTTGATCCCCGCCCTCCAACTCCGCTCATAAGCGAGCGACGCGTCGTGCTAAACAGCTGTTGTGACATGGTTGTGACTTGTTTGGCGGGCAGGCCGAGCAAGTGTGACGGGTGTGCAACGTCGTTACGAAAATAGGCGGAACTACGCAATGAACGGAAAGGATTCGGCCATTCCTGCCTGACGGATGGGGTTAATTCGCAAAAGATTTGCTCACGATTGTTGCTGCACTGCGGCATTTGTGCAACGCATGGCGGGAAGGTGATTTCGATGGGCGCGCAGCACGATCATTCGCACCATGCGGCCCACGATCATGGCCACAGTCATGGTCATGGTCATGGCCACGGACATCAACATCATCACCACCACGTGCCAAGCAGCCACGGCAAGGCTTTTGCCATCGCGGTCACGCTCAACGTCCTGTTCGTGCTTGCCGAAACCGCGGCGAGCTTTGTTTCGGGATCGACCGCGCTGCTCGCCGATGCCGGACACAATCTCGGCGATGTCCTGTCGCTCCTGCTGGCCTGGGGAGCAAGCGTGCTGGCCGCGCGGCCGCCGGGTCCGGGCTACACCTATGGCCTCAAATCGAGCTCGATCCTGGCGGCGATCGCCAATGCCGCCTTGCTGTGGATCGCGCTGGGCGCGGTGATGCTCGAGACCGTGCAGCGACTGTGGCAGCCGAACGAGGTCAACGGGATGCAGGTCATGGCGGTGGCCGGCGCCGGGATTGTGGTCAACGCCGCATCGGCGCTGCTGTTTGCCAAGGGGAGCAAGGACGATCTCAACCTGCGCGCCGCGTTCCAGCACCTGATGGCCGATGCGGTAGTTTCGGCCAGTGTGGTCTTCGTCGGGCTGATGGTCGTGCTGACCAACCAGAACTGGATCGACCCGCTCGCCTCGATCGCGATCACCATCGGCCTTGCCTGGGCCAGCTGGGACATTCTCAAGGATGCGGTGAAGATGGGCCTGCTGGCGGTGCCGCGCCATATCGACGAGGCCGCGGTCAAGGCCTTTCTGGCCGAGCAAGATGGCGTAACCGCGGTGCATGACCTGCACATCTGGGGGATGAGCACCACCGAATGCGCGCTGACTGCGCATCTTGTCGTGCCTGAGGGCGTGACCGGCGATGCTTTCCTGCGCGACATCGGCAAGGAACTGGAGCAGCGCTTCAGGATCCATCACGCCACCATCCAGATCGAAACCGGAAGCGACCATTGCAGCCTGCAGACCCAGCACGCGCATTGATCGATCCGTTCAGCCGCGGTTAGCCGGGGCGGCTATAGCGCGGAAACGCAGACCGGCACCGCGGCGGTGCCTGAGGGAGACATTTTCATGGCCTTTTCAAGCATGCGCCCGTGGCTGGCCGGCGCCGCAATCGCAGTCAGCATAACCGGCGCGGCCTATGCGCAGGACGCCAAGGCGGTGTTCGAGGCGCGCTATGCCGAGCTGAGCGCGGCGCAGCAGGCGAAGGATGTGGCCAAACTCCAGACCATGACCGCCCCCGATTTCACCATGATCGACATCCAGGGCAACGAGCACACTGGCGCAGAAATGCGCGAAATGATGGACAAACGCCCGGGCGGCGCAGAGGGCATGGTCCCCAAGATCACCATCGTTTCAGCGGCGATCTCCGGGACCACCGCCAAGGTCGAGCAGCAGGTCGAAATTCACGCCGAACGTACCGGGCCCGATGGCAATCCAGCGAAGATGGACATCACCGTGCAGACCGCTGACGAATGGGTCCAGAGCGGCGGCGTCTGGCTGCTCAAGACGAGCGACCAGCGCGACGTTTCGGTATCCAGGGACGGCGAGGTGGTGTTCCACCAGGGCAAGTAGGCCGCTACCGGAGCTGAGTTGAAAAGGGCGGCGTGAGGGGAACCCCACGCCGCCCTTTTCGTGTTCAGTGTCAGCTGCTTAAGCCGCTTCTTCCTTGCCCTTGAGGACCCGGACCGGTTCCTTGCGGCCTTCGACTACGTCCTTGTCGACCACCACTTCGGCGATGCCCTGCTCGGTCGGGATATCGAACATCGTGTCGAGCAGCAGCCCTTCGACAATCGAGCGCAAGCCCCGAGCGCCGGTCTTGCGTTCGATCGCGCGCTTGGCGATCGCTTCGAGCGCATCTTCGGTGAAGGTGAGCGCCACGTCCTCAAGATCGAACAGCCGCGCGTATTGCTTGACCAGCGCGTTCTTGGGCTGGCTGAGGATCTTGACCAAGGCCTCGATATCGAGGTCTTCGAGCGTCGCGATCACCGGCAGGCGGCCGACGAATTCGGGGATCAACCCGAACTTGAGGAGATCCTCGGGCTCGGCCTTCTGGAGCAGCTCGCCCACCCGGCGCTTGTCCGGATCGGCGACATGCGCGCCGAACCCGATCGAACGCTTTTGCAGCCGGTCCGCAATGATCTTGTCGAGCCCGGCAAAAGCCCCGCCGCAGATGAACAGGATGTTGGTGGTATCCACCTGCAGGAATTCCTGCTGCGGATGCTTGCGGCCTCCTTGGGGCGGCACGCTGGCGGTGGTGCCTTCCATCAGCTTGAGCAGCGCCTGCTGCACGCCTTCGCCCGAAACGTCGCGGGTGATCGAGGGGTTTTCGGCCTTGCGGCTGATCTTGTCGATCTCGTCGATATAGACGATCCCGTGCTGGGCCTTCTCGACGTTGTAATCGCTCGACTGGAGCAGCTTGAGGATGATATTTTCGACATCCTCGCCGACATAACCCGCTTCGGTGAGCGTGGTTGCATCGGCCATGGTGAAGGGCACGTCGAAGGTCTTGGCGAGCGTCTGCGCGAGCAGCGTCTTGCCGCAGCCGGTCGGCCCGACCAGCAGGATGTTCGACTTCTGCAGCTCGACCTCGCCGCCCTTGCCGCTGTGTTTGAGGCGCTTGTAGTGGTTGTGCACCGCGACCGAGAGCACGCGCTTGGCGCGGTCCTGCCCGATCACGTAATCGTTGAGCGTTTCGAAGATGTCTCGCGGGGTCGGGACATCGCTGCCCTTTTTGCCGGCGATCCCGGCCTTGGTTTCCTCGCGGATGATGTCGTTGCACAGCTCGACGCATTCATCGCAGATGAACACGGTCGGGCCGGCGATCAGCTTGCGTACCTCGTGCTGCGACTTCCCGCAGAAGCTGCAGTACAGGGTGCTTTTGGTGTCAGATCCGCTCAGTTTGGTCATGCTTCCGTCCGTTGCCCCGCTGGCGCAGGGGATTCGCCCGACTCTAGTCCGGCAATCGCATTTATCAATCCTGCCATAGCATGGGCCAGATTGCCCGCGCCTGAAGCGGCAAGGTTACTTATTGGTTGGCGCTCAGGTCGGTGCCCCGCCGCTGCCGCTTCCGTCAGTCTCACCCTCAGGGCGGCTTTCGAAGACCTTGTCGACCAGCCCGAAGTCCTTGGCTTCATTGGCGCTCATCCAGGTATCGCGGTCCATCGCCTCGGCCACCTGCTTGACCGACTTGCCGGTGTATTTGGAATAAAGCTCGTGCATCGTTTCCTTGAGGCGCAGAATTTCGCGCGCCTGGATCTCGATGTCGCTGGCCATGCCGCGCGCCCCGCCCGAAGGCTGGTGGATCATGATCCGCGCCTGCGGCAAGGCGACCCGCATCCCCGGTTCACCCGCGGCGAGCAGGAAGCTGCCCATCGAGCAGGCCTGGCCGATGCACACGGTCGAAACCTTGGGTTTGATGTACTGCATGGTGTCGTGGATCGCCATGCCAGCCGTCACCACCCCGCCGGGCGAATTGATGTACATCGAGATGTCCTTCGACGGATTCTCGCTTTCGAGGAACAGCAGCTGGGCGACGATCACGCTCGCCATGTGATCCTCGACCTCGCCGGTCACAAAGATGATCCGCTCGCGCAGCAGCCGTGAATAGATGTCGAAGCTGCGCTCACCGCGGCTCGATTGTTCGACCACCACCGGGATCAGCGCACCGGTTACGGAATCGCGGTGGAAGGTGTCGTGGCTGGTCGCAGTGCCGTAAACGTCGCGCATGGAGGTCCTCGTGTGATTGATGCGCCTATGTCGGCCCTGCCGCCGCGATGTTAAAGGGCGTTAACCTGACCGGGCAAATGTTGGATGAGTGGACACTATGCACACTGTCCTGAAGCAAAAAACGGGATTTCTGCTTTACGCGGCAAAAATTTTACCGCCAGCCGAGCGGCAAAGATTATCCGTGCGGTGTTTTTCGGGATCGTTGCGAGCCATTTCGGCGCGAACATCGCACACTTGCCGCAAGTAGGAAAATCGGCTCCCCGGCCGAACTACCCCGCCTCCGGGCTTAGCCGGAGGCAGGGTGGCCGGAGAGGCTCAGGAGGCGGGGTAGACTTGCAGTTGAATATGCGGAGCGACACAGGCCAGCGCCGCTTCAGTGGCACTGACCTGGCTGCCCGGCCCGTCAGCCTGGACCAGCGCGACCGAAACGATGTCGGTGACCTGCCGGTTGGCCAAGGCAAGCTGCGAAAGCGCCATTTCGAGCGGAGACAGGCTGGGGTTGTAGGCAGCATTTTCCGCCAGCCTGCCGAACGAGACCCAGTCGCTCGTCGCCACCGCAACGGCGGCGTAGCTCTTGGTGTACTGCGCGTAGCTCACGTCTGCATGATTGAACAAGGTCTGCCCGTAAGGCAGCGGCGGAACGCCATGCGACAAGCCGTTTTCCTGCGGCTGGAGCAGCCGCGCAGGCATCTTCAGGTCACCCGGACCGAACGGATCGGGCAGATAGCTGGTCAAGAGCTGCGGCGTCTGCTGCGGCAAGGCGATCAACAACTGATCTGCCTTGTTGAGTTCATAAAGGAATTGGCGGCAATAGCCGCACGGCGGGGCCGAGATGGCCAATGTCGTGATCCAGAGTTCGCCGCCCATCCATGCATTCGACACGGCCGATTGTTCGGCGTGCAAGGTGAAGCTCAGCGCCGCGCCATCAAATTCATAATTCGCACCATAATAAAACGCGCCGGAAGCACCGATCGCCACGGCACCCACGTGATAATCCGAAACCGGCACGACCGCATAGAGCTGGGCAAAATTGACCAGACACACCGCCAGCTGGGTTGGCGTCCAGCCGCTCTCCTGGACCAGAATTTGCACGTCCGCCGCGCTGATGACGCCAACGAAATCGCTCGCCGAACTGAGCTGCCGGAAATGTTCGGCCGCTCCGCACAGTTGCGGCACCAGTTCATCAAATTTGGCTAATTGTTCGGGACGCATTTTGAACCCTTCCAGCAAGACTGCGACCTCTTTCCAGACTTTAATTCATCACCTCAAGTAATGATAGAGTTTATTACAGGCACGTTCGTCGCGGTTTTTGGACTTTGAACCAAAAGCAAAAGTCGCGGCTTTGCCATTGCCAGGACGGCGACGATTGGCCAGCATGGCCGCTGACCAAGCGGGGAGCCGACCGACATGCGACATTTGCTGCTGACCACTCTGGCTGCGCTGCCCGCGCTGCTAGTAGCGCACCCCGTATCTGCCAAATCCGTCATTCCCGGTTCGGTCGGCAACGCCGCCAGCGCTGCTGCTGCGGCAGCGAAACAATTGGCGACCATCGCCCGGCTCGACGATGCTCCGGGCGGGCCGAAGCTCAACGCGGTGATCGTGGTCAATCCGCAGGCGCCGGCAGAGGCAGCCAGGCTCGCCGATACCGGCAGGCTCAAGGGCCGCACGCTGCTGATCAAGGACAATATCGAAACCCGTGAATGGGCCACCACTGCGGGCAGCCTGGCGCTGAAGGACAACAAGACCGGCCGCGACGCGCCGCTGGTGGCGCGGCTGCGCGCCGACGGGGGCGTGATCCTGGGCAAGACCAACCTGTCCGAATGGGCCAACATCCGCTCGCCGATGAGCTCGTCGGGCTGGTCGGCGGTGGGCGGGCAGACCCGCAACCCCTATGCCACCGACCGCAGCCCCTGCGGCTCGAGTTCGGGCAGCGGCGCGGCGATTGCGGCGGGCATGGCCTGGGCGGCGATCGGTACCGAGACCGACGGATCGATCACTTGCCCCGCCAGCATGAACGGGCTGGTCGGGTTCAAGCCCACAGTCGGCCTCGTCAGCCGCACCTATGTCGTGCCGATCAGCCACAGCCAGGATACGCCCGGACCGATGACCACCAGCGTCGCCGATGCCGCGCTCGTCTTGGGCGTGATCGCGGGCAGCGACCCGCTCGATCCCGCCACTGCAGAGGCGGACAAGCACAAGGTGGATTACACCACCGGGCTTGCGACCAGCAGCCTCAAGGGGGTGCGGATCGGGGTTTTGACCAAACAGGCCGGGCGGCATCCCGGGACCAGGCGGGTGTTCGATCAGGCGCAGGCCGATCTGGTCCGCGCCGGGGCGGTGCTGGTCCCGATCGACTACGATATGCCCGATGCGATGGGCACCGATGAGGGCACCCTGCTCTACTTCGAACTGCGCGAGGATATGGCGAAGTATCTCGCCGGACTGCCCGGCGGCGGGGTTTCGTCAAAGACACTTGCCGACGTGGTCGCCTTCAACAAGGCCAATGCGAGCACCGAGCTGCGCTGGTTCGGCCAGGAAACTTTCGAGCGTGCCGAGAAGAACACCGACCGCGCCGCGCATGACAAGGCGCGGGCCAATTCTTATCGGCTCGCCGGACCCGAGGGCATCGATGCGCTGCTGGCCAAGAGCAATGTCGCCGTGCTGATCGCCCCGACCGAGGGCCCGGCGGGGATGATCGACCTCGTCACCGGCGACCATTTCCTCTCGGTCGGTGCGGGCAGCCTCGCCGCGATCGCGGGCTATCCGCACCTCACCGTGCCGATGGGGCAGGTTGAGGGGATGCCGGTCGGCCTCAGCTTCATCGGCGCGCAGTGGGACGACAAGCACATGCTCGACCTTGGCGCCGCCTATGAGCGCGCGCGGACGGCCAAGCTTGAGAAGCCGAAGTTCAAACGCTGGGGGGAATAGGCAATCTAACAACTCTCCGCGATTTGCCGAGACCCGCTCAGCAAGAGCGGTGCTTGGTTGTCTGGCCCCGCCCAAGCAACACGGCCCGGTGCATCGCTGCACCGGGCCGTTTTGCAAGCGGCACTGCTGAGGGCCGAGTTACTTCTTGGCAGCGGGCTTCTTGGCCGGTGCCTTCTTTTCAGCCGGAGCCTTTTCCGCTTTGGGTGCCGCTTCTTTCTTCGGAGCAGCGGCCTTGTCAGGCTTGGCTTCGGCTTCGGCTTTGGCCTCGGCCTTGGGCGCGGCTTCCTTCTGCGGAGCTGCAGCCTTGGCAGGCTTGGCTGCGCTCTTGTCCTCAGCCTTCGCAGCTGCCTTCTTCGGCGCGGCCTTCTTGGCCGGCTTGGCCGGAGCGGGCGCGGCGTCTTCGGCTTCGATCGCCGCCTGCAGCTCGTCCTTGGTCACGGTCTTTTCGGTGACTTCGGCACGATCGAACAGGAAGTCGACGACCTTGTCCTCGTACAGCGGCGCGCGCAGCTGCGCGGCGGCGAGCGGGTCCTGCTGGATATATTCCATGAACCGCTGGCGGTCTTCGGCGCGGTACTGCTGCGCCGCCTGCTGCATCAGCATGTTCATTTCCTGCGCGCTCACTTCGACGCCATTGGCCTGGCCGATTTCCGACAGCAACAGGCCGAGGCGCACGCGGCGCACGGCGATCGCGCGGTAATCGTCCTTTTCGGCTTCGATCTCGGCCAGAGCGGCAGCGGGATCTTCTTCGTTCTGCGCTTCCTGGTTGAGCTGCGCCCAGATCTGTTCGAACTCGGCCTCGACCATGGTCGGCGGCACGTCGAAATCATGGCCGGCAGCGAGCACGTCGAGCAACGCGCGCTTCATCTGGGTACGGGTCTGCCCGGCGGTTTCCTGCTCGAGCTGGCCGCGCAGCAGACCGGTCAGCTGCTCGAGGCTGGTTAGACCAAGGCCCTTGGCGAAATCGTCGTCGATCTTGCTTTCGCCGGGGACCTTCACCGATTTCACGGTGATGTCGAAGGTGGCGTCCTTGCCGGCGAGATCGGCGGCCTGATAATCGGCCGGGAAGGTCACGGTGATGGTCGTTTCATCGCCTGCCTTGGCGCCGACCAGCTGCTCCTCGAACCCCGGGATGAAGCGCCCCGAACCAATTTCGAGCGCGGCGTCTTCGGCCTTGCCGCCATCGAACGGCACGCCGCCCACTTTGCCGAGGAAGTCGATGATCAGCTGGTCGCCGGTCTCGGCCTTCTTGCCCTTCTTGGCATCGACGAACGACTTGGCGTTCGAGGCAAGCTTTTCGAGTTGCTCCTGCACTTCGGCATCGCTCACCGGGACCACCAGCTTGTCGAGCTTGAGCCCGTCGATCTGCGGGCTGGGGATGGTGGGCAGCACTTCGAGATCGACCGTCAGCTCGGCGTCCTTGCCCTCGGCATAGCCTTCGCCCAGCGCGATCTGCGGCTGCATGGCGGGGCGCAGCTGGTTGTCGCCGATCACCTTGTCGACCGCTTCGCGCACCGTGGTGTTGAGCGCTTCCTGGTGCAGTTGGGGACCGTGCATCTTCTTGACCAGGTTGGCCGGAACCTTGCCTGGGCGGAAGCCAGGCATGCGCACGTCAGGGGCGATCTTGGCGACCTCGCCGTCGATCCGCGCGGCGATGTCCTTCGCCGCGATCTTGACGCTGTAGCTGCGCTTCAAACCCTTGTTGGTGGTCTCGACAATCTGCATGACAAATGAAGCCTTCTGATACGATTTTGCTGCGCTGGTCGGGGGCTGCTGGAACTGGTGCGGGCGAAGGGACTCGAACCCCCACATCTTGCGATACTGGTACCTAAAACCAGCGCGTCTACCAATTCCGCCACGCCCGCGGCCCGACGAAGTGTTAAATCAAGGCGTGGCCCTTAGTGGTCCCTCGCCCAAAGGGCAAGCAGGGATGGCCAAACTCAACGCAAGCCGAGCACGGTTGCCAGATTAGCCAGCCAATTACCGCGCGTTGCGATCTGCGGTGCGGGCGCTGCGATCGTGCAATCGAGGCAGTAAGCCTGAGCTCCCTGC
>JANOAD010000119.1:0-4642 GCA_031410955.1 Novosphingobium sp. | reverse complement strand
TGGGTTTGACCGGGGGAAGGGTGGAGTTCCCGGTCAGCCCCGTTCCTAACGCCAGCACCGTAAACATAATCGCTCCCGCAGCGGCTGCAAAACCGATCATCTTCTTCGGGTCCATCGCCGTGCCGGGTATCGACGGCATTTTGCTGGCACGCTCGGTGGCCGGGGCGCGGTCGATGTCGCTGGGATCGGGGGTTTGATCGACGATGATACGCTCTGATTGCGGTAACTCAGCCATCACTTCCTCTCCTGGGTGCGTTCGACAACGCTCGACGCAGTGCCGGTCTTGGGATCACGACCATAGAAATCCGGGGCCTCATTGAAGACACACAAAACCTCTCTGCCGCGCCGCAGGCGCAACTGAGGGAACACGCCGTGGATCACGACAAATTCGTCGCGGACATCGAAGGGAACGATGCTTTCGCTGCCGTCCGGATTTACCGCGAAGAATGCTGGCAGCTCGCGCTGATTGGGGAAACGCAGTGCGGTGAATTGACCGTTATCGGTGATTTCTGAAGGCTGGATCGCCGACGAACCCTGCACTGTGTAGTTCAAATTTCGTTTGCCTTCGAGGACGCCGAGATCGAGCGCCGAGCGGATCGCGCCAGATTGCAACGCAACCGCTTGGGTGTAGGCGGCCTGCGTCGCCGCCGCTTGTGCAGCGGCGGCTTCTTCGCGCGGATAGCGAAACACCACCTTGAAGAATGTGTCTGCGGAACGCGCGCCGATGGCCCCGCGCCGTGCCGATAGCTCGAATGTGTAGGTGCGATTGCCCGTGTTGGAACGGGTGATGACGATCAGATTGGTCGATCCCGCGAGTTCACGCGGTTTGATGAAAAGCGAGTTTTCGGCCGGGGCGACCTCCCACGATACGGTGTCGCCAAGCGCGACATGCTCGACGCGCTCTCCGGACGAAAACACTATCTGCGTTGCAGAGCGGAAAACGCCGACTATGCGGAAAACCTGGGTGTCGCTGTAGATCACTTCGCGGATGCGATTGTCTTGCGCCGTCGGGTGCGGGGTTTCGGCCGGTAGCGCCGGTGCGCTGGTCAACAGGAACGCTAGTGCTGTCAGGCTGCTCATTCGTTTCATTGCGTCACCTCCAGATCGGCGCGGTAGGTCTGCACCTCCAGTCCCAAGGGGTTTTTGAACCGCTGCTGTTCGGTGGTGGGTGTATCGGTCGTGTCGTAAGTCACGGTCGCGATGGCCGGGGTGTCGGTCACAACCGAGCCATGCTGGAGCGATTTGGTGAAGCGGACCTGCGCGACGTTCTTGGAAACGAGAGTCACCGATTTGATCGCGATGAATACCGTGTCGAGATCGGTGAAAATGCTTTGCGGCGATTTGGGATTGTCTTTGCCGTAGAAGGCTGTCCAGCGGGCTTGTTCGTCGCGCGACGACATCGCCAGCACGCCTTCAAAGAACTCCCTGCGCGCCTGCGGAATCCAGCCTTCGCGGTTGCGGACATAATCCGCGAGGAAATATTTGGCGACGGCCTCATTATAGGTGATTTGCCGGTCGCCCGACATCGGCGAGGTAATTTCGCTCGCGCCAGTCGCCTTATCGACGGTGATGACATAGGGCGCGACCGTCTTGAGCGGCGCCAGCATCGCTATCGCTGCAACGCCGGTGATCGCCAGACCGCTAGCTACTCCCGCGACCATCCACGCCAGCCGCTTCGAGCGGCCCGCTGCAATCAGCCGGTCGTGATCCCAGCTTGCGGCCTCGGCAAAATAGGCTTTGAGATCGTCTCTGTCGGTGATGCCGCCTGCCATGACGTTCAGCAGCTCTGGTGGGAAGTTGACGGAGGCAAGCTACTGATCGGCGGCACCTGCGGGTCAGGCCTGCCATCCGGTCTTGCAGGCCTTGGCGCAGCCGGGTTTTTCTCGGGAAACACCTCGACACCCCTGCGTTCCGGCGTTTGACCTGCTGGCGCGGACGTTCCGCTGACGGGATCGACGGTTGGCAGGATCGAACCATAGGGATTGGCCGGGCGGCGCTGCTTGCCGTTGCATTTGGCCAGGTTTGGCGATTTTGAGGCTGCGGTGGCAGTGCCGACCGGTGCGATCAGCGCCAGTGCCACCAAGATACTTATTATACGCTTACCCATGACCCTATCCCTTTATGGTGTTCCACGGCTGACTGAGCCTGACGTCCGCATCCGCGCGATCCCGCGCGCAAAGCCGCGTTCGATGGCGCGGCTGGTCGCCTGCGCGCCGGTCGCGCCGCGCCCGACAACAAACCCGCCCGCAGCGGCAATTGCCGAAGCAAATTGATTGGCGAGAGCGGGGCCGCCGCCACCTAGCGAAGCAGCGAGCATCGGGATTTGCAGGAAAAAGAAGAATCCGAGCGCGTAAAAGGCCAGCACTTTGATCGCGGCCATGCCAATTTCGTCATTCTCGGAGATGGTGGCGATGATGGTTTCGCCGGTCTGCGTGAGGAACAATGTCAGCACGAGCGCGAAGACGATCAGCATCAGATAGTTGATGCAGGCTCCGAGCCAGGCGAAGAAATAGCCGCGCGTGGACTCGAACAGCAGCGCCGCGACGAACAGCGGCCCGACCACCGAGAGCAGGGCGAGAGCAAACAGGCCGAACGCGCTGATTACAAAGCCGATGGCGGCGCATAGCAGGGTGGCGACAATCACCATCACCACGAGGAAGCCCGAGAATACTGCATAGCCAATATCAGGGAGCGTTCCCTGGGTATCCTGATAGTTCGCGGCAATCTTCCGCATCGTATTGGCGGTCTCGAAGCCAGTGCCTGCGAGCTTGTCATAGAATCCGCCCAGACCGCCAACGTCGGCACCGCCCAGCGCGCTTGCGAACTGGCCGGGGAGGCCGCCGAGCGCGAACATGCCGATCTGGGTGCCGTAGAGCGAGGTGACGGCGAAATAGAGGAATGCGAGCTGGCAACCGCGATAGGCATATTCGCGGAAAGGATATTGCACCGCGCCGCGCATGATCGCGTAGCCGAGCAGCGAGATATAGATCACGATCCCGATGCGCAGCGCCGGGGCGACGATGCCGATCACCGCCGCATATTTACCGACGATCGCCGCCAAGACGTTGTTGAGCGCCTCGAACATCGTGGTGAAAACATGATTGGTGAAATCCATATCGGGCGTTCAATCCTCGTGTGCTGCTGTCATTTCGTCAGTTGCAGTTGTGACTTGGCGAACGCCGCTGCGCGGCAGTTCGCCCCGACCACGGCGGGTTCGGTGACGGCCGGAGCATTGGACGCCGACCATTCGCGGCAGATTTTCTGCATCGCCTCGATTTCAGCCGGATGTGCTTCGTAGTATTTCCACGTCCTCGCCGGCATGTCGGCTTGAAGTGCGCCCGCACTATCTGGCGAACCGCACCCCGCCAGCAGCAAGGCGATGCTGAGGGATGCGGCGCGCACCTTCACTGTCCGCGGTAATAGTGGCTTGCTGCGTCGAGCTGCTGCGCGAGCGCCGCCTTGCCTGCTGCCGCGCGTTCGCGTTCCTGCGCCTGTTGCTGCAAGGAAATCGCCTGCAAGCGAAGCTGGTCATTCTGCATAGCGGCGGATTCGAGCCCAAGCCGCGCGGTCAGATCGGCAACTTCTTTGGCGGTGCCTGCCGTCGTCAGGCGGTTCCGCAATTCATCGAGTCCCTGCGCGCGCGAGGTGACGGCGGTGCCGATGTCATCGGCAAGTCCGGCCTGAATGCCGATGTTGCGCGCGTTGAGGTCAAAGGCGGTGCGTGATTGTTCCGATCCTGACAGGCCCAGCTTGTCGAGCAGCCCGCGATAAACCGCATCCGCCTTGGCGCGGCCCGCGCCGACGACATCGAGATCGCCGGTGCCGAAGCCTTGCAGCGACCCACCCGATGTATCGAGCTCGCGCAGGGCATCGGATTTGAGCCGCTGCGCCAGTCCGGGAATGTCGGTGAGCTTGTTCAAATCCTGATAGAGCTTCTGCGCCTCCTCGATCTGCTGTTTGCCCTGGGCCACCACCTGGATCGCCTGCCGGACCGCGTTGATTTGCTGGATCAGGTTGGCGCTGTCATGAACAGGCAACCCCTGTGCGAATGCAGGCAATGGGGCTGCGAACAGCAATGTTGCGCAAATTGCTTTGGTCAATTTTGTCATCGACTTTCCTTCCTTTCAATTCAGCGCCTTTGTTCGGTTCAGCTGGGACGCCTCCGGCTATGAAAGAGGGGGAGCCAGATGGCGGGATCGCTGCCCACCTCGGCAATCACTTCGTCGGCAACGGCAGTGGTTTCCGCGCGCCCCGACAACACCGCGAGTTCGTCATCGAGCCCGGCAAGGTCGAGTTCGACCACCACGCTGTCATGGCCTTGCTTGACCAGGAATTTGTGGCTCTCCGGCGCTAGCTCTTCGCGCACCAGCTTGAATTCGGCTTCGGACAGCGCGAAGCCTTCAACGTAATCGCGCCGCGCGCCGAACGGATTGGGCAGCATGATCTTGGTGGCGACTTGTTCGAGGATCGAATGGCTGATGTCGCTCTTGAGCGCGTCGGCAGGCGATTGCGTGGCGAAGACCAGCACCGCGTTACGCTTGCGGTAAGTTTTGAGGCCGTCTTGGGCGAAGCGGCGGAACGCCTCGTCGCCAAGTGCCTTCCAGAATTCGTCGATGCAGATCACCATCCGCTCGCCGGTCAG
>JANOAD010000118.1:0-12227 GCA_031410955.1 Novosphingobium sp. | reverse complement strand
GGTCCTTGAGGGGCGGCAGCGCATGCCGCCTCACCTATTTTTGCGGGTCTCGGCCCGAATCGGAAAGCTACAGGATACGCCATGGCGAAGCCCGCAACCGTCAAGATCCGGCTGGTCTCCACCGCCGAAACCGGTTTCTTCTATGTGACCAAGAAGAACCCGCGCAACACGACCGAGAAGATGACCTTCCGCAAGTACGATCCGGTCGTGCGCAAGCACGTCGAGTTCAAGGAAGCCAAGATCAAGTAAGCCTTGGGCTGGTGGGTTCTTCCCGCCGCCGGCTTTTTGACGGCCCGCTCCCGCAGGGGACGCGGGCCGTTTCACATTGGGGAACCAATCACCGCCCAACTGCGCTTAGGTTCATTGCGAGTTCAAGCCCGCACCGCTAGCAGGACCCCATGAAAATGAAGCTTTCCCCCCGTTCGCTCGGCCTTGTCGCCGCCACTGCCGCCGTCACGCTTGCGGTTCCCGCCGCACTGGTGACGCCCACCGCTGCGACCGCGCAGTCGCAGCAATCGGATCTCTCCAGCGCCGTCACGGCGCTGCGCGCGATCTCCACGATGCGCGCCGATTTCGTCCAGGCCGATCCGCGCGGCAACCGGATCAAGGGCGTGCTCACGCTGAAGCGCCCGGGCCGCATCCGCTTCCAATACGAAAAGGGCGTGCCGATACTCATCGTCTCGGACGGCTCTGCGCTGACCTTCATCGATTACGGGGTGAAGCAGGTGCAGCGCTGGCCGATCAAGAACAGCCCGCTGGGCGCGCTGCTCGATCCCAACCGCGATGTGATGCAGTACGGCAAGCTGATGCCCACCAGCAGCGGGCAGGTTGTGAGCGTCGAAGTGCGCGACAAGAAGCATCCCGAATACGGCGTCATCACTCTGGTCTTCTCCCGCAAGGCCGGGGCGCCCGGCGGGATGGAGCTGGCGAGCTGGGCGACGCTCGATTCGCAGAACACCCGGACCATCGTGACGTTGTCGAATCAGCAATACGGCGTCTCGGTGCCTGACAGCACCTTCCGCTACAACGACCCGCGGGTGAATACGAAGAAGTAAGGCGTTCATCGACGGCGCGGGGCAACTGGTCGTGGATCGTGCGGGAGATGCGACAATTTGCGACAAGCCTGACGCGATTGTTCATGGCTCCGCAAGGCAAATCCGCCTAAAACGGTCATCGACAGCGCGGCCTGAGGCGGGTTTCCCCCCTGTTGCCCATGCCTCCTAACCGGCTGCTCTGTCGAGCGTGACGAACGCACAAAGGAACCCTCGGTCCAATGCCCCCGGACCGAGGGTTTTTTCTTGATGATCTGGCAAATGCCCCATCCCGGGCTGCGGAGGCAGGCTCGCTGTGCTTCCGGTGCTCACGGCCTTGATGGCCGCTGCGCGCCGGTTCTCGCTTACCTACCTCCTCGCTCCGGGCTGAGACATTTTCCAGGCGATCAAGGCCTGACCTTGCTGGACGTGCAATGCGCACCTAAAGCCCCTCCATGGTCTCGATTGCCACCTGGAACATCAATTCGGTGCGGCTGCGGATGGAGCAAGTCGCGCGCTTCCTCACCGAGCAGGCTCCCGATGTGCTGTGCCTGCAAGAGATCAAGACGGTCGAGGAGCTGTTCCCGCACCAGGCGTTCGAGGACTTGGGTTACACCCACCGCGCGGTCCACGGGCAGAAGGGCTATCACGGCGTGGCGACGGTCAGCCGGATCCCGCTGCGCGAATTTTCGCGGCACGACTGGCAGGCCAATGGCGAGGCGCGGCATGTGGGGGTCGAGTTGCTCGGGCCCGGCCAAGGGCTGGTGCTTGAGAACGTCTACATCCCGGCGGGCGGCGATGTGCCCGATCGCGCGACCAACCCCAAGTTCGGCCAGAAGCTCGATTTCCTCGAGCGGATGACCCGCTGGGCCGATGCGCTCGACCGGCCGACTTTGCTGGTGGGAGACTTCAACGTGGCTCCGCTCGATTGCGACGTTTACGATCACAAGGCGCTGCTGAAGGTGGTCAGCCACACCCCGCAGGAAGTCGAAACGCTCCAGCGCCTGACCGACGCGCATGGCTGGATCGACCTTGGCCGCAAACACATCCCCGCGCCCGAGCGGAACTATTCGTGGTGGTCCTACCGGACGTACTGGCAGGGCAAGGACCGCGGGCGGCGGCTCGATCACATGTGGGCATCGCCGGAACTTGCCGCGCAGTCGTCATCGCACCGCGTGGTCGAAGAGACGCGGCAGTGGGAGCAATGCTCGGACCACGTGCCGCTGATCACCGAGTTTGCGCTATGAGCGGCAGCGCCCGGCGCGCTGCGCTGGCGATCGATGCGCTGCGCCATGGCTGGGGTATATCGGTCGGCGGCTTCAAGCTGCTTCCGGCCGAAACCGGGTTCGGCGCTGGTGTGTCCGCACCGCGCATGCTGATCTCCTGCGCCCGCGCGGCAACGCTCAAGCTCACCAACCAGCGCGATGCCGCCGCGCCTGAAGCCCCCGTTCTGCTGCGCGGGGCCGAACCGTTCGATCTTGCCGCGGCGCGCGCCCTGGCCGATCCCGCGCTCGACCTCACCTGGCCGCTCAAAGGTCCGTTCCTGGCCGAGACGATTCCCGACCCGGAGGCGGCGCGGACCGCAATGGAGTTGGCGCGCATCGCCGGGATCCTTCCTGCTTTCCTCGTCGATCCCGATCCGCTGACCGAACTGCAGGATGTCTCGCCAGCCGATCTGGCCACTTACCGGGACACCTCGCGGCTCGCCGTCGCGGCGCGGGCGCGTCTCCCCGTGAGTGCTGCGGAAACGGCTGAGATCGTTGCCTTCCGTTCGATCGACGACCTGCGCGAACATGCCGCACTGGTGATTGGTGCGCAGCGCTCGGACCGCTTGCCGCTGGTTCGCCTCCATTCGGAATGCCTGACCGGCGACGTCTTCTCGAGCCTCAAGTGCGATTGCGGCCCGCAGCTTGATGCCGCGCTCGCGGCCATGGCTGAGGAGGCTGCGAATGGCGGATGGGGCGTGCTGCTTTACCTGCGCCAGGAAGGCCGGGGAATCGGCCTCATCAACAAGCTGCGCGCCTATCAGCTGCAGGACCAGGGGTTCGACACGGTCGACGCCAACACCCGATTGGGGCTGCCCAATGAAGCACGTGATTTCGCGGTCGCCGCGCGGATGCTTGAACTGCTTGGCATTGGGCCGATCCGGCTGATGACCAACAACCCCGCCAAGGTCGACGCGCTGGAAGGTGCGGGCGTTACCGTCGCCCAGCGCGTCCCGCACCAGCTGCCGGCCAACCCGCACAACGCGCGCTACCTCGATACCAAGCGCGACCGTTCAGGGCATCTGCTGGCCTAGCGGCGTTCCTTGACCGTCAGCCGCGGATCGAGCTTGTTGCGCCCGATCTGGATCGGATCGCCCGACCAGTCGGCCACGAACACGCTGGGCCACGGCACGTTGGGGGCAAAGCGCGCATCATTGCCTTCGATCACCAGCCCGGCGGAGGTGTTGGCCCTGCCCTCGGCGGCAAGCGCGATGAAGGCCGAGTGGTTTTCCTTGCTCGGCCCCTGGACGAACCAGTTGCCGGCAATCCGCCCGGTTGCGCCGCCGGGCAGGTCGATCATGTAATTGGTCTGGCGCCCGGCCGAATCGTCGAAGCTGCAATCCTCGACATCGATACGCGCCGCGCGGCTCTTGAGGTAATGCCCGCCGCGCCCGGCCTCGAACCGGCTGCGGGTAACCTTGGCGGCACCGTAGTCACCGACGTAGATCGAATGCGCGCAGCCGCCCGCGCCTTCGCAGGTGCCGAGCCGCGAGAAGGTCGACTTGTCGACCGCGATGCTGCCATCGGGATCGGGGCCGGTCAGGATGCCCTGCTGGCTATCGCGGAACCACGATTGGCTGACCGCCAGGTCGCCGTGCTCGAGCCGGATCCCGGCGCCGTTGAAATCGGGCACACGCATGTGGCTGAAGACGAGGCCCTCGACGCTGGCCGAGGTGCCGCGCAGGACCAGCGCCGCCTTGCCCTCGCAGGTCACTCCGTCGAACACCGCTTCTCCTGGTGCGGCGGCCACGTAGGCGATTCTTCCCGCAGTCTGAACCGCGCAGTCCTGGTGGACACCGCTCGCAACGCGGATCGTACCGCTGCTCCCGCCGATCGCGCTGACTGCATCTTGCAGGCGGGCGAACTGGCGCCCGCTTTCGACCACGGTATAGGCCGCGCCACCTTGGGCGCTGGATGAAGTGGCAAAGAGCGCAACGGAAAGCGCGGCGATCGGCAGGGCGGCAAGCTTGGTCATGACCAGAGAATTAGCATCGGCAGCTTAAGAAGGCTTTGCCTCCATCGCTGCCGTCCCGCAGCGAGACATCCGTGCGGTCAATCGTTGCGGCTGTCTTTGCCCCAGCGCCAACGCCAACCGCCGCGGGTATGGCGACGAGTCAGATCGCCGAACGAAAGTGTGACGCCTGCGAACAGGACGAGGCCGAACACCTTGAGCGCGAGCGAACCCGCCGCCACCAGCCAGGCAAGGATGAAGATCAGCGAGATGTACCCGCCGAGCACGGCCCAGCCCTGCCACGCGATCGGCCAGCCGGCGCCGTAGCCAAAGCGTTTGGGAAGGAACCAGTCACCATCGGAAATGCGATCATTCATCGTTCGTCTCCTTCTTCGGGCGGCCGCGCTTAGCCGGTTCGCTGGTGGCGACCTTCACCCCGCGCCGCGCCAATGCCTCGCGCAACAGCACCTCGACCTGGGTGTTGACCGAGCGGAAGTCCCCCGCCGCCGACCGTTCCAGCGCGGTATACAGCGCTGGATCGAGCCGGAGCGGAAACGACTTCTTGCCCGGGGGAGACACGGTCCTAGGCCTGGCTTACTGGTACAGCGACCCGGCGTTGACCACCGGCTGGGTATCGCGCTCACCGCACAGCACGACCATCAGGTTGCTGACCATCGCCGCCTTGCGCTCATCATCGAGGTGGACGACGTTCTTCTCGCTGAGCAAGCCCAGCGCCATCTCGACCATGCCCACCGCGCCTTCGACCAGCGTCTTGCGCGCAGCGACCACGGCTTCGGCCTGCTGGCGGCGCAGCATCGCTCCGGCAATTTCCTGCGCGTAGGCCAGATGGGTGAACCCGCATTCGTCGACCGAGATTCCGGCCTGAGTCAGCCGCGCGATCAGTTCCTTGCGCAGTTCGATCCCGACCTCGTCGTGGTTGCCGCGCAAGGTCACCTCGGCGTGGGTGAAATCGTCGTACGGATAGCGCGAACCGATCGTGCGAACCGCCGCCTCGATCTGGACCATGACGAAGGCCTTGTAGTCGTCAACGTCATACAGCGCCTGCGCGGTATCGACCACGCGCCAGACCACCTGCGCCGCCATCTCGATCGGATTGCCGCGCAGGTCGTTGACCTTGATCCGGTCCGAAATCAGGTTGTTGGCACGCACCGAAATCTTGGTCTTGCCCATCCACGGCCAGACCCAGCGCAGCCCGGTGTTGCGGTCCGAGCCGCGGTAGGAGCCGAATAGCGTGATCGCCGCGGCCTGGTTGGGCTGGATCATGTAGAAGCCCGAGGCGAGCACCACCAGCGCTACCGCGCTGAGCCCGGTCGGAACGACAAACCCAAACACTGCGCTGTCATCCGGATTGCTTCCGGCGAACGAAATAATCCGCCACACGGTCAGCCCGAGTAACGCGAGGAAGGCGAGCAGGATCAGGTAGCCGCTGGTGCTCCACGCCGAGCGTTCCCGGCTGGAGGTCATGACGTGATGCGAATCGGACATGTGAATTCCCCTTAAAACTGATATCACATTAATATCAAATTCAGGAGCGCTGTCAACAGGTCTAGAACTGGCGGATTAACGCCAGAAAGGCATCGCCGTGCGCTTCAAGCTTGCGCGCGCCGACCCCAGTAATCTCGCCCATCGCATCGAGTGACACGGGCCGTAGTGTGGCCATCTCGCGCAAGGTCGAATCGTGGAAGATTACATAAGGCGGCACCCCGGCCTCGCTCGCAAGCCCGCGGCGCAGCTCGCGCAAGGCATCGAACAGGGGATCTCCGATCGGGTTGGCCGCGCCGGTTGAAGCCCGGCGGGTGCGCTTTTCGGGCTTCGCTGCAAGTGCGATCAGCACCGGCATCTCGCCCTTGAGGATATCACGCGCGTCGCCGCCCAGTGCGAGTCCACCGTGTTCGGTCGGGACCAGCGAGCCGCGTGCCTGCAAGGCTCTGGCAAGCGGGCGCAGCAGATGAGCTTCTTCCGCCCCGACAATGCCGAACACGCTCAGCCGGTCGTGCCCGCGCTGGAGTGTGCGCTCATCGCTTTGGCCGATCAGGACTTTTTCGAGGTGACCGAAGCCGAAGGCCTGCCCGGTGCGGTAGGCGGCGGACAGCAGCTTGCGCGCCAGTTCGGTCGCATCGACGATGCCGGGCGCCTCGAGGCAATTGTCGCAGTTTCCGCAGCTTGCCGGCGGGTCCTCGCCGAAATGACGCAGCAGCAGCGCGCGGCGGCACCCGGCGGTCTCGACCAGCAGAGCGAGGGCATCGAGCCGCTGCCGTTCGCCGCCGCGGCGGTGTTCCTCGACCTCGCTCAGCCGCTGGCGCGCGCGCGCGAAGTCGTCCGCTGCCCACAGCATCAGCGCCATCGAGGCATCGCCGTCGCGTCCGGCGCGGCCGGTTTCCTGATAATAGCTCTCGATCGACTTGGGCACTCCGGCATGCGCGACGAAGCGCACATCGGGCTTGTCGATCCCCATCCCGAACGCGACCGTGGCGACGATCACGGTGTCTTCACTGGCCACAAATGCCGCCTGGTTGGCGCTGCGGACCTGCGGATCGAGCCCGGCGTGATAGGGCAGGACGGTGCGCCCGGTGACCGTAGCGAGCTTGTCAGCAAGGTCCTCGACCTTCTTGCGGGTCTGCGCATAGACGATCCCCGGGCCGGGTTGCTGCGCCATCAACGCGACGATCTGGCGCACCGGGTTGTCACGGTGGTTGACGACGTAGCGGATGTTGGGCCGGTCGAACCCGGCGATGATCAAGCCATCTTCGGGGATACCCAACTGCGTCAGGATATCCGCGCGGGTGTGCGCGTCGGCGGTCGCGGTCAGCGCGAGCCGCGGAATGTCACCGAAACTGTCGAGCAAAGGGCGCAGCAGGCGGTAATCGGGACGGAAATCGTGGCCCCATTCGGATACGCAGTGCGCTTCGTCGATCGCGAACAAGGTGACCGGTGCCTGGCTCAGCAACTCGCGGAAATGCGGCTGGCTGGCGCGCTCGGGGGCGACATAGAGCAGGTCAAGCTCGCCGCCGCGAAAGCGTTCGATGGTTGTCTCGCGGTCCATGTCGGCGCTGGTCAGGCTGGCGGCGCGGATGCCGTTGGCAGCGGCGCTGCGCAGCTGGTCGTGCATCAGCGCGATCAGCGGCGAGACCACCACGCAGGTCCCCGGCAGCATCACCGCTGGGAGCTGATAGGTCAGCGACTTGCCCGCGCCGGTCGGCATCACCGCCAGGGCCGACTTGCCTGCCAGCACGCGCTCGACCACTTGATTCTGCACGCCGCGAAAGGCGTTGAAGCCAAAGGTGGCGTGAAGCGTGTCGAGGATGTCGGGCGCGGTCACGCGCCGGGGCCTAGCGGCACATGCTGGCTAACGGAAGGGCACTTTACCCGCCCGCGCGACAATCGCTTCTTCCGCGCCGGTGAAGGCACTGTGCGCGCCGGGCGACACATCGGGCACCGCGCTGGTGAAGAAGGCCAGCCCGCGCCCGGTCTTGGGATCGAACCACAGTCCGCTCTTGAGCCCATAAGCATCGCCAGCGTGGCCAAGCCGCCGACGCGCGTCACCGAACAGGTCATCGCGGCAGCCCGCACCGCCAGCATTCAAGGTCTGCACCGCAAGACTGTATGTGCAAAAGAACCCGTCGGCCTCGCCGTTTTCGCCGAGGCCATTGCGGCCATCAAAGCGCCATTGCGGGCGGGTCAATTCGGCGAAAGCCTTGCGCGAGATGAACCCTTTGCCGCAGCGCGCGAGCATCTGGCCGATCTTGGCCAGATCGCGCATCGATATGCGCAGGCCCCCTTGGGGTGAGAACAGCGCGCCGTTCTCGGCCGGGAGATAGCGCGAGGGATCGCAATTGCCGTCGGGGCCGGTCACCACCGGGCAGAGCGGGACTTGGCCGTGGAGGTCGTCCTTGGCCACTTCTCCGCTTGCGCGGTAAAGCACCACAGCACGATTGAACGCCGCAGACGAACAGCCCGCACCCCAGTTGAAGCAGGCATCAAGCCCCAGCGGCTTCAACACCAAGCGGCTCATCAGGACGTCGAAGCGTTCTCCCGTCGCAGCCTCCATCGCGCTGGCGATCACGGGGAAGTTCAGGTTGGTATAGTGAAACCAGTGCGAGCCGGGGGCATGCGCGCTGTCCCAGACTCGGGGATCGGTCAGGCGCCGCTGCATCGTGGTGCCCAACGGAATGATGTAGAGATCGTCACCGTCGATCAGGCTCGACTGGTGCGAAAGCAGCAACCGCAGCGTGATAACCCTGTCGGGGAACGCCGGATTGCGCAGGGTGAAACCCAAGTATAGCGAAACATCGCGATCGAGGTCGAGCTTGCCGGAATCGACCAGTCGCATCACGCCGAGTGCGGTGACCAGCTTGGAGATCGAGGCGATCCGTACCGGGTCGTCGGCCGTGACCATGCGGTGCGTGCGCCGGTCGGCCTCGCCCTCGGCCAACATGGGGCGGATCCGGGTGCGGTCGAAGGCTACGGCAACACTGGCCGGAGGGAGTGCTGGGAGGGCGCTTGGCAAAAGCGCGGCGACGAAGGCGGTGAGGGCGGCGATGGCGAAGCGCATGGCGACAAGACTACCGTGCGCTCGCAAATTTCCTAGTCGAGATTGGGCCGCAGCCAGCGCTCTGCCTCTGCAAGCGGGATCCCCCGCCGCACAGCGTAGTCTTCGAGCTGGTCGCGGCCGATGCGGGCGACGCCGAAGTACTGGCTTTCGGGGTGGCCGAAATAGAACCCTGACACTGCCGAAGTCGGCAACATCGCCTGGCTCTCAGTCAAGATTATCCCGGCATTCTCCTGCGCCTTCAAGAGGTCGAACAGGATCGGCTTGAGGCTGTGATCGGGGCAGGCGGGATAGCCCGGAGCAGGGCGGATGCCGCGGTACTCTTCCTTGATCAGCGCTTCGTTGGTGAGCTGTTCGCCCGGGGCATAGCCCCACAGCGTGGTGCGGACATGCTGGTGGAGCCGTTCGGCGAAGGCCTCCGCCAGGCGGTCGGACAGCGCCTTCAAAAGGATATCGCTGTAATCGTCGCGGTCGGCGCGGAAGCGTTCGATATGGGGCTCGATCCCGTGGATGCCGACCGCGAAGCCGCCGATCCAGTCGCCCGCCGGATCGATGAAATCAGCCAGGCACATGTTGGCTCGGTCGCGGCTTTTGCGGACCTGCTGGCGCAGAAACGGGATGCGCAGCGGCAGCACCTCGCCTTCGAGGTGGAGCAGGACATCGTCGCCTTCGCGGGCGCAAGGCCACAGCCCGACCACGCCCTTGGCGGTCAGCCATTTCTCGGCCACGATCTGGTCGAGCATCGCGTCGGCGTCTGCCTTGAGGCTCCGCGCGGTCTCGCCGACCACATCGTCCTTGAGGATGGCCGGATAGTTGCCGTGCAATTCCCAGGCGCGGAAGAACGGGGTCCAGTCGATGACCTGCCGAAGATCCGTCAGGTCCCAGTCGGGGAAGGTGTGCACGCCGGGCTGCTCGGGCGGGGCCGGCTTGTCGGACATGAACGCGTCGTAGAAATTGGCCCGCGCTTCCTCGATCGGGAGCAGCACGCTCTGCGCCTTGCCCTCGCGGGCTTCGCGGACCTTTTGGTACTCGGCGGCGGTCGCGGCGACGAGCGGATCGCGCTGGGTGTCCGACAGCAGCTGGCTAGCCACCCCGACCGCGCGGCTCGCGTCGAGCACGTGGAGCACCGGACCGTCGTAGGCCGGATCGATCCGCAGCGCGGTGTGGACCTTGCTGGTAGTCGCGCCGCCGATCAGCAGCGGCATGGTGAAGCCGGCGCGCTTCATTTCCTCGGCGACGGTGACCATCTCGTCGAGGCTGGGCGTGATCAGGCCCGAGAGCCCGATCATGTCAGCGTCTTCGGTCTGCGCCACTTCGAGGATCTTTGGCCACGGCACCATGACGCCAAGGTCGATCACTTCGTAGCCGTTGCACTGCAGCACCACGCCGACGATGTTCTTGCCGATATCGTGGACGTCGCCCTTGACCGTGGCCATCACGATCTTGCCCTTGGGCCGCGCACCCAGTTCCTTGGAAGCTTCGATGAACGGGATCAGGTGGGCGACCGCCTTCTTCATCACGCGCGCCGATTTGACCACTTGCGGCAGGAACATCTTGCCCGCGCCGAACAGGTCGCCAACGGTGTTCATGCCTTCCATCAGGGGGCCTTCGATCACCTCGATCGGGCGGCCGCCGCGCGCGAACACTTCCTGCCGGGCTTCCTCGGTATCCTCGACCACGTACATGTCGATGCCCTTGACCAGAGCATGCTCCAGCCGCCGGACAACGTCCCAGCCGCGCCATTCCTCGGCCTGCTTTTCGGCTTCGGGCGAAGTGCCGCGGAACTTCTCGGCCAGCGTGACCAGCCGGTCGGTCGCGTCCGCCCGGCGGTTGAGCACCACGTCCTCGCACAGTTCGCGCAGCTCGGGATCGATCGTGTCGTAGACGTCGAGCTGGCCGGCGTTGACAATCGCCATGTCCATGCCGGCGGGGATCGCGTGGTAGAGGAACACCGAATGCATCGCGCGGCGCACCGGTTCGTTGCCGCGGAACGAGAATGACAGGTTGGAGAGCCCGCCCGAGATATGGACATGCGGACAGCGCGCCTTGATCTCGCGCGCCGCCTCGATGAAATCGACCCCGTAATTGTTGTGCTCCTCGATCCCGGTGGCGACCGCGAAGACGTTGGGATCGAAAATGATGTCCTCGGGCGGGAAGCCGATCCCGGTGAGCAGGTCATAAGCCCGCGCACAGATTTCGACCTTGCGCTCCTTGGTGTCAGCCTGGCCCTTTTCGTCGAAGGCCATGACCACCACCGCAGCGCCGTAGGCCATGCATTTGCGCGCGTGGCTGAGGAAAGCTTCTTCGCCTTCCTTCATGCTGATCGAATTGACGATCGGCTTGCCCGGAACGCACTTGAGCCCGGCTTCGATTACCTCCCATTTCGAGCTGTCTATCATCACCGGCACCCGGGCAATGTCAGGCTCGGCAGCGATCAGCTTCAAGAAGGTGGTCATGGCGAAGACCGCGTCGAGCAGCCCTTCGTCCATGTTGACGTCGATCACCTGCGCGCCGTTCTCGACCTGTTGGCGCGCGACTTCGACTGCCTTGGCGTAGTCATCGGCCAGCACCAGCTTCTTGAACGCGGCCGAACCGGTGACATTGGTGCGCTCGCCGACATTGACGAAGCTGGAGCCGCTGGGCGGGGTGGTCATCGATCAGGCCGCCATCACGAAGGGTTCGAGACCGGCCAAACGCGTCACCGGATCGAGTGTGGGTATCTGGCGCGGAGCAAGGTCCCTTACCGCGCGGGCCATTGCTGCGATGTGCGCGGGGGTGTTGCCGCAACACCCGCCCAGGATGTTGACCTGCCCCGCCTCGGCCCATTCGCGGACCAGCGCGGCAGTCTCTTCGGGAAGCTCGTCGTATTCGCCAAGATCGTTGGGCAGGCCGGCGTTGGGATAGGCCATCAGCAGGCAATCGGCGATCCCGCTCAAAAGCCGGACATGCGGGCGCAACTGAGTCGCGCCGAAGCTGCAGTTGAGCCCGACGGTGACCGGCCGGGCATGGCGCACCGAGTGCCAGAACGCCTCGACCGTGTGGCCCGAGAGGTTGCGGCCTGAGAGGTCGGTCAGCGTCATTGACAGCATCAGCGGCACGTCGCGGCCCAGCTCGCTCTCGAGCTGCTTGACCCCGAAGATCGCCGCCTTGGCGTTGAGCGTATCGAACACCGTCTCGATCAGGATGTAATCGGCCCCGCCGTCGATCAGCGCGGCGGCCTGTTCGCGGTAAACCTCGGCCATGGTGTCGAAATCGACCTCGCGGTAGCCGGGATCGTTGACGTCGGGCGACAAGGACAAGGTCTTGTTGGTCGGCCCGATCGCCCCCGCCACGAAGCGCAGCACGCCGTCCTTGGCCGTTGCGTCATCGACCGCTTGGCGGATGATCCGAGCCGCGGCGGTGTTGATCTC
>JANOAD010000117.1:0-7878 GCA_031410955.1 Novosphingobium sp. | reverse complement strand
CCGGAAAGCCGCTCGGGCCGCAGTCGGTGGCGGCCACGGCCAAGCATTACCTGGCCGATGGCGGGACCTTCGACGGCCGCGATCAGGGCGATGCCAAAATCCCCGAGGACCGCCTGATCGCCACACACGCGGCAGGCTATCCGCCCGCGATCGATGCCGGCGCGCTGACCGTCATGGTCAGCTTTTCAAGCTGGGAGAGCGTGAAGAACCACGGCAATCGCACGCTCCTGACTGACGTGCTCAAGGGCCGGATGGGCTTTGACGGGTTGGTTGTGGGTGACTGGAACGGGCACGCTCAGGTCCCCGGCTGCACCGCGACCGATTGCCCGGCCGCGATCAACGCCGGGCTCGACCTGTTCATGGCGCCGGACAGCTGGAAAGGTCTCTACACCGCAACGCTGCAGGAAGCCCGCGACGGACGGATTCCGCTCAGCCGGATCGACGACGCGGTGCGCCGGATTCTGCGCGTCAAGATGAAGCTGGGGCTGATCGGCAGCAATCCCGTTGTGCGCGGCGACGTGGCGCAGGTTGGCGCTCCGCCGCACCTCGCCCTCGCCCGTGAAGCGGTGTCCAAGTCGCTGGTGCTGCTCAAGAACGAGAATAGCCTGCTTCCGATCCGCCCCGGCAAGCGGGTGCTGGTCACCGGTCCGGGCGCCGACGATATGGCCATGCAGGCCGGCGGCTGGACAATTACCTGGCAAGGCACCGATACCAGTGCTGCAGACTTTCCTAACGGCCAGACGATCGGCCACGCGATTGTCGATGCGGTCGGCAAGTCGGGCGGAGAGGCAACTCTTTCGCGCGACGGGAAGTGGTCAGCCAAGCCCGATGTGGCGATCGTGGTGTTCGGCGAAGCGCCCTATGCCGAATTCCAGGGCGACGTGCCCGACCTCGCCTTCCGTGCCAAGCACGGCGAAGACGAGGTGGTCGCGCGGCTCAAGCAGCAAGGCATCCCGGTGGTTTCGGTGTTCCTATCGGGACGGCCGCTGTTCGTCGGCAAGCTGCTGAACCAGTCGGACGCGTTCGTCGCGGCATGGCTGCCCGGCACCCAGGGGAGCGGCGTGGCCGATGTGCTGGTGGCGGACCGCAACGGTGTGCCCCTTCGCGATTTCACCGGCACCCTGCCCTTCGCCTGGCCCGATGACGCCAAATCGCCGGTCGCCGCGCCGCTGTTTCCGGTGGCCTACGGCCTCAGCTATGCCCGGCCGGGCAGCGTCAAGGCGGTGAATGAAGATCCGCGCACCCAGCTCGCCGCGATCACCAGCGACGAAATCTACCTCGCCAAGGGCAAGGTGATCGAGCCGTGGCGCATCACCCTGCAAGGACGGGTGACCGGACGCGCGATCGATCTCTCGGCGCAGGAAGACGCCCGCCAGTTCCGCTGGACCGGGCGCGGGCAGTTGATCGTAACTGGCCCGCCGACGAACCTCAAGCGCCAGCTCGAGGAAGGCTTTGCGCTTGCCCTCGACCTGCGCATCGATAGCAGACCCAAGGGACCGGTGCGCATCGCATTCGGCGGCGCCGAACTCGACATCACCCGCCGCCTCCGAACTCTACCCGGCGGTAGCGCGGCCAAGCTCCTGGTTCCGCTGCGCTGCTTCCAGGCCGCCGGTGCGGATTTTGCCAAGATCGATACCCCGCTTCGGCTCTCGGCCGGGCCTGGTTTCAAGCTGTCCTTGCGCACCGCGCGGCTGGAGCCCGTCGGCGTGCCGCTGGCTTGCCCATAACCGTCGAAATTGGGGCCTAGCCACGTCGTGGCTCTAATGACTCCGCCCCTTGGTATGGCCCAGTCAGCGCCGAACCTCGGCAATGACCTCTTGCAGAATTGCACCAAGCTCCGGATCGGCGCCCATCATTTCCGTCACCTGGGTGATCAATTCCTGAAATCGCGGCTCGTTGGTAAGCCTTGCGCCAAATCTTTCGGATAGCAGCTGCTCAACGATTGTCCGGCGCAGCTTGCGATCGTCTTGACCGGCACGCGCAGCGCTAACTGCCAGGCCGCGCGCGGCATCGGCCCCCTGGAGCGCCGCGCCGCGTGGTTGCGGCCCCTCGCGGCGCGTTGCCTTGGCATCGGCCCGTTCGGCGAGCTTTTCGCGCAGCAATGCGACGAAACGGTCGGCGTTGGAAATTGGCTCCACGAGTCAGGCGCGCCTAATGCTTGAGCGTGCTGGGGCTATCCTTCAGCCCCTGCTGGCGAAGCAACAGATCGACGGCCGAAGTCGGTGATTCAGTTTCTGCGACGGTATCGCTTTCAGCGGCGACTGCATTCGCCCCATCTGCACCTTCATCCTTTGCGCCTTGCTGTTGGATAAGCGGCCCAATCTCGTCCAGAATCAGCTGCATGTCGGCATTGATCAGCGGATTTTCGGTATTCAACGCCATCCCTTGCTGGAGCAGCCGCGTTGCCTCGGCGAAATTGTCTACGGCAAGGTTCGCCAGTCCCTCAGCCAGTACCCGCAAGGGCGCATCTTCCGGCAGGTCACCCAGCTTTTGCCAGACCCCCAGTGCATCGACTGCCCGACCCGAAGTCAGATCGAGAAAGCCCAATTGGAACCGGGCCAGCGCAAAGTCAGGCGCTATCTCGATCGCCCGCGCCATGGCCGAGCGGCCTTCCTCATAGCGTTGCATCCCGGCCAGAACAGAACCTTTGAGAAAATGCAGCCGCGGATCGAGCGGCCAATTCCTGAACAGGTCGGCAATGGTCGCCAATCCTTGCTCGTTTTCGTCGCGCAATTGTTCAACGACTGCCGCCAGCCGGTCTTCGGGACACAGAGTGCCGGTATCTTCGCTCATAGGGCCTACCCTTCCAGCCGTATCAGGCCGCTAGCAGACAGTCGTTTGCGCAGTAAGGCAAGCGCCGCCTTGTGAATTTGCGATATTCGCCCCTTGGTCAAGCCAAGCAATCGGCCAACTTCATCGAACGGCAGGCCATCCAGATAATGCCAGGCGATGACTTGTCGATCGCGTTCGTCGAGAGTTTCCAGCGTCGCCCGAACCTGGCGCAAAGCCTGGCCCCAGGCCAGCGTCTCATAGGCATCCCGGGCAGGATCGCGCTCGTCCTCGATATAGAGGTTCGAACCCTCCAGCATCAAACCCAGCGCCAGTTCCTCGGCAATATCACCGATCAGGTCCAGCTTTTCGGACAGCGATTGTGGTCGCGCGCGGTTCCGGGCCAGCGATCGCGTCCGCTCGCGCTTCAGGCGCCGGGTGGTGGAGATTTGCTGATTGACCTCCGACAACTTGGCCACACCATCGGTGATCGCCCCCGCAATGCGCCGCGGGCAATAGTATTTAAAGGGAACCGTGCGATCGGGCCGGTAGTGTTCGATCGCTTCGAGCAGCCCGACGCTAGCCAACTGCAGCAATTCCGCGAATTCCACCGGCGTGGTCGGTTGGTCGCGCATGAACCGCCAGGCAATCCGCCGGGCCAGGGGCTGATAGCGGCGGAACAGTGCTTGCCGCGCTGGTTCGGGTTGGCCGGATCGAAGTCCGCCCCACAGCGCGCGTTCCTCGTCACTGATGGCCTCGCGCGGCGAGGTGTCCACTGCTGCGGCAGCGGCCTCCATTAGCGAAAGCTCCCCATCAAGCCTTCCAGCACCAGCGACCAGCCGTCGATCAGTACGAACATGAGGATTTTGAGCGGAAGCGAGATGGTTGCAGGCGGAACCATCAGCATGCCAAGACTGAGCAAGATAGCTGAAACAACCAAGTCGATCAGCAAGAACGGCAACAGGATCACGAAACCGATCGAAAACGACACCCGCAGTTCGTTGAGCATAAAGGCCGGAACCAGCTGCATCAAACCGACTTCAGCCGCGCTGCCCGGAAGCGGCTGATGCGAAATTGCGTAAATGGTCTTCAGATCCTGATCGCGCACCTGCCTGAGCATGAAGCTTTTCAGCGGTGCGCTGCCTTGATCGACTGCCTGGCTGACCGAGACTTTGCCCGCAAGAAATGGCTGCAAACCAAGGTTTGATGTGTCCTGTAGCGTTGGCCCCATGGTCAGCGCCGTCATGAACAGCGCCAGGCTGACCAGAACCGCGTTGGGCGGGGTTTCCGGCATGCCGAACGCGTGGCGGATCATCGACAACACCACGACAATCCGGACAAAGCTGGTCATGCAGACAACCAGCGCAGGCAGCAGTGCAAGGAGCCCGAGCACCAACGAGGTTCGGACCAGCGAAGTTGAATCGGCACTTAGCGTAAAACCGTTGTCCGACGCCTTGGCCGCAGTCTCGGCAAATGCAGGACCGGCCATGGCCAACAGAACCAGTGCCGCAGGCCAGCGCATCAGCCGGATCACTCGGCTTCCTCCTGTGGGACCGGTTTTTGATCGACTGGCACGACGGTGACCGCATTTGGCGAACTCACAATCAGCAACTCGCGTCCATCGAGTTCGACCAAGGCGGCGTTTACTTGCTGGCCAAGCGAAATCCGTTCGACCAGCCGCAACCGGGCTTGCACTGGCCGCTGGAACAAATTGGGCAGGTTGCCACCCATGCGCTGGCGCAGCAGCCAGACTGCAGCCCCAGCCAGGGCCAAACAGAACAACAAGGACAGCATCACGCGCCAGATCGCAACGTCCGGTCCGCTACCGGTCGCCAGAACCGGCGTCGGCGTCGCTGCCGCCGATGCCAGCAGCTGCAAAAATGGCAAAGTCATACCGGCCGTCATGACTTGCGGGCGAGCACATCCGTGATTCGCACACCGAAATTATCCCCAATCGCCACCAGCTCTCCCCGCGCCACCAATCGCCCGCCCAGCAACAGGTCGACCGATCCGTTGAGCGGGGCATCGAGCGCAATCAATTCGCCGCTCTTCATCCTGGCCAGGCCCGCCAGCGACATGATCCCTTTGCCCAGCGATGCGCTGAGTTCGACTACAACATCGCCGAGCAGCTCGGGATCGAGCAGTGCGACAAGGCGATCGGCACCTGCGGGCGAAGCATCGCCGCCTCCTTCTGCCCCAGCCTCTGTCTCGCCCACCAGCGTATTCACGTCGTCTGCATCACGCTTTGCCACGCTTCAATTATTCCTTGCCTTCAATTTCAACTGATCGTCATCGCGGGCCAAAACTGCATGAGCGAGTACTCGCTCAGTGCCCACCCGGCGCAATTCGACTTCATTCCTGGCGCTGGGTCCAATCACTACGACATCACCTTCTGCAATGTCGCGCAAATCCGCAGCACTGAGGCTGGCTTTTCCCAACATGGCTTCAAACGCAATCTGCTGATCCCCGAGGGCATCATGCAAAGGTATCTGAGCAGCCCGCTTCGGCGACCACGCCGGACATTGCCGCTTGCGCAACGGAACCAGCACGCGCTGCGCGATCAGCAATTCGAGTGCCGGCAAGCCTGCCTGCCCGCCCCAGGACGCCAGCATTCCCCCGCGCGGCGGCGCGACCTCCGCTGACGGTGCCGCATTGCAGCCCAGCAGCTTCGCCAGATCCGTGCCCAAGTCGCGGGCCATTCGGTCAGAAAGCAAGAGCAGCAGTTGCTGATCGTCGGCGCTGGGAGATTTGTCGCGGCCGGCCCTGTCCAGCGCGAGCCGAACATAGACGAGGCGAGTGGCTTCGCTCCATTCAAGCCAGACGCCGTCAGCCACGCAGCGCCACATTTTTCCGGGAGCCAGCCGCCGCTCCGCGACGATGCGGGGAATTGCCTGCACGGCAGGAGTGCGCTCGCCAAGCCAGCCCCTCGCCCATTCTTCAACCACCATCGAAACGGCAGCGCCGAGTGCAGGGTTGGAAAAGGCGCTATCGGGCAACCATTCGCGCGCCGCTTCGATCACCCTTGGCCCCGAATCCCGAACAATTGTTGGATCATATCGTTCGTGGCGCTGACAACTTGCGAACTGGCCTGGAAGCCTCGCTGGATCAGAATCAATTGGCCAAATTGCTTGGACAGATCGGTGTTTGACGATTCGAGCTGTTTGGAGAGCAGGCGGCCCGCACCTTCCACGCCGCTCCCGACCATCCGCACCGGACCGTTTCCATCGCTCTGAAACAAACCGCCGCTAATCCGGCGCAGCTGCTGCGGATCGCGGAAATCGGCGATCGCCACGGCTTCCAAAACGTCGGTCTTGCTGTTCGAATAGGCCAGGGTAACCTTTCCTTCGCTGTTGACGGTGACCCCCGTAAGCGCGCCCACACCATTGCCGTCGACCGAAGCCGACCGCAAAGTCGAAGTGGAACCAGCAGAGAATGACGTCACCCCAGTCGAGAAATCCAGCACGACGTTAAGCGGATCCGCACCTGCCGGACTTGAGGAAACCGTGAGCTTTGCCGTAGTGGGATCGACCGCACTGCCGATGAATTTTAGCACGGTGGTGCCGACCACGACACCGTTCTGGTCAGAAACCGCTACGTTCCACTGGTTGAGTCCGGCAGCGGTGTCCTTGTTGAACTTCACTTGCCAGGTCTGCTTGCCGCCCAATGAGTCATAGACAGCAATATCGGCGATCGACGAGGTGGTTGCCGACGAGGAGAGGTTGTCGGCGAACTTTATGGTCGTTGTGGCAACCGGAGCGCTGGTCCGGCGCGAATCCAGATTGATCGTCACGGCGCGGCCAGAGCTGTCCAGCACCGCCAGGCGATAGTCCTTGTCGTTCTGCAACGAAATATAGCCGTCTTTGTCGACCACGAACTGGCCGGTCCGCGTGTAGAATGTCTGACCGTTCTTGATCAGCACCAGAAATCCGCTGCCCTGCAGCGCCAGGTCAAGATCGCCACTGGTCTGCTGGAGGTCGCCCTGACTGAAATCGACATGGGCGCTGCTGAAGCGCACCCCATTGCCAACCTTGATGTCATTTTCATTATTGAAAAAGGTGAGACCGCCGCCGCCATAGGTATAGACATCGCTGAAATTCGTGCTCGTGGCCTTGAAACCCAGCGTGTTAAGATTGCTGACATTGTTTGAAATCGTCTGCAGACCCTTGCTGAAGGCCTGTAGTCCGCTCAGTCCGGTATAGATGGCGCCAAGCATATTCGTCCCCCCAGCTTATCGAATTTGTGAGATATTGGCGATCGACAACTTGGAAATCGTCTGCCCGGTCGCGGTCCTGAGTGTAATGGTCGGTTGGCCTGAGACAAAGGCAACGGCGGCAACGGTCCCGGACAGCGTGCCCGCCTGTGTGTCGATGTCGACTGTTTTGCCGAGCAACGACGTGGCCTGAGTGGCCGACTGAGCGGACAGCATAGCCGACAATTGATCGTTCATCGACTGCGTCTGTTGCAGCTGTGAAAACTGGGCGAGTTGCGAAACGAACTCGGTATTATCCATCGGCTTCAGCGGATCCTGATAGGTCAGCTGAGTGAGGATGATCTTGAGCAGCGCATCGAACTGCAAACCATAGGCATTCTGCGCAACTGCAGCCGTCGACGATGTAGCACTTATAGCCATGTTCGTTATCCTAAGTGTTGCTACCTAGTTCCTTGTTGATTCCTCTAATCACAATTCGATGGACAGTCACGCCGAATTCGCGGCCAACAGCTTGCGAAATGCCAAATAATTCCCGCTTTTCCTGCTCGGTGAATCGCAGATTGGCTATCACCATGACCGCGCCGTCATTCTCTTCCACAAGTTGGAAGCGAATGAATCGACCGCTGGCCAGTTTCACGCTTCGAGAATCTGTCCGCATTGCCGCGGAACGAGCGGAATGGGCTTTGACACCCTCCATAGAATCGAGGTCGTTCAAGGATGCCACAGGGATCAGGCCCGAGACTGATTTCGACACCGTTGGCGTCGCTGAATCGAAATTCTCTTCTCCGCCGGGCACGGTCGCCGCTTCGACAGGATCGAGTGGCTGATGGTCAGTAATCTGCAACCCGAGTGGTGTGGTTTGCGGCTGTACATGCCCCACGCCCCCGGGCAGCTGCAGC
>JANOAD010000116.1:0-2437 GCA_031410955.1 Novosphingobium sp. | reverse complement strand
GGAAGAAATCCGCCGGATCAACCCGTTCCTGACGACTGACGGGGTGATCGCCGGGGCGTACACCACCAGCGATGGCCACGCCGATCCTTCGGGCATCTGCAATGCCCTGGCTATCGGGGCCAAGGCGATGGGCGCGACGATCGTCCGCCGCAATCGCGTGACCGGGCTAAGCCAGCTCGCCAGCGGCGAATGGGATGTCGCCACCGAATTGGGCACCGTCCGGGCCGAGATCGTGGTCAACGCCGCCGGTTGCTATGCCCGTCAGGTCGCCCAGATGGCCGGGATCGATATTCCGGTTACCAACATGGAACACCACTACATCGTCACCGATCCGATCCCCGCCTTCGTTGATCGTGACGAGGAAATCCCGGTGATGCGCTGCCCCTATGTCTCGGGTTACTTCCGGCAGGAGCAGAAAAGCGGGCTGATCGGGGTTTATGAGAATTTGGGGCTGGCCGAGGCCTGGGCGCCCAAGGGCATGCCCGAATGGGAATCGACCAGCGAGCTGTTCATCGACGATCTCGACCGGATTTCGAAATGGCTCGAACGGGCGATCGAACGGATGCCGGTGTTCGGTGAGGTCGGCATCCGGCGGATCGTGAACGGCGCGATTCCCCATACCCCCGACGGCGGGCCGCTGCTTGGCCCGGCTGCCGGCCTGCGCAATTTCTGGCAGTGCTGCGGCACCTCGTTCGGGATCGCGCAGGGTGGAGGCTCGGGCAAATACCTCGCGCAATCGATGGTCTATGGCGACGCTGACATCAACATGGTCGAATTCGATCCGCGCCGGTACGGGCCGTTCGCCGACGAAGCCTACAGCCGCGCCAAGGTCTTCCTCGATTACCGCATGACCTTCACCACCCGCCCGCCCGGCGAGGAAGAGCCCGACGGACGCCCGCAGAAGATCAGCCCGCTCTATGGGCGGCTGTTGGCGGCGGGCGCGGTCTACGGCGAAACCTATGGCTGGGAACGCCCGAAGTGGTTCTCGCTCGATGGACGGGCAGAGGAAGCGGGGTACCACCGCACCAACACATTCGAAGTGGTCGCCGCCGAAGTGAAGGCGGTTGAGCAGCGGGTCGGGGTGCTCGATCTGTCGGGCTTTGCCAAGTATGAGGTCACCGGCCCCGACGCCGAAGCCTTCCTCAACCGCATCTGCGCCAATCGCATGCCCAGGAAGCAGGGCGGGATCGGCCTGGTCCATCCGCTCTCCCGGCTTGGGCGGATTTACGGCGAAATGACCGTCACACGCATGGCCGACGATCATTTCTACTGCCTCTCCGCCGCCGCCGCCGAGCAGCGCGATGCGGACCACATGCTGCAAAGCAAGCTGCCGCATGAAGATGTGACGATCGCCAATGTCACCATGGATCGCGGCGTGCTGGTGCTGAGCGGGCCGCGCTCGCGCGAGGTGCTCGCCAAGCTGACCGACGCGGATCTCTCGAACGAGCACTTCCGCTGGCTCAGCGGGCAGGACATCATGATCGCCGGGCTGCCGGTGCGCGCGCTGCGGGTATCCTATGTCGGCGAACTCGGCTGGGAACTGCATCCCGCGATGGACGATCTCGCCAAGCTCTACGACGCCGTCTGGGCGGCTGGGCAGGAGCACGGGATCGCCAATTACGGGCTCTATGCGGTGGGCACGATGCGGATGGAAAAGGGCTACAAGGCCTTGGGCAGCGAACTGACTAACGAACTGACCATGATCGAAGCCGGCATGGACCGTTTCATCCAATTCAAAAAGGATGACTTCGTGGGCAAGCAGGCGACGCTGGATGCGCCGGACCGCTTCCGGATCGTCTATGGTGAAGTTGCTGCCAGCAATGTCGATGTGCGGGGCGGCGAACCGTGCATGGTCGGCGATGCCTGTATCGGTCTGACAACTTCTGGCGGCTATGGCCACCGGACTGGCCAGAGCCTGTTCTTTGCCTGCGTGCCGCATGACCATGCTGCGACCGGCGCCCAGTTTGAAATCCAGTTGCAGGGGGAGCGCCGCACGGCGACGGTGCTCGAGCATCCGGCCTATGACCCCGACAACGCCAAGATGAAGGTCTGAGCGCGTGGCTGCAGAACTTTCCCGCAAGGCCCGCGTCGTCATCATTGGCGGCGGCGTGATCGGTTGCTCGATTGCTTACCATCTGACCAAGATCGGGTGGGACGATGTTGTGCTGCTCGAACGCAAGCAGCTGACCAGCGGGACTACCTGGCACGCGGCCGGGCTGGTGGGTCAGCTCCGCCCGTCGATCAACATGACCAAGCTCGCCAAATATACCGGCGAACTCTATCGCGGGCTGGAAGCCGAAACCGGCCAGGCGACCGGCTACCGCCAGTGCGGCTCGATCTCGATGGCGACCAATATGGAGCGGTTCGAGGAACTGAAACGCAGTGCCTCGATGGCCAAGGTGTTCGACCTGCCGGTCCACGTCATCACCCCGCAAGA
>JANOAD010000115.1:0-4958 GCA_031410955.1 Novosphingobium sp. | reverse complement strand
GATAGCCTGCCGCGTGTGTGGCGATCAGGCGGTCCTCGGGGATTTTGGCATCGCCCTGATCGCGGCCGTCGAAGGTCCCGCCATCGGCCAGGTAATGCTTGGCCGTGGCCGCCACCGACTGCGGCCCGAGCGGCTTTCCGGCGATGAGTCCACCCTGCAGGCCAAGCGTCATCGCCCGCGAATAGGCCGCGACCAGCGCCGGGTCGGAACTGTAACCTTCATAGCTGCGTCCCCACCGCAGGTCCTGCGGGACGGCCAAGGTGGGGGCGAAAGTCCATTCGATCCCGCTGCCGGCAATCTCGGCTGCGGTCGCGGTTCCGATCTTCTGGATCAGCGCGGGATCGTGTGCTGCACCAAGGCCGATGTTGTGGGGGAAGATGGTCGCGCCGGGCAGGTTCGAATGGCCGTGAACCGCATCGACCCCGAACAGGATCGGGATGCCGGCGCCGGCCCGGGTGGAAGCGAGACGATACTGGTCGACCAGCTTGTGCCAGGTCGCCGCGTCGGCGCGCTCGTTGCCATAGGGTCCGGAATTACCCCCGGCGAGGATCGAACCGACCGGATAGGTCGCCAGATCGGCCGGGGTGATCGAGCTGATATCGGCCTGAATCAGCTGGCCGACCTTCTGTTCGAGCGTCATTCGGGCCAGCAACGCGTCGATCGCGGCCTCGGCTTGCGGGTCGGTTATTGCGGCAGGACTGTGCGCCGCTGGCCACAGCGCGGCGTGAGCAGTGCCGCCCGCCGCCGTCGGAGGGACGGTCTGCGCCATGAGAACCTGGGTTCCGGACGCAAAAACCACTGCCGCTAGAGCCGCAATCCACTTACCGACCGCCATCCTATCCCCACAGATTGTTATTTTGTGAACGTTCCCAGTGACACGAGGAACGCAAACGAGTCAAGGGGACAGTCCGTCCTGCCGGGCAATCGAGCGCAGTAGCAGTGCAGCGACGCCGGAAAGCACGGCGAGCGCAGCGAAGAGGGCGGGGAATCCGAACCTCGGCACCAGTCCGAGCGCCAGCCAGGGCATGATCAGCGACGGGATGGTGTTGGCGAGATTGAAGATCCCCAGATCGCGCGCGCGCCGGTCGGGGCGGGGGAGGACCCGCAGCGTTTGCGCCGAATGGAGCGCAAGGAAGACCGAGCTCGCCATGCCGAATATCAGGTATCCGGCGATGGCGACCGCGATACTTTGCGACAGGCTCATCACCACCAGCGCGGCGGCAGCGATTCCGGCGCAGGCTTGCAAGGGGAGCAGTGGACGGCCGCTGCGATCCGACCAACGGCCCGCGCCAAGCGCAAGCGGTGCCGAGGCGACCATGGCGACGCCGAACAGCCGCGCCGCCTGGTGATCGCTGATCGATGGGTCGAGCCGCAGCAGCCAGAAATAGAGGTACGAAAACAGGCAGGCTTCGGCGATCTGCACCGCCAGGCGGGCGAGCCACATGCGCAGCGCGTTGGAGCCGATCGCCCGCAAGTGATCGGAACGTTCATCGCGGCTTGCGGCGTGTGCGTCGACAAGTGGTGGCAGCGGCGCAAAGAGGATCGGGACGACGCAGGCCGCGACGAGACCGGCAACCAGCCATAATCTCGCGGCAAAACCACCCGAGTCCGGCAAAGTAATGAAGGTGCCCGACAAAGCTCCGAATGCAGGTGCAAAGGCCATCAGTCCGCCAAGAACGCCCTTGTGATCGTCGGGAACGCGGTCTCCCGCCAGTGCAGCCAGCGGCCCGAGCATCATGTTGAGGGCAAGTTGCCAGCAGACCACTGCGGCAATCAGGCCCATGTGGGTTTCCGCCACGCCGATCACCGCGAGCATGGCACCGGAAAGGACCATGCCAGCGAAAATCCACCCGCGACGATTGGCGCTGATGTCGCTCAGATATCCGAACAGAATTCCGCCCAGGCTGGCAGCGACAGCTCCGACCAGCGCGATCCCGGCGAGCCATTCGACCCCCAATTCGGCCCCGGCAAGCGCCGCGACGCGCCCGGGCAGCAGGATGGTAAGCAGCGGCGTGTAGGCGATGGCTCCGCCTGCCCAGGCGAGGCCGTAAAGCAGGACAAACGGGTTGACCTTGGCCGAACCGACGCGTTCACCCATCGGCAGCGACCGCCGCCGGCGTCACGGATTCGCGTTCGATGATCTGCGCCGGGACGATGGTCAGCGCCTGCGGAGCGTCATCGCCGTTCTGTGCAGCGATAATCAGTTCGACTGCCCGTGAGGCCGTCGCCGCGATCGGCTGGTCGATTGCGGTCAGCGGCGGCTGGGTAAAGTGGACCAGCGGCGTGTTGTCGAAGCTGATCAGCGACAGATCGTGTGGGATCGAAAGACCCAGACTGCGTGCGACATCGAGCGTCGCCAGCGCCATCTGGTCGTTGCTCGCGATGATCGCACTGGGCCGATCGGGCCGGTCGAGCAAGCACCGCGCGGCGACCTCGCCCGAGGCGTAGCTGAAATCGCCCTCGGCCAGCAGCCCTGCGGTATCCAGCCCGGCTGCGACCATCGTTTCGCGCCAGCCGTCGACGCGCCAGCCGCTGAGGTCATATTCGCTCGACCCGGCGATGAAGCCGATCCGCCGATGACCGCGTTCGATCAGGTAGCGGGTCGCCTGCCGCGCGGATCCTTCGTCATCCATCGACACCGGGATACCCATGCCGTTCTGTTTCGATCCGATCCGCACGAACGGGATCTTTTGCTGGTCGAGCAGCGAGACGATCTGCGGATTGTCGGAATGCGGCGGGGTCAGGATAATGCCGTCGGGCTGCAGCGCGGCGATCGCGCCGAGCAACTCGCGCTCGACATGGTCGCTGTGCGTATCGACCAGTTCGAAGATCATCCGGTAGCCTAGCTCGGCGCATTTGAGCATGCCGCCGAGCAGCATCTGGTCGACCCAGTCGGTCCCCTGCCGCGCCTGCCAGTCGGCAATGGTGCGGTCGCGGTCGTTGATCGCGAGGATCAGGTAAGACCGCGACCCGCTCATGCGCTGGGCGGCAATCGAGGGGACGTAGCCCAGCTTGTCGATCGAAGCCTGGACGCGGGTCTTCATTTCGGGCCGGACATTGGGCTCGTTGTTGATCACGCGGCTGACGGTCTGCAGCGACACGCCGGCATCGGCGGCCACATGCTTGATCGTCACGGCCTGGCGGCGCCTCACCATCGGTTACTTGCCCCCTTCGCTCCGCTTGCCAGCGGCAGCGGCATCCGGTTGCCAGACCCGCACCCAGTCGACTTCCATGAGCTTGGGGTATCCGTCAAGCCTCACCCCGCCAAGCCCGCGCTCTTCGGGCAGGCCGCCGCCGATCGCCAGGTTGAGGATCAGGTAGAACGGCTGGTCGAACGGGGCACCTGGCGTGCTCGATCCGGTGGTCGACCACTCGTTCGCAGTACGGGTGGCATAGGTCTTGCCGTCGAACTGCCAGGTGATCCGGCCCGGCTCCCATTCGATCCCGTAGGTGTGAAATCCGCCGTCGAGCACTTCGGGGAACGGCACCTCTTCGCCCTTGTGTAGGTTTTTGGGCCATTTACCGCCGAAATGCAGCGTGCCCAGGATCGTACTCTCGCGCCCGCCCGGACACTTCAAGCAAGGCACGCCCAGGTTGACCGCCTCGAGAATGTCGATCTCGCCCGATGCGGCCCAGGGACCGTAGGCATTCTTTTCGGGCAGCATCCAGATCGCGGGCCAGGTCCCTTGCCCCTGCGGCAGCTTGGCCCGCACCTCGACCTTGCCAAAGCGCCACGAGGCCTTGCCATGCGTGGTGAGCTTGGCCGAGCTGAAATCGCGGTTCGCTTCGGCTTCGGACGTGCCGGCACCGGTGCGCAGATGGGCGGGGAGCGCGGGGCCGGTGGTGCGTTCATACCGGGCGGTGATCACCAGCTTGCCATCGACCACCGCGGCGTTCTGGGCGCTCTTGGTATAGCATTGCCGCTCATTGTTGCCGCCGCCCCAGCAATCAGTCTCGAACGACCATTTGCCGCGGTCGATCTTGCCCTGGTCAAATTCATCGGCCCAGACGAGGGTCCAGCCGTTTTCGGCGTGAGCGGGGACCGGGGCGAGCAAGACTGCAGCGGCGAGCGTCAGGAATGTCTTGCGCATCACGCCGCCTCGTTCTGCCGCGCCGAGCAGTACCCGGCGATGTAGTCCTGCTGCGACGGCAAGCTGGCAACCGTGCTGCTGACCGAATTGCGCAGCCCGGTGAGGAAGTGATTGAGCTCCTCGGGCCGCAGCTTGGTCACGATCGGATGGTAACTCTCGGGCATGATGCCTTGTCCCATCATGACCTGCACCCAGCTGTTTTCGACGAACAGTTCCTCGTTCTTGCGGAACACCCGGCCGGTCTGGCGGAAAAGGTCGATTTTCTGACGCAAACTGTCTGGTAGCGGCAATGCGGCGCAGTGGCGCCAGAACGGTGAATCCCGGCGCTGGGTGACGTTGTAGTGCAGGATCAGGAAGTCCCGGATCTGCTCCATGTCGGTGAACTGCTGGTCGTTGAATTCGGCAATGTCCGCGTCGCTCACTGGGCCGCCGGGCAGCATCCGGATGAGCCGCAGCACCGCGCGCTGGATCAGGTGGATGCTGGTTGATTCAAGCGGTTCCATGAACCCGCCTGCCAAGCCCACGGCCACGCAATTACGATGCCACTGTTTGCGCCGCACCCCGGTGGTGTAGCCGATCACGTTTGGCTTGGTCAGCACCTCGCCCTCGACCGAACCGAGCAGCTTCTCGAGCGCGGTGTCCTTGTCCATGTAACGGCTGCAATAGACGATGCCATTGCCCTGGCGGTGCTGCAGCGGGATGCGCCATTGCCACCCCGCCTCGTGCGCGATGGCCCGGGTATAGGGCACCGGGGCGCGCACACTGGCGGTCTGCACCGCGATCGCGCTGTCGCAGGGGAGGTAATGCGTCCAGTCGTCGAACCCGGCATGCAGCGCGCCTTCGATCAGCAGCGCGCGGAAACCGGTG
>JANOAD010000114.1:0-4344 GCA_031410955.1 Novosphingobium sp. | reverse complement strand
CTCGACGTAGTAAGACCCGCCGAGCGGATCGACCACCTTGGTGATCCCGCTTTCTTCGGCCAGCACGATCTGCGTGTTGCGCGCGATCCGCGCCGAGAAATCGGTCGGCAGCGCGATGGCTTCATCGAGCGCGTTGGTGTGGAGCGATTGCGTGCCGCCCAGCGTCGCCGCCATCGCCTCGATCGTGGTGCGGATGACGTTGGGGTAGGGGTCCTGCTCCTGCAGGCTGACGCCACTGGTCTGGCAGTGGGTGCGCAGCATCTTCGAGCGTTCGTCCTTCGCCCCCAGCCCGTCCATAACCCGGTGCCACAGCGTGCGCGCCGCGCGCAGTTTGGCGACTTCCATGAAGAAATTCATGCCGATCCCGAAGAAGAACGACAGCCGCCCGGCAAAGGCATCGATATCGAGCCCTGCGGCCATCGCACGCACCGCATATTCCTTGCCGTCGGCGATGGTGAAGGCGAGCTCCTGCACCGCCGTCGCCCCGGCCTCGTGCATGTGATAGCCCGAGATCGAGATCGAGTTGAATTTGGGCATATGCGCCGAGGTATAGGCGATGATGTCCGAGACGATCCGCATGCTCGGCTCGGGCGGGTAGATATAGGTGTTGCGGACCATGAACTCCTTGAGGATGTCGTTCTGGATGGTCCCGTCGAGCTGGGCCTGATCGACGCCCTGCTCCTCGCCCGCGACGATGAAGAAGGCGAGGATCGGGATCACCGCGCCGTTCATGGTCATCGAGACGCTCATCTGATCGAGCGGGATACCGTCGAACAGGATCTTCATGTCCTCGACCGAATCGATCGCGACCCCGGCCTTGCCGACATCACCGACGACGCGCGGGTGATCGCTGTCATAGCCGCGATGGGTGGCGAGATCGAACGCGACCGACAGGCCCTTCTGCCCCGCGGCGAGGTTGCGGCGGTAGAACGCGTTGCTTTCCTCGGCGGTGGAGAACCCGGCATACTGCCGGATCGTCCACGGGCGGCCCGCATACATCGAGGCGCGCACCCCGCGGGTGAACGGGGCGAAACCGGGCAGCCCCGGATCCCCGGCGTCCTCGGCCGTATAGAGCGGCTTGATGTCGAAGCCTTCGGGCGTGTGCCAGGTCAGGTCACGCCCTTTGACTTCCTTGTTAGCGGCGGCTTGCCAGTCTGATACAGTCGGTTTGGTCATGGCATTCGCTCAGGCCGCCGCGCTGGGCCGGGCCGAGACGCGCGCATGCCAGGCTTGCAGATGGGTTAGGTCTGCGAGCATCGGAATGCCGATAAAGCCGGCGAAATCGACCGTGGTCAGCAGCAGGATATCGGCGATCGAGTAGCTGTCCGAGGCAAGGAACTCGCGGCCGTCCAGAGAAGCATCGAAGAACCGCAGCGCATCATCCACGCGCGGGCGATTGCTCTCACCCCATTCCAGATTACGGCCGGGCAGCCGCTCGGTGAACTTGTGCGTATGGACCCACACCGCGCCGACTGGCGGCATCAGGATCATCTCGACCCGGCGGCTCCACATCTCGATCAGCGCCTGTTCCTTGGGACCGGTGCCGAACAGCGGCGGCGCGGGGTGCAGGCCTTCAAGATAGCGGCAGATCGCCACGCTCTCGGCAATCACAGTGCCATCATCGAGTTGCAAGGCCGGGGTCTGCCCGCGCGGGTTGAGGGCGACGAATTCCTCGGCCTTGTGCTCGCGCGCCGGGATCGAAAGATCGCGCGTGGGCAGCGCGATCCCTTTCTCGGCGGCAAAGATGCGCACACGGCGCGGGTTGGGGGCGGGGTTGGGGCTGTTGTAAAAGATCATCGATTTTGCCTCATTCGTACCTCGTTCTCCTCCCCCTTGATGGGGGAGGGATGCGCAGACTTGGCAGCTTGCTGCCTAGTCGTAGCTGGGTGGGGGTGATGGCGCCGTTATGCGCTGCTGCACCCTCACCCCCATCCAACCTGCGCTAGCTCCTGCGGAGCAAGCTTCGGTATCCTTCCCCCATCGAGGGGGAAGGGGTTCACTTGCCCTTGAACGCTGGTTTGCGCTTCTGGATGAACGACATCCCGCCTTCCATCGCATCCGCGCTGGCCCCGGCGACCCGCTGGCCCTCAGCTTCGGCGAGCAGGACCTGGCTCAGCGTCCCGTCGAGCGCGGTCTGGATGTTGGCCTTCATCGTCGAGTAGGACACCGTCGGCCCTTCCGAAAGCCGCGTGGCCAGCGCCATCGCCTCATCCATCAGCGCCTCATTCTCGACCGCCTTGTAGATCAGGCCCCAGTCCTCGGCCTGCTCCGCACCGATCTTTTCGCCCAGCATCATCATGCGAGTAGCGCGGGCGCGGCCGATCGCGCGGGCCAGCAGCCAGGTTGAGCCGCCATCGGGCACCAGCCCGATGTTGACGAAGGCCTGGAGGAAATAGGCGCTCTTGGCGGCGAGCACGAAATCGCCTGCCAGTGCGATCGAACAGCCGACCCCGGCCGCCGCGCCGTTGACCGCGGTCACCACCGGCACCGGGCAGCGCAGGATCTGCGTAACCAGCGGGTTGTAATAGTTCTGCAGCGCGCGGTGGCTGCCGCCCTGCTGCTCGATCGGGCTGCGCTCGCCGCGTGCAGCAAGGTCCGCGCCCGAACAAAAGCCCTTGCCCGCCCCGGTGATCAGCACCGCGCGCGCGTCACCCAGATCATAGAATGCCGCGCCTAGCTCCTCGGCCAGCGGGATCGAAGCAGCGTTGAGCCGGTCGGGCCGGTTGAGCGTGATCTTGAGCACACCCGCCACGCGCTCGGTCAGGATCGTTTCGTAGGTCATTCAGGCTTCCTCTCTTTCCTCCCCCTCGATGGGGGAGGGATGCGGAGACTTGGCAGCTTGCTGCCTAGTCGTAGCTGGGTGGGGGTGATCTCGCCGTATTGCGCGCAGGCACCCTCACCCCCATCCAACTTCGCCTAGCGGGCGGGGCCCACAAGGCTGCGTATCCTTCCCCCATCGAGGGGGAAGGGTTTAATTCGACCAGTGCGTGCCCTCTTTGGGCGCTTCCATGATTTCGGTGAGCACCCCCTGCATGTCGCGGGGGTGGACGAAGAAGATCAGCGTGCCGTGCGCGCCGATGCGGGGCTCGCCCAGCACGCGCTTGCCCATCGCCTCGAATGCGGCCTTGGCCTTGTGGATATCGGGCACTTCGTAGCACATGTGATGCTGCCCGCCGGCCGGGTTCTTCTCAAGGAAGCTGGCGATGCTGGCGTTGCCGGGCAGCGGCTCGATCAGCTCGATCTGGGTGCCATTGAGCGCCCCGTCCGAGCCGGGGGTATCGACGAAGCAGACCTTCACCCCCTGGTCGGGCAAGTCGAACGGCTCATGGATTTTGGTCGCACCCATCACGTCGCGGTAATGCGCGATGGAGTCCGCGATAGAGGGCGTGGCGACACCGATGTGGTTGAGGCGGCCTAGTTTCATTGTCTTTCCGTTCTAATTCCCAGAGCAGCGGAGTGCGGCCTGCCAAACTACCACTGCAGAAAGTCCGCCCATGATGAAGATATTCAATGCAGCAAGCGCCCAAAAAGTCTTCGGTTGCCGCTGATAGTGAATGTGAGTCCACTTGCGTTGCCAGTGGCGTTTGCCGGTCTGCTGCAACCACGAGAACCGGCCGGTCCTGATTACCTGAAATGCTATAACAGCAGACAATCCCAAAAACGGGAGCGTCGCAACGACAGCAGTCCAATTTTCACAGCGGAATATTGTCATGCTTCTTCCAAGGATTCTCGAGGCTCTTCCCTCGCAGCTTCCGCAGCCCCAGCGCAATCCGCCGCCGCGTCGAATGCGGGTGGATCACCTCATCGATGAAGCCTTTGCTCGCCGCGACGAAGGGGTTGGCGAAGCGGTCTTCGTATTCGCGGGTTCTCTCGGCGATCTTGTCGGGGTCGCCGATGTCGGAGCGGAAGATGATCTCGACCGCGCCTTTCGCGCCCATTACCGCGATCTCGGCAGTCGGCCAGGCGTAGTTGAGGTCGCCGCGCAGGTGCTTTGAGGCCATCACGTCATAGGCCCCGCCATAGGCCTTGCGGGTGATCACGGTGATCTTGGGCACGGTCGCTTCGGCATAGGCGAACAGCAGCTTGGCGCCGTGCTTGATGATCCCGCCCAGTTCCTGCGCGGTGCCGGGCAGGAACCCGGGGACGTCGACAAAGGTCACGATCGGAATCTCGAACGCATCGCAGAACCGCACGAACCGCGCGGCCTTCTTGCTGGCGTTGATATCGAGGCAGCCCGCCAGCACCATCGGCTGGTTGGCGACCACGCCGACGGTGCGCCCCTCGATCCGCCCGAACCCGACCAGAATGTTGCCCGCGTGGCCCGGCTGGACCTCGAAGAACTCG
>JANOAD010000113.1:0-17389 GCA_031410955.1 Novosphingobium sp. | reverse complement strand
CAATGCGCCCGCCTTGTTCAACAGCGCGTCGGACTGGGTGGGTGGAAATCCCGAAGGCGACATCACGGTGGTGGAATTCATGGATTATCGCTGCGGCTATTGCCGCAAGGCGCATGATGAGGTGAACACCTTGGTCACCTCGGACGGCAACATCCGCTATGTGGTCAAGGAGTATCCCATCCTTGGGCCGGAATCGCTGATCTCGTCGCAATTCGCGATCGCGGTGCGGATGCTTTACGGCGATGACGCCTACAAGGCCAGCCACGACGCGCTGATCAAGCTGCGGGGCGAAGCCAATGCGCAGACCTTGGCCCGGCTGGCTACGGAACTGGGCCACGACCCCAAGGAATTGCTGGCCAAGATGGAAAGCCCCGACGTGATGAAGGTGATTGAGACGAACCACGCGCTGGCGGACGCCATGGACATCTCTGGCACGCCGACATTTGTCGTCGATCAGACCATGCTGCGGGGCTATGTGCCGCTGGACAGCATGCGCCAGATTGTCGCCGAGCAGCGCGCGGGCTGACGCGCGGGATATCGCGCCTATTCCGCCGCCTGCTGGGCCGCGGCGTCGTCGATCTCGGCGGCCTTCTTCTCGACCAGATCGACGATGTGGTCGATCATGCGCTCATTGCCCAGCTTGTGGACCTGCTTGCCCGCCAGATACACCATCCCCGACCCTGCCCCGCCACCGGTAAAGCCGATATCGGTCATCAAGGCCTCGCCCGGGCCGTTCACCACGCATCCGATGATCGACAGGCTGAGGCTGGTCGTCACATGCGCCAGGCGATCCTCCAACGCGGCCACAGTCTTGATGACGTCGAAGCCTTGCCGCGCGCAACTCGGGCAGGACACGACCCGCACGCCGCGGGTGCGCAGGCCCAATGACTTGAGGATCTCGTAGCCGACGCGGACTTCCTCCTCGGGCTCGGCCGAGAGCGAGACGCGGATCGTGTCGCCGATCCCGGCCCACAGCAGGTTGCCCATGCCGATGCTCGACTTGACCGTGCCGCCGATCAGCCCGCCCGCTTCGGTAATGCCCAGGTGCAGCGGGCAATCGACCGTTTCGGCCAGTTGCATGTAGGCCGCGACTGCGAGGAACACGTCGCTGGCCTTCACTGCAACCTTGTACTCATGGAAATCGTGGTCTTGCAGCAGCTTGATGTGATCGAGCGCCGACTCAACCAAAGCCTCGGGGCAGGGCTCGCCGTACTTTTCGAGGAGGTCCCGCTCGAGGCTCCCCGCGTTGACCCCGATGCGGATCGCGCAGCCGTTGGCCTTGGCCGCGCGCACAACTTCGGCAACGCGTTCGCTTGAGCCGATGTTGCCCGGATTGATCCGCAGACAGGCCGCGCCCGCGTCAGCCGCTTCGAGCGCGCGCTTGTAGTGGAAATGGATGTCGGCGATGATCGGGATCCGCGCCGCGCGCACGATCGCGGGAAGCGCCTTGGTGCTCGCCTCGTCCGGGCAGGAGACGCGGATCAGGTCGGCCCCGGCATCCTCGCAGCGGCGGATCTGGTCAATCGTTGCGGCGGCATCGCTGGTCAGCGTGTTGGTCATGGTCTGCACCGTGATCGGCGCATCGCCGCCGACCGGCACGGTGCCGACCATGATCTGGCGCGAGGAGCGCCGCGCGATATCGCGCCAGGGTCTGATTGAGGACATGCGGCTGCCTATAGGGCGGGCGGGGCCTGCGGGCAAATGGTCTGGACATGCACGGATCGTGCGCGCAGCATGCAGATGCCAGGCGGGGGCAAAAGCGATGCGTTACGATACGACACTTGCAGCACTGCTCACGCCCGGCTTGGGGCCACTGCTCGCTGCCGGGCCCTTTACAGACAAGCCCGACGCACTCTGTGCCGAACTGGCGCGGCTGGTCTATTTCGATTTTGCTGCGCGGCGCGCCGATCTCGATACGGCGCTCGCGGCGCATGGCCTGGCCCGCGCGGAATTGATCAGCGGTAAGCGTTTTCCGGCGCAAACCGAGGTGCTGATCGCGACCGCTGCCGATGGCACGGCTTATGTGGTGTTTCGCGGCACCCAGAGCTTGCGCGATTTCCTCAGCGACATCGCCGCCTGGCGCACCGGCTGGTCAGGTCAGCAACGCGTCCATTGGGGCTTCGCCCAGGCCTATCGCGTGGTCAAGTCGCAGCTGGATCAATGGTGCCGGGACAATCCGGCCATGCGGCTGATCGCCACCGGGCACAGTCTGGGCGGCGCGCTGGCGACCTTGTTCGTCAGCGATCACCCAAGCGCCGAACTGGTTACCTTCGGCTCGCCGCTGGTCGGCAATGCCGCCTTCGCGGCGAGCTTTGCCGGGCGGCAGGTGCTGCGTTTTCGCGGCTGCGCCGACTTCGTCACGCGGATTCCCTTTGGTTGGCTAGGGTTTTGTCACGTTGCCCCGCCGAACTATTTCGATCGCCATGGCAATCCCCAGCCGGAAACGGCAATCGCGGCGGATATAACGGCAGCGCGGGCCGAATACCGGCAACGCTATCGCCATATCAAGCGCAAGGTCCCGCTGCGCGACGGCGCCGATCACGCCCCGATCAACTACGTCTCGGCGCTGCTCGGTCTGCGCGAGGCCTAAAGCAGCCGCGAGAACAGGTATTCCTCGTCGATCTGCTCGCCGACCTTGAAGTTGACGTCGGCGATCTTTTCGAAGCCGTATCGCTGATAGAAGCGCTGCGCAGCGTGATTGCCCGAATAGACTGAAAGCTGGACCTCGTCGGCCCCCTGCGCGGTGAACGCGGCCATGGCCCAGTCCATCAGCGCGCTGCCCACGCCGCTGCCTGTGGCCGAAGCCGCAGCGTAGAGCTGTTTGAGCTCCATGGTCCTCGTGCTCCGCGCGTGGTCGGGCCAGCCGCATTTGTAGCCGATCTTGCAGAAGGCGATCGGCTCACCGCCGCGTGTGGCCAGCTGCAGCGCGCCTTCCGGATCGGCAACCAGCGCTGCGGTTGCCGCCTCAGATTTTGCCTCGCGCAGGAACGCAGCAAGGTCGGCCTCGGAATACATGTGCCCGAAAGCGTCGACAAAGCTAGCCGTGGCGAGGCGAGAGAGCGCTGGAACGTCGGACGATCGGGCCGCGCGCAGGGTCATGTCGTTCATAGTTCTCTCGTCATGCAGATCGAAAAGCCGTCGGCGCGATAATCGCCAAATGGCGGGCATTCGGCAAACCCGTTACGCTCATACAGCCGCCGCGCGGGGATGTAGGTATCGGGCTGCCCGGTCTCGAGGCTGACCCGGGCATAGCCGCGCGCGCGGGCTTCGGCGAGCAGGTGCGCGAGCACCGCCTTGCCCGCACCGCGCCCGCGAAAGTCGGGATGCGCGCGCATCGACTTAAGCTCGCCGTGGCCGGAGTCCAGCTGCTTGAGCGCCCCGCACGCGGCGAGCCGGTCGCCGTGCCAGGCCGTGTAGAACGTCACGTCGGGCTGCCGCAGCCGTTCGATCGGCATCGCATGCACACTGTCGGGCGGCGACCATTGGTGCATTTCAGCAAGGTGGAGCTGCAACAGTGCGGCCACTTCGGAACCGGTCAGGTCGTCTTCGCGGATCTGGAATTCAGCGCTCATGGCCAGCATGTGCCGGAGCGAAAAGGCCACTGCAAGAGGGCTTTGACTCTGGCGTCATGGTAGCATAGCCTCGCAGCTTGCTTAGGGGGCGGGATCTGCACAGATCCAAGGGTCGTCTCTCTCCGAGTAGCAAGCGTGAACCGGCCAAAATCCTTTTGGTGGCACGCTGAACAGGAGGAAGCATCAATGAATGCATACCGCAAAGCGGCCTTAATGGCCGCGTCGCTGGCGCTCGCCTGGTCGGCCCCGGGCATGGCCCAGAGCGACCCGTTCGTGCCCGGCGACTATGTCCAGGTGAGTTCGATCACGGTCGACGACGGGCACGGCCTCGACTATGCCCAGTTCCTCGCCAGCGAGTGGCGCGGGCGGCAGGAATTTGCCAGGAAGCAAGGCTGGATCGACAGCTACGAAGTGCTCGCCAACGTCAATGCCCGTGCGGGCGAACCCGACCTGATCCTGGTCACCCGCTACAAGTCGCTGCCCGATGCGGCCGAGCAGATGCGCCGCGACGATGCGATGCGCGCTTACAATAAGAAAACCGACGCGCAGATGGACGCTGCCTCGGGTGAGCGAGCCAAGTATCGCCACCTGGCCGGCTCGCAGCTGTGGCAGGAACTGAAGTTCAAGTAGCGACCTGATATGCGACTGAGGCTGGTGGCTGCGCGCTGCCGGCCTCAGCCGGCATGCTTGTCCGCCTTTCGCTTGCCCATCCGCATGCCGCCTTCAAGCTGGGCGCGCAGCTGGGTGTAATAGGCTTCAAGGAACGCGCGCTCGTCGCCCGAGCCGGGGTTCCAGCCGATCTTGCGGCAGATCGCCTCGTGCACCGCGGCCATGGCTTCCTGGCGGTTATCGCGCAACACGCGCTCGAGCGTTTGCAGTTCGTATTCGCCGTAGATTGCCAGTTCTTCATCGCCGAATTTGTACGATACGCCGGTGGTCTCGCTGGTCCCGCTCGCCGCGGCACTGCCGGTGCTGAGCGCGTCGGCGAGCTTAAGCCGCCGCGCTTCGACCACCCAGCTCCCGGCAACCAGGTCACCGGCGCGCAGCCGGTCGCGATTGAACAGCGGGAACAGGGCGAAGACCGCGAGCCAAGCGAAAGCGACCCAATCGGCGAACCCGCCCCCCGAAAGTGAGAACAACGCCGCAAGCGGGAACGTGATCTCGATATCGCGCAGCAGGTTGCGCGCGAGGACCATTTCGGTGGTGAGCCGCCCGCCGTCGCGCGCGGCGACCCTGACCCCGGTCATCCGCTTGCCGGGGGTCGCGCCGCGCGGACCGAGCTCGAAAAACAGGAAGTAGGCGTAACGAAGCAGGAACAGGAAGGCGATGTAGATGATGATCAGGAACTGCGCTGCAGCTGGCATATCGAGGCCGCTCTTGCCGAACCTGAGCGGCGAATCCGTCAACACCTTGCCGGCGATGTAGGCCAGCGCAATCGTGCCGATCAGCACCGTCACGACGATGATCGTAAGGTCTATCAGCAGCGCGCCAAAGCGCGTGCCGCGACTGGCGAGCGTGACCGGCAGCGCGATCCCCTCAGGTGTGATCAGGATGCGACGGCGATCGCCCCGTTTCGATTTGACGACAGCCTCGCTCATTCGCTCTCGCTCCCTGCCGGGCTGCGGCGCAGCAGGAAGAAATAGGCGAGCCAGAAAGTGAGCATGCCGTAGCCGACCGCGAGCCGGGTCGGGGTATCGTCGATCAGCTGGCGGCCGAGGCCCTCGAGCATGCCGGCGATAACCAGCATCAGCACCACCCCGGCCATCACCGTGGCGGTGCGCTGCCCGGCTGCCGCGGCGGCGTCGAGCACCGAGCGCGTGCCGGGGAAGGCCATCGAACGACCGATGTGCAGCCCCGCGCCACCCGAAAGCAGGATCGCGAGCAGTTCGGTGGTGCCGTGAATCGACAGCCAACCGACGGCATCAAGGGTCAGCCCCTGTCCGTGGTAAAGCCACAGCAGCGCACCGAGCATGGTGGTGTTCTGGATCAGCATCAGCACCGGCGGCACCCCGAAGGCAAAGCCCAGCGCGAAGCACAGGATCGCAATGCCCGCGTTATGGCTGAACAGCGCGGCAGCAAAGACACTGAGCCCGTTCTGGTCCTGGTTGCCGAACAGGGTACCCTTCAGCACATCGTGGCTGGCGCCCGGCATGCGCAGGTCCCCCGGGCCAAGCGGCAGCATCGCATAGTACCAGTCGGGGTCGGCGGCGCAGAGCTTCCAGCCGATTACCGTGCCCGCCACCATCAGCACCAGGGCGACCAGCAGTTCGGGCCAGATCGAGCGCACCGCACGGCTCCACTCGCCGGCGATGAAGCGCCCCAGCCACGACCACAGCGTGGTGCGTGGGCCATAGACCAGGAACCAGGCGCGCTGGACCAGGCTTTCAAGATAGGCCAGCGTCGCCGCATCGAGCGAGGTCTCGCGCGCGACCGACAGGCTGGAGGCGACGGTGCGGTAGAGCACGGGCAGTTCGAGCACGTCAGCATCCGGTATGCGCCGCAGCCGGCCCTTTTCCATCCGCATGACGATCGCTTCCAGGCGCTTCCAGTCGCCCTCGCGTTCCTGGCGGAAACGGTCGGACCGCAGCACCGCAGCCTCGATTGCGGCTTCGTCGCTGGTCTGGCGGCCGGTCAGGCGGGAAAGTATCGCCATGGTCAGCCAATCGCCCCCTTGCGCTTGATCGCGAGGTAGGCGTCGATCAGGCGGGTGCCGATCGCCTGGTACGGCGCCTCGATCACGTCGATCCCACGGGCGCGCAATTGTGAGAGAACCAGCGCGCGCTGGCGCAGCAGCGAATCTGCGCTGACCGCCATGGCGAGGTGCTGCATATCGGCAGGCTCCGCCTCGGACAGGCCGGTGAGTTCCTCATCGTGCATGGTCACGAACAGCACCAGATGGCGCTTGGTCAATCGCCCGACGCTTTCGATCATCAGCTGCGCGCTGGTCGGGTCGGTAAAGTCGGAGAAGACGACGATCAGGCTGCGGCGCTGAAGCCGCGCGGCGAGGGTTGCCAGCGCCAGCGTGAAATTGGGTTCCTGCGCATGGTAGTCGAGCCCCGCCGCGGCCGATTGCAGGCGGCGGAAATCGCGCGCATCGGACACGAATGGGGTGAACAGTTCGGGCCGCGCGGCGAACCCGAACAGGGCAACCCGGTCGCCGCCCTTCAGCGCGACATAGGCGGTGGTCAGCGCCGCGGTAACTGCGCGATCGATCCGCGGCAGGCCGGCTACCGGTTCGCACATCGCCTGCCCGCAATCGAACGCGAAGACGATCTGGTTGTTGCGCTCCGCCTCGTATTCCTTGGCATAGAGGTGGGCGTGGCGCGCGCTGGCCTTCCAGTCGATGCGGCGCTTGTCCATGCCCGGTTGAAACTCGCTCAGCGCCTCGAACATCGTCCCCTCGCCGCGGATCCGCCGCGCGATCAGGCCGAACTGCGCATCGCGCAGGAAGGCTTGCAGCGCGGGCGAGCGCACCGGGGCGACGTTGGGCCAGATCCGCACGCTTTCGCTCACTTCGCGGCGCAGCTGGCGCGCGCCGAGCCCGAGCGGGCCGGTCCAGCGCAGCCACAGCTCCTCGACCTCGGCGGTGCCGCGGCGGCTGGCGCGAAATTCGATCCGTGCCTGCCAGTCGTTCCCGTCACTGCGGGCGAGCGCGGCAGAGGTGGCTCCGCCGGGGAACAACCGCGCATCGCTGGCGAGCGCGCAATCGACCCGGCTGCGCCAGCCGCCGCCGAATTCAGCCAGCACATCGAGCCAGCCGGGCTCGCCCACCTCGGCATCGCCCAGCGCAGTCAATCCGACATCGCGCGCGCGCCCGGCGAGCAGCGCATCGAGCGCGACCAGCGCGACCACCAGCGTACCAATCAGCGGCGCAGCAGCCCAGCTGCCTGGAACCATGACCGCGAGCAGCAGCGCCACCGGCGCGGCGGCCGCAACCAGCAACGCGGCGCGCGCGGTTGGAACAGGAAAGGCGCGGGACAGCTTCATGTCGTTAGGCTTACCGCGGCGCCTCGGTCGCTTCGACCAGCGCGGCGACCAGCGCTTCGACCTGCTTGCCCTCGATCTCGGCGGCGGGCGAAAGCAACAGGCGGTGGCGCAGTACCGAAGCCGCGAGCGCCTTGACGTCGTCGGGCAGCACATAGTCGCGCCCGTCAAGCGCGGCGCGGGCGCGCGCGGCATTAGCGAGGAGCACCGCGGCGCGGGGGCTTGCCCCGGCGGAGAGATCGGCGCTTTCGCGGGTCGCGCGGATAAGCCGCACAATGTAGTCGGTGACGCTTTCCGATAGCGTGACGGTCTTCACCGCGGCGGCGGCGGCGGCGATGGTCGCCGCATCGGCCACGGCCTCGACGCCAAGGTCGGCGGCGCGCGTCGGTCCCGCACGCTCGCCAAAGGTGGCGACGATCTTCGCCTCTTCGACGGCGCTGGGATAGGGGATCAAGAGCTTGAACAGGAAGCGGTCAAGCTGGGCTTCGGGCAACGGATAGACCCCCTGGCTCTCGATCGGGTTCTGCGTTGCCACCACCATGAAATTCTGCGGCAGCGGGTGCGCGGTGCCGTCAAGCGTGACGCGGCGTTCCTGCATCGCTTCGAGCAGCGCGGCCTGCGTTTTGGGCGGGGTGCGGTTGATTTCATCGCCGAGCAGCAGCTCGCAGAAGATCGGCCCGCGCGTCAGCGTGAACTGACTGGTCTGGAAGTTGAACAGGTTAGAGCCCAGAATATCGCCCGGCATCAGATCGGGAGTGAATTGGATCCGCCCGAACTGCAGCCCGAGGCTGGCGGCAAAGCACTGCGCCATGAAGGTTTTGGCGGTACCCGGCGGGCCTTCGAGCAAGACGTGGCCCTGCGCCAGCAGCGCAACCAGCAGCGCGTCGATCGTCTCGGTCTGACCGACCACGGCCTTGCCGATCTGGCCCCTGATCTGCGCCGCGAGATGGCTGACTTCGGGCAATGTCATTGCAGGAACGGTCATTGCAGCAGGGTCCTTTCGAGAAAATTGAGCGTCTGCGCGGCGCGCAGCATATCGCGGGGACGACGCGCGGCGCGCAAGGCTGCGGCGGCGCTGGAGAAAGCTTCGGCGCTGCCGGTGCGGGCCAGCAAGGCGCGATCGATTGCGGCCTCGGCGGCGGCGGGATCGAGCCGATGGGGCAGCGCCAGCGCCTTGACCAGCCGTTCGCGCGCGGCATCGGCATAGGGCGCGCCGAGCAGGTGCAGCCGCTTCGCGCGGCGCAGCAGCCCCGCCGCGTTGCCGACCAGCGCGCGCTTGCCAAAGGCGATCGAGCGGCCTGCGAGCAGCGGCGGACCAAAGCGGTGATAGGCCCGCCACAAGGCCACTGCAGCAGCGAGCAACAGGCACAGCGTTGCGGCAAGGAAGGGCGGGGTGAAGGCGAGTTCAAGCAGGCTTTCCGAGCGGCCATAGCCAGCCAGCGTCAGGTCGAACACCACCTGCTTGCTGTCTCCGCCCAGCGACCCGCGCACCAGCGCTTCGGCAAGCAATGCGTTTTGCTGATGCGCAAAACCGTAATTGTTGAGCAGGTCGGGTTCGAACACCACGATCACCGGGTACACCGGCGCCGCAGCCACCGGAGCCGCCGGCGGAGCAACAACGATCGGCGCGGTCTCGTCGTTTGTCGCCTCATCTGGCGCGACATCCGGGTCCGGATCGGCCATGACCGCTGTGGGGTCGTCTCCCTCCGCCGCTACGGCGGCAGGTGCTGGTTCGTTATCTTCCGCCGCCTCGTCTTCTCTCTCAGGTGCGGCCAGCGCATAGGGCGCGAGACCAGGATAATTGCTGTCCGAAAAATAGCCTGCAAGCATGCGCCGGTCAGTGCCGGCGTTCACCAGCGGGACGAGCGAGCGACCCTTGCCCGAGACCACCACCTTGGGATTGGCGAGCGCCGCGGACTGGTCCATCCCGAACCAGGTCTGGCCTTCCGCTTTCCCGGGCAACCCCGAAACCTCGACGCTGACCTCGTCATGAAAGCCCTCCCACTTCGGCGGCATCGGGTACATCAGCTGGACGAACCCCGGTTTGACCTTGGGGTTGACCGCACTGGCGGTGGGCGGAAACGGTGCGGCGACCCATTTGGGCATGATCAACAGCGTTGGCCCGTACTGGCGATGATCGTTGATTACCCGGGTCAGATCGGCTGCCTTGGTCCGGTGCTGCGGGGTCAGCACCAACAGGCCGCCGCGGCGCTGCGGCCCACGCGTCCGGGTCTGCGCAACCTCGAAACCGCGCGCCTTGAGGTAATCGGATAGCGCGGCAAACCCGGTCAGCCCCTTGCCGCCGACATGCGCGCCGCTCGGCTGCGGTTCGGGATCGGCCATGCCGCTGCCCACCGCCCAAAGCAGCGCAATGAAGGCGAGCGCCCCGCCGAGCACCAGTACGAGCGCCACCCGCGGCGAAAATGGCCCGCTGCGCCCCCCGCTCATCGCGCTACGAACCGCTCGAGCGCGAATTCGGCATAGGCGGCGCGTGCCGCCTGCCAATCATCCGCGCCCAGGGTGCGCAGCGCGAACAGGCTGCGTTCGACCAGGCCCGCGATCTGTGCGAAGGTCAGCCGCGCCCGGTCGGGCAGCGCGCCTATTGCGCCGATTTCGCGCGCGGTGCTGGCTCTACCGATCCAATCGGGCCGGGCCGCGGCGATCTGCTGGACCGAGCGGCGCAAGAGCAGGTGCGTTGCCTCATCGAAACGGCCTTCGCGGGCCAGCGCATCGGCATCCTCAAGCAGAGCCAGCGCTTCGGCCTGATCGGGCGTCCAGTCATCGGGAGCGGCCGCGGCTGCCTGCTTGCGCTGCCAGCCCAGCCGGAGTGGCTCGCTGAAGCGCCAGACAGCGTAAAGCACGAACAGCACAAGCAGGCCGAGCAGCACCCATTGCAGCACCGGCCACGACAGCCCGAGCGCGCGACCGATCGGTTCGAAGATCGTGCGGAAGAACCGTCCAAGCGCCAGCAGCCATTCCGGGGTCTTCACCTCCGGCACGGTCACCTGGACCGGGGCGTACTGAATGCCGGGATCGGCGTGGATCTTGTTCCACGCCGCCGCCGCGTCCTGCGCCGCCTGCGCCCCCTGAATTTGCTGCTCCGCCACTGCGCCACAGGTGGCACGGCGCAGGGTACGGAGCAAGCCGAAGAAATGAGTAATCGCGCCGAATTGAATGCGAAACCGGAAAGCGCAAACGCAGGACTACTTGCCCGCGCGTCCTATCCGCGCGGGCGTTCTTGCGGATAGCTGCCAAGCACGCGCAATTCCTTGCAGTGGAACGCCAGTTCCTCAAGCGCGCGATCAACCGCCGGATCGCCCGGAGCGCCGACGATATCAGCGTAGAAGGTGGTCGCTGAAAAGCTCGCGCCCTTCTGGTAGCTTTCGAGCTTGGTCATGTTGACCCCGTTGGTGGCAAACCCGCCCATCGCCTTGTACAGTGCGGCGGGCACGTTCTTCACCTCGAACACGAAGGTGGTCATCGCCGTCCGGCCCGTCAGGCTAAGGGGATCGAGCGCTTCGGCTGCGAGCACGACGAAGCGGGTCATGTTGTCAGCCGCATCCTCAACATTGTCCTCGATCACCTTGAGCCCATAGAGCTCGGCGGCGATCTTTGGCGCGATCGCCGCTAGCTTGGGATCGCCCAGTTCGGCGACATAGGCTGCAGCGCCCGCGGTATCTGCGTAGGACAGCGGCACGATGCCCCGTTGCCGCAGGAAGAAGCGCGACTGGCCGAGCGCTTGCGGGTGCGAATAGGCCGCGGTAAAGGGCCCGTCACCCAGCGCCATCAGCGCGTGGTTGATCGGCATGAAGTGCTCGCCGACGATCCTGAGATCGCTTTCAGGGAGCAGGAAATGGATATCGGCTACCCGGCCGTGCTGCGAATTCTCGATCGGGATGATCGCATGGGCGGCGCGGCCGTCCTTCACCGCCTCCAGCGCATCCTCGAAGCTGAAGCACGGCAGCGGCAGGCAGGTCGGGTCCCATTCGAGCGCGGCGCGGTGGCCGTTGCACCCCGGCGCGCCCTGGAACGAGACCGCGCGCGCCGGCTGGGCGGCGGCGGCCTTGGTCATTTCCTCGACGTGGGCGAGGGCGGGGGCGGGATAGCTCTGCATGCTCGCGGCCCTAGGGGCCGATCTCCCGCCGATCAATAGCCGCGCTTTAGTATCCTTGGGCATTGCCCATCGGCAGCCGCGGGTCGATCGCCCCGAAATAGCGCGCATGGTTGCCGGTCGTAGCATTGGGTTTCACCTTGAGCGATGGCCCGCCGACCAGAATCGCGGCGATCTGGTTCCAGTAGCTCATCTGCTCAAGCTTGTGCCCCTTGGCGGCGAGCACCGCCATGGTATCGGCGCTAAGCGCGTCCTTCTCGTAATAGATCACGTCGGGCAGCCACTGCGCGTGGATGCGGGGTGCATCGACCGCTTCGGTCAGCGTCATGTCGTAGTCGATCAGGTTCAGCATCACCTGCAGAACCCCGGTGGGGATATGGCTGCCGCCCGGCGTGCCGATCACCATCGCCAGCTTTCCGTCCTTGGTAACAATGGTCGGGGTCATCGATGACAGCGGCCGCTTGCCCGGTGCAATCGCGTTGTTGGCCCCTTCGACGAGGCCATACATGTTGGGAAAGCCGGGCTTGGCCGAGAAATCGTCCATCTCGTCGTTGAGCAGCACGCCGGTGCCCTCGGCGGTGACCCGCGCGCCGAACCAGTCGTTGAGCGTGTAGGTCAGCGAGACTGCGTTGCCGGCCGCATCGACCACCGAAAAGTGCGTGGTGCTTTGGCCTTCCTTTTCCTGACCCGGTCCGGGCAAGCTGGATGACGGCGTCGCTTTGTCCGGCGAGATGCCGCTGCGCAGCTCAGCGGTGTAGGCCGGGCTGATCAGCCGCGCGGTATCGGGCTTAACGAAGTCCGGATCGCCCAGCTGCAGATTCCGGTCATGGAACGCGCGACGCAGCGCTTCGGTGGTGTAGTGCACGCCCTGTGCCGAATGGAATCCGAGGCTGCCGAGCGGATAACCTTCGAGAATGCCCAGCGTCTCGCAAATTACCACCCCGCCCGAACTTGGCGGCGGGGCTGAGATAACGTGGAAGCCGCGGTAATCGCACTCGATCGGCTTGCGCTCCACCGCTCTGTAGGCTGCGAAGTCTGCAGCGGTGATAATCCCGCCATGGCGCTGGCTCGACGCCGCGATCTTCATCGCGATGGGCCCGAGGTAAAAGGCTTGGTTGCCGCCCACAGCGATCGCCTGCAGAGTCTTGCCAAGGTCCGCCTGAACCCAGCGCTGGCCCGCTTGCCATGACTTGCCGTGGTTGAGGAATATGGCCGCGCTGGCCGGGTCCTTGGCAAAATCGGCGCCACCCTCGGCCAGCATTTCAGCATCACCCTGATCGAGCACGAAGCCTTTTCTCGCGAGCGCGATCGCCGCGGCCATCAGCGGGGCGCGGGGCCGCGTGCCGTATTTTCTGCGTGCCAGTTCGAGTCCGGCGACCGTCCCGGGGATGCCCGCTGCGAGGTGTCCGCGGGTGGAGAGCAGCGGGATCACATTACCCGCCTGGTCCTGGTACATGGCCGTACTGGCCTTGCCCGGGGCCATTTCGCGGAAATCGATGAAGCTGGTGCGGCCATCGGCCATGCGGATGGTCATGAACCCGCCGCCGCCGATGTTGCCCGCCTCGGGGAAGGTCACCGCCAGCGCATAGGCCACCGCCACCGCGGCATCGACCGCATTGCCGCCGCTCTTGAGTACATCGATCCCGGCCTGGCTGGCGAGGCGGTGCGCCGAGACGACCATGCCGTGCTCTGCCGCAACCGGGGCCGGGGCGGCGGCTTGGACCTGGGTTGCAAGCAGCGCCAGTGAAGCGAGAGAAGCCGTGACCCCCTTGAAAACGCGCATGTACGAAAATCCTCCCCGGCCTGTGACCTGCCACAAAAGGAAAGGGCGGGGAAGCCGAAGCCGCCCCGCCCGATTCCTTGGTCCTTGCGGACGCGATTCGATCAATACTTGATCCGGATCCGGGCGTAGTAGAACCCGCCGTTGATCCCGAACGGACCACCCGAGCGCGGATAGACCGAGCCGTTCTGGGTGGCATTGGTCAGCGCATAGATGCGGTTGTCGACCGTTGCCGCGATCCTATCCGGGTAGGTGTTGAACAGGTTGTTGGCACCCAGCGTCAGCGTGAAGTGCTCGGCGAAGGTGTAGCTCACGTCGAGGTCGGTGAGCCATTTCGCGCCGAAGTGCTGGCCATCGATGATTGTGGCGCCCGAAACGTTGCCCGCACGGATCGGGTAATCGTTCGAATCGCGCCACACGCCGTAATAGGCTTCGCGCAGGTTGAGCTGGAAGCCGCCCATCTGCCAGTTGGCCGAGAAGTTGGCGCGATGTGCCGGGGCAAGGTACTTGATGTCGATCAGCTGGGTCACCCCAATCACGCCCGGATCGAAACGAGTGACCGTGCTCTGATTGTAGTTGTAGGCGGCCGTCAGGTTGAGCTTGCCGCCGGCAAGTTCGGTCCGGTAGCTGCCAACGACGTCGATGCCCTTGGTTGAGGTATCGAAGCCGTTGGTGAAGTACTGCACCGACCCGCCGACACCGACGCCGGCGAGCGCAGGCAGCGCCACCAGATCGGCGGCGGCCACGTTGAACGACTTCGACAGACCGATGCGGTTGCGAACCTTGATCGAATAAGCGTCGATCGTCAGCGACAGACCGGGAGCCGGTGTGAAGACCATCCCCACGCCGTAGTTGGTTGAACGTTCGGGGCCGAGCGGTTTGGCACCGAAATACTGGGCAATGTTGCTGGTCACCGGATAGGTGCCGACCTGAACCTGATCGCCGGCCACGAAGGTGGTGGTCAGGATCTGGACGTTGTTCTGCCCCGGCGAGGGAGCATGGAAGCCAGTACCAACAGTGCCGCGCAAGGCGATCGCATCGTTGATATGCCACAGGCCATTGAGCTTGGTGACAAAGGCATCGCCGAAGCTGTTGTAGTGTTCATAGCGGGCGGCGAGGCCCATGCTGAAGCTCTTGGTCAGATCGCCTTCAAGCCCCATATAAGCGCCATAGTTGTCCTGGCTGTGGCTGCCGGCGAAGGTCGGGCTGGTGCCGCCATAACCGCTGGCGGCCGGGGACATCGTGACCTGTGAATTGAAGGCGTAAACACCCGGAGCCGTCTCCTGGTAGAGGTTCTGGATCGCATAGGGTCCGCCAGCATACGACTGCAGGTCGCCCTGGGTCGCTTCGTAGGTTTCCTTGCGATACTCAAGCCCGCCCGACAGCGTCAGCGGGCTGGAGAAACCGGCATCGAACTCATGGCTCAAGTCGAGGTTGGCGTTGATTTCCCGCTGGATCAGCTTGCCGAACTTGAACGACGTCTGCGTTTGCGGTCCGAACGAGGGGCTGAGCGAGCTGTACATCGACAGATCGAGAGTCTGCCGACTGGCCGAAGCGGAAAGATCGTACTTGATCTTGCTGGCATCGCCGCCGCGGAAGCCCAGCACGCCGAACAGCTGGTCGTTCACCCCGACGAAGCGAGGGGTGAAGCCCGCCGGATAGAGTGTCGAGAAGTTGTAGGTCTGCTGGGTATTGGCCAGGTTCGAGAAGACGAAACCGCCAGTCGGGCAGGTCGCGTTAGCGGCCGGGCAAGCGGTCAGGTAGATCGGGTGTGAGAAGGAGGAGTTTCGATTATCGGTCGTGGTAGTGGTGCTGGTGCCATTGAACACGGAAAGACCCGCTTGTGACACCGAAAGGCGATAGTTGAAGCTCTGGTCCGCCTTCGAATGGCCGAGGTTGCCAAAGAAGTAGAGCTGGGCATTTTCACCCACATCGAATTCGCCGTTGACGACGAACTTGTACGACCAGCTCGGCGAACTGCCCCAGATCTGCACCGGCCCCGGATAGTTCGGAAGCTGCGTGGCGATCGCCGGGGTGTTGGTGGCGAACTGCTTCGCGCTGGCGCGGGTTTCGCCGCGGCTGGTCCCGCGCGAATCCGCATATTCGCCAGCGATGTTGATGAATCCGCTGTCACCCAGCTTGACGCCGACGTCGCCCGAAATCTGATAAGTGCGGCCGTTGTTGCCGAACGGAGTCTTGGGGCCGTAGCTGTCGAAATTCTGGCCGTACAGGCCCTGAAGCTCGATCCCGCTGTCCTTGCGCAGCCCGTAATTGAGCACGCCGCCAATGGCGTCCGAACCGTACTGGGCGGTCGCGCCGTCGCGCAGGATCTGCAGGTTGCTGATCGCGATCGAGGGGATCGAGGAAATGTCCGAGCCCTGCGAACCGAATGACAGTGCGGTATCGCCGCCGGTATAGACCTGGACCAGCGGCGAGCGGTTGAAGCGCTTGCCGTTGATCATGACGAGGATGTTGTCAGCCGGGAGGCCGCGCAGCGAAGGCGCGCGGACGAAGGTCGACGCGTCGGAAATGGTGTTCTGCGGCACGAAGAACGAAGGCACCAGGTTCTTCACCGCATCGAGCATGTTGGTCGTCGGCTGCGAGCCCAGCTCTTGCGCGCTGATCACGTCGACCGGCGAAGCGCTGTCGGTGACGGTGCGATCCGTCCGGCGCGTGCCGATGACCACGATCGACTGCGTATCTTCAGTCGCCGAAGTGGTGTCGTCAGCTGCCTTGGTCTGTGCCAGTGCCGGATCGGCAAGGAAAATTGCCAGTGATGCGGCGGTTACTGCAAGTGCGGCCTTGCGGCTTGCGTTGAATCGCATGGAGAACTCCGTGTTAGGTTACCCCCCCAGCTCCCGTTTACGGATATGCTGCGGTATCGCACTGGCTATGCGAAGGCTGGCGCAAGTCAACGATTGCAGCCGCCCATTTAGGCGATTGTTTAAAATGTGTGGCTTTGGCGCACTATATGGTCGCGCTTGAGCTTTTTACAGGTCGGAAGATTTCATCGCAAAAATGGGCGTGTGCGGTTCGTGCGCAGCCATCCGAGTGAGCAGCAGGTCAAGCTCGTTTTCGGCGATGATGATGCCTTGGTGCGCAGGCCGTACGAAGCCGACCGCGATCATGTGGCTGTTGAACGCGATCAGGTGATCATAGAAGCCGAAGGCGTTGAGCAGTCCGACCGGCTTGGCGTGATAGCCGAGCTGCGCCCAGCTGACCGCTTCCCAAAATTCGTCCATCGTGCCCACGCCGCCGGGAATGGTCAGGAAGCCGTCGGAAAGCCGGGTGAAAGCGGCCTTGCGCTCGTGCATGTCCTTGACCACGTGGAGTTCGGTGCAATCGTGGTTGGCGACCTCGCCGCCGCGCCCGCCCTCTCCGGCCAGCGCCTCGGGGATCACCCCGATCACCTCACCGCCAGCATCGAGCGCGCCCTTGGCCACCGCGCCCATCAACCCGAGCCGTCCGCCGCCGTAGACCACCCCGATCCCGCGCCGGGCGAGTTCGCCGCCGACGTGCTCGGCAAGCTCGATGTAGCGCGGATCGGCGGGGCTGGCGGATCCGCAATAGACGGCAAGGCGCTTCATGGATGGTCCCGGGTAATCTGAGTGGCGGCGGCCTTAGCACCTGCCAGCACTCCGGCAACCCCTGCGCCGGGGTGTGTTGCAGCGCCGACCAGGTAGAAATTTGCAAGCTTGGGATCGCGGTGCGGCGGGCGTTGCAGGGATTGGAGCGGGCTCGCTTCAAGGCTCCAGCCACTGCCGAGGTGCAGGCCCAAGTCGAGCGCCATATCGCGCGGGGTGGTCACGGCTTGGGCGACGATGCGGTCGTGGATGTCGGGGATCAGCCGCCGCCCGACCTCGTCGAGCACGCGCCGTTCGAGCTGCGGTCCGAGCTTCTCCCAGTCGACCGGCAGCTTGCCCTGATGCGCCACCGGGATCA
>JANOAD010000112.1:0-4437 GCA_031410955.1 Novosphingobium sp. | reverse complement strand
GGCATGTAGATGCCGAAGCTGGCATTGCTGGTGGTTTCGCCCAACAGGGTGAGCAGCAGCAGTCCGGGGATGATGAAGGCGCCGTAGGCCACGCCGCCGACCTGGCTCATCCGCCCGCCGATCGCCGCGCCGAATACGATGAAGTAGAGCGAGGTGGTCAGCACCGGCGCGAAGATCGACTGGAAGAAGGTACGGAAAGCCCGCATCAGCTCGAAAGTGAAGATCGCGTAGGCACCGCGCAGGTTAAGGCCGCTCATTTGCCCTGCTCCACCAGGTCGACGAAAATATCCTCGAGGCTCGATTGGTGCGTGTCGAGTGCGGTGAAGGCGATCCCCGCGCCGACCAGCGCTTTGATCGTCTGCGCCAGTTCGGCCTTGGCTTCGGCGCTCTCACCCGCGCCGCGATAGACCAGGGTCAGCTTGTCATCGGACAGATGCAGCGGAAATTGGCTGAGCGACGCCGGAATTTTGGATAGCGGCGCGGCAAGCGATATATCGGCCTCAATCCGCCCCATCTTGGCCATCAGCGCGGTCTTGTCCTCGACCAGCAACAGCCGTCCCTTGTCGATCACCCCGACCCGGTCGGCCATTTCCTCAGCCTCCTCGATGTAATGAGTGGTGAGGATGACGGTCGTCCCGGCATCGCGCATCGCGCCGATCTGGCGCCACATGTCGCGGCGCAGTTCGACATCGACCCCGGCGGTGGGCTCATCGAGGAACAACAGTTCGGGATCGTGGGCGAGCGCCTTGGCGATCAGCACGCGGCGTTTCATTCCGCCCGACAGGTGCCGGATCTGGCTATCACGCTTGTCCCACAGGGTGAGCGAGCGCAACACTTCTTCAATCCGCACGGGATCGCGCTTCAGCCCGAACAGCCCGCGCGAATAGCTCACCGCGTCGATCACCTTGGTGAACATGTCGGTGGCCATTTCCTGCGGCACCAGCCCGATGCGTGCCCGCGCCCGGCGCCAATCGTGCGCGAGGTCGAGCCCGAAGGCGCGGATCGTGCCGCTGCTGGGACGCACAAGACCGCAGACCGCGCCGATCAGGGTGGTCTTGCCCGCGCCGTTGGGACCGAGCAGCGCAAAGATCTCGCCCTTACCGATCGTCAGATCGACGTTGTCGAGCGCCACGGGGCCATTGGCGTAATGCTTGCTCAGCCCGGAAATTTCGAGAATCGGTTCCATCCGCCGCGACCATTGCTGGCCGCACCGGATTTGCCAAGCAATTTAGGTTGCGATGCGAAACTTATCCTAGATCGGGCAGCCAGTTGCCGTGGAAACCCGGGGGGATGCGGTGCGGGATATGCACGCTGGCGACGGACGCCTTGGCGATGTCAGCCGCGTCGAGGATGACGAGGTCAGTGGTCTCGTTAGCAGTGTCGATCACATAGCCGATCATCCAGCCCTCGCCTTCGGGCGCGTCGGCCGCGCGCGGCACGAAGACGAATTCGCCCGGCACGCGATCCGGCCCGAAGTCGTGCACCTGACGCGTGCCGGTCTTGAGATCATGGCGATAGAGCGGCTGCGCGCCAAGGAACGCGGGATCACCGCCCTCAGGAATGCCGATCGACCATGCATAGCGATAGGGCTGGCCGAAGAAGCGTTCGTCGGGCCGCGGGAATTCCTGCGCGGCGGCGTCGATAGTCTTGCGCGAAACGCTGCGCGCGACCGGATCGATGGTCCAGCGCTCCAGCCCGAGCGGCTTGCCGTTGGGGCCTTCGGGGCCTTCGGAGAACATCGTTTCGTAGACCGCGCTGTCGCAGATCACATTGCCCGCGGCATCCTCGTACGAGTTGGCGACGTGGAAAACATAGCAAGGATCGACATCGCACCAGATCACGTCGTCCGCGCCGCCATCCTTGGGGAACAGGCCGACGCGGGCCTTGTGCTCGGGGTTCCAGCGGTAAGGGAAGCCCTGCCCTGCGATCAGCGAAGCCATCGAGAAGGTCACCGACAGGTCGAAGATCAGGACGTACCTGTCGGTGATCGTGCATTCGTGGATCGAGGGGCCGTGCGCGACCGGAATCTCGATCTCGCACAGCACCTTGCCCTCGGGCGAAAGGCGCACGTACCAGACCTTGTCCGGGGTCGTGGCGTCATAGGTGATCGCGTGAAACTGGCCGGTCTTGGGATCGAGGTGCGGGTGCGCGGTGAACGGCGCGGTCAGCGTTCCGCCGAAATCGGTGTAGGCGACGGTTTCGAGGTTGTCGTCGAGCACGGCCGGACTGGAGCCTGCCTCAACGATTGCAGTGATCTTGCCGCCAATCTGGACGACATTGGTGTTGACCCCGTCACGCTGGGTGCGGCGCGGACCCGGCGCTGCCTTGGGCCCGCCCACCGCCTCAAGCACCTGGCTGCGGATATAGCGATTGCGGTACCATTCGGCCTTGCCGCCGTTCAGCCGAATGCCGTGGACCATGCCATCACCGATGAACCAATGGTGCCCGCGCGGATCGGGCCGATAGGGGTTCGGACCGATCCGCACGTAGCGCCCGGCAAGCTGAACCGGAATCTCGCCAGTGACATTGAGATCGGTCAAAGTCACTTCATCGGTCATCGGCTTATGGATGCCGGTAAGGAACGGATGATCCGCCGTCTTGTTCATCCGCACGCGGTTGAACGCGGCGACGCCCTGGATACCCTTGGTGACCACCGAACGGATGGCGGTTTCGACTGCGCTTGCCATGGTGCGAATCATCCTTTAATGTTTCCGCTGTAAACATAGGACCTATGGTAACAGTGTCAACATCGCAAATCGCTGAGCGAACATACCACCATGGTGATCTGCGTGTCGCGCTGATCGAGGCGGGTATGGAAGCGCTGGAAGGGTCGGACGCCCAGTCCGTTTCGCTGCGCGAACTGGCGCGGCAGGTCGGCGTTTCACCGACCGCGGTATACCGGCACTTCCCCGACAAGAAGGCGCTGCTCTCCGCCCTTGCCCACGAAGGCATCAACCGCCTTGGCGAGGCGCAGGCCGAAGCTTCACGCGCGGCTGGCGGCGGCGCAGCAGGGTTTGCCGCAACCGGCCGCGCTTATGTGCGTTTTGCCCTGACGCACCCAGCCCTGTTCCGGCTGACCTTCATGCACGGCGACCACGGCACCGATCAGCCCTTTGGCGACAACGAAGCCGCCCGCCTGCTGCGCACCTATGCCGAGGCGTTCGCCGGACCAGATGCGGCCCGGCTGCAGTTGCAGGCCTGGGCAGTGGCTCACGGCCTCGCCATGCTGATGCTGGACGGAATGCTGCCCGGCGACGACAGCCTGATCGACGCAGTAATTGACACCCACACGCTGTTTCCAGCTCAGTCAGGCAACAACAGCGACGAATCCCCATAGCTGTAGAACCGGTACCCTTCGCCGATCGCGTGGGTGTAAACCGCCTGCATCCGCTCCAGCCCCATCAGCGCGCTGACCAGCATGAACAGCGTCGATTTGGGCAGGTGGAAGTTGGTCATCAGGCCATCCACTGCCTTGAAGCGAAAACCCGGAGTGATGAAGATCGCGGTGTCGCCTGAGAACGGTTCGATCGTGCCGTCCTCGCTAGCGGCGCTTTCGAGCAGGCGGAGACTGGTGGTGCCGACCGCGATCACCCTGCCCCCGGCAGCGCGCGTGGCATTGAGACGGTCGGCGGTTTCCGCGTCAATAGTGCCCCATTCGGCATGCATCTTGTGCGCCTCGGTGTCGTCGACCTTGACCGGCAGGAAGGTCCCAGCCCCGACATGCAAGGTCAGCGTCTCGTGGCCGATCCCCGCCACTACCAGCGCAGCGAGCAGGTCCGGGGTGAAATGCAGCGCTGCGGTCGGCGCGGCGACTGCGCCGTCCTTGGCTGCGAACATCGTCTGGTAGTCCGCCTGATCCTGCGCATCGGTGGCGCGCTTCCCGGCGATGTAGGGCGGCAGCGGCATCTGCCCCGCGCGCTCGAGCAGGACTTCAACCGGCTCGTCACCGAGGAAGGCGAGTGTCACACTGCCGTCCTGGCCGCGTGCTTCGACGAGGGCCTGGACCCCGGTAGAGAAATCGATCGTATCGCCGATTCGCAGCCGCTTGGCATTGCGGACGAAGGCCTGCCATCGCCTGAGGTCGATCCGCTTGTGCAGCGTCGCGCCGATCCGGGCTTCGCCCCGGCGGCCTTCAAGTTGCGCGGGGATTACGCGGGTATCGTTGAATACCAGCACATCGCCCGCGCGCAGCAGCGAGGGAAGATCGCGCACTATCAGGTCAGCGAACGGGCCTTCGCCCGGCACGAACAGCAACCGCGCCGCATCGCGCGGGCGCGCCGGACGCAGCGCGATCAGTTCGGGCGGAAGCTCGAAATCGAAGAGGTCAACGCGCATGGATCGGCGCTAACGTGGCGCGTGGCCTTCGACAAGCTCAGGCTGAGCGGATGTGGTTACAGAGGCAAGACCCGCGAGGCTGAGCCTGTCGAAGTCAGCGCG
>JANOAD010000111.1:0-17956 GCA_031410955.1 Novosphingobium sp. | reverse complement strand
CAAGGGGCTGATCTGCCCCGCCGCGCAGGGGACCGAGGCGCGCTGGGCCAGCGGCATCCCGATCCTCGCCGCGCCTAATCTGGTCAGCCTGCTCAATCACCTCAAAGGCACCCAGCAATTGCCTGAACCCAAGCCGGGCGTGGCCGAGGAACCGGGCTTCGGGCCCGATCTCAAGCAGGTAAAGGGTCAGGAAAGCGCCAAGCGCGCGCTCGAGATTGCCGCCGCGGGCGGCCACAACCTGCTGATGATCGGGCCGCCGGGCGCGGGCAAGTCGCTCCTCGCCAGCTGCCTGCCCGGCATCCTGCCGCGGTTGACTTCGGCCGAAGCGCTGGAGACCTCGATGGTCTCCTCGGTCGCAGGGACGCTGATCGAGGGCCGGATCAGCCAGGTCCGCCCGTTCCGCACCCCGCACCATTCAGCCTCGATGGCGGCGCTGACCGGGGGCGGGCTCAAGGTCAAACCGGGCGAGGTCAGCCTCGCGCATCTCGGCGTGCTGTTCCTCGACGAACTGCCCGAATTCCAGCGCGCGGTGCTCGATTCGCTGCGCCAGCCGCTCGAGACCGGGGTGGTCGATGTGGCGCGGGCCAATGCCCATGTGACGTTTCCTGCCAGAGTGCAGCTGGTCGCGGCAATGAACCCGTGCCGCTGCGGGCATCTAGGCGATCCGGCGCTGGCTTGTTCGCGCGCGCCAAGGTGCGCCGCGGATTACCAGTCCAAAGTCTCCGGCCCGCTGCTCGACCGGATCGATCTTCATGTCGACGTCGACCCGGTCAGCGCCGCCGACCTCGGCCTGCCGCCCCCCGCCGAAGGCAGCGCCGAAGTCGCCGCTCGGGTCGCGGCGGCACGCGCAGTGCAGACTGCACGGCTCGCGGGCACCAAGATGCGAAGCAATGCCGACCTGACCGGCGACATGCTCGAACTCCACGCCACCCCGGACGAGCCGGGCCGCAAGCTCCTGCTGCAAGCCGCCGAAGCGATGCGGCTTTCGGCGCGCGGCTACACCCGCATGCTGCGCGTGGCGCGAACGATCGCGGATATGTCAGGCAGCGAGGGGATCGGACGGATCCACGTGGCCGAGGCGCTGAGTTACCGGCGGGTTGCGCCAAGAAGTTAGCGGCGCAGCTCGACGTCAATGAAAGCCTTCGCGTAACCAGTGCATCGTCGGCAAGGGCTTTCCGGATCGGGCCCATGCTGCTTCGCTGTCGCGAGCGACGCGTCGAATTACGTCGCGGTCTTTCGCCAAACAGTTATTTCCTTCGCGCGTCAGACCAGGTGCTAGCGGCGCTTCGCCTGACCCATCATCGGCTGGTCGCTCGGGCTTCGCAAGCAAGCAGAGGATTGGCCAGATTTTGAGAGCAACCAGCTTGTGATTGTCATCGAAAGCAACAGACCGAATAGCTGAGTAGCAATAGATGGGGGGCTCCGTATTCTTATCCGGAGCTGGTTCCTGAGAGGTAGCGGCCATCTGATTGGCTGGTGATGCCGGCTCGTCAGCTTTTGCCTCGATTCCCCCAACATCGCAGTCTTGGCTTTGGCTTATCAGTGGATCGCCATCGGCCAGCATAAAGGCCGAACTTCGCCATTCGCCATAACTGCGGGTCTTGTGCTTGCCGTCGCCGGTCTCAGTCATATCAAGAGTCAGAATTTCATTATCGCTCACGACAATGTATGAGGCGCATATCGGCCATTTTTCGATCGGTTGCCGCTCGTCGAATCTGCAAGTCGGATCGTTGTCAGCTACCCAAAGGCCGTTGTGCATCTGGGGCGGACTGCCACGCGTGTCATCTGAAAACCACGGCTCGTGGGAGATCACGCTGTTACAACTGGCCAAAGCCAATGAGGCGAAGGTGGTGACGCAGGCGGCAAATCCGAGTCGGAATGGTGACGGCTCCAACCCCCTCGAATCCTACCGCAGCGCACTCAGCTGAGGCCGCACTTCCTCAGGCCCATCCTCAACCACCGCCTTCCCCACATCGGCGACATCGCGCCATTGCAGGTCCATCGGGCCGAGCAGGCGGCCGTCGTGGGCGTGGATGCCGATCAGGGCGATCGGCTGGCCGTCGCGTTCGTCGCACAGCACCGGGTTGCTGGGCACGCCTTCGCCGTATTTTTCGCCCCACTGGCGCAGCGCGAGCATGGCGGGAAGCAGGTCGAGGCCCTTGGCGGTCAGGCGGTATTCGATCTTGCGGCGGTCTTCGGGCAGCGCTTCGCGCCGCATGATGCCGTGTTCGACCAGCCGCGCGAGGCGATTCGAGAGGATGTTGCGGGCGATCCCGAGCGTGCCGAGGAACTCTTCGAAGTGGTGCAGGCCGTTGAATCCCGCGCGCAGGATCATGAACGACCAACGTTCACCCATCACCTCCAGCGCTGCGGGAAGCCCGCAATTCTGCATGTCGTTCAGCGGTTCGCGGAGTTTACCCATCGTCGTTCCTCAATCCCGTTTTGCAACCTAACTCAATCCGGCTTCGTCGCCGACAAAAAAATCTTTGCTGCGATGCACAGTTTCTAGTTGCAACTGAAAACCTATCAGGGTAGGTAGCAATTAGCAACGCAAATCGAGTCGTCCCTCCCAGGCCCCCTTTCGAACTTTGCGCTGCACAACCTGAAGGGGAATAGAACCATGAATACCGCACTTTCCAGCTCGCTTTCACGCAGCTTCCTCGCCGCCGCTCTCGCTTTCACGGGCACCGTGGTGAGCTTCTCGGCGACCACCAGCACCGCGCACGCGGGCACCAACCATTACAACGCCAAGCTCTCGACCGCGGTCGCCGCGCCGCAGGAGAAGATCGTCAACGACGTCGTGTGGAAGTGCACCGGCGACAACTGCGGTGGCCCGATCGACGGGTCGCGCCCGGTCAACACCTGCGTCAAGGTGGTCAAGGCGTTCGGCAAGGTCCAGTCATTCACCGGCCCGAAGGGTGAATTCAGCGCCGACGACCTCGCGCGCTGCAACGCGGCCTCCTGACCGCTTCTCAGGAACTCCTAGAACAGCCCCCCTGGCCCTCGCTCAGCAATGAGCGGGGGCCTTTTTCTAGGCGAGCAGCCCGCGGTCGGTAAGCTCGGCGCGCAGCCCATCCGCACTCACGAAATGGTGCGCGTGCCAGCCGCAACCCCGTGCGCTTTCCACGTTGGGCAGGCTGTCATCGATGAACAGCATCTTCGCGGGATCGTGCTCAAACCGGGCCTCAGCCAGCGCGTAGATCGCCGGATCGGGCTTGGCGAGCTTCTCGTCGCCCGAAACCACGATATCAATGAAGCGGCTGCGCAGGCGCCATGTCGGGGCAAAGCCTGCCCAGGTGTCGGCGCCGAAGTTGGTGATCGCGTAAAGCGGCACGCCGCGCGCGTGAAGTTGTTCGACGATCCCCTCGCTCCCCGACACCGGCCCGGGGATGGTTTCGTTGAAATGGCTGAGCCAGGCTTCGATCAGGTGCGCGTGATCGGGGAACTCGGCACTACGCTCCGCGATCATCTCGGCCGCGCTGCGTCCGGCGTCATGCTGGCCGTGCCACTCAAGCGGGATGACCGTTTCCATGAACCAGGCACGCTGCGCATCGTCGGGAATCAGGCGGCGGAACGGCAAGTCGCGCTCCCATTCGACCAGCACCTTGCCCACATCGAACACCACTGCTTCGACCATCATTCAAACTCCGCAGGGCCAAAACGATTTCGGCCCGCGCTCCAGGTCGGAGGCGGGCCGGAAATGGGTCAGGCAAAACCGGCTGGCCGGTTCGCCACAGGGGTTTAGCCCTGGCGCGCCTTGAAGCGGCGGTTGGTCTTGTTGATCACATAGGTGCGCCCGCGACGACGGATCACGCGGTTGTCGCGGTGACGACCCTTGAGCGACTTGAGGCTGTTGCGAATCTTCATAAATTCCTCGGGAGCGGACAAAGCCGCCTGAAATTGAAGGTGCGCCGTTACGGGCGAGTCTGCGCGAAGTCAACCGGTGAGTCTTCCTGTCGGTGCGGAAAGGCCATCCGGCCTTTCCTTTGCAACACCGGCCCGCTCCCCCGGCCCGACCACCCACAGGGTACCATGAACGGGTGGTCGGGCCGGGGGAGCGGGCTGGTGTTGCAAGCTGATCGCGGAGGCGATCAGCGCACCAAGCGAATCACTCATTCGTCCGGATCTCGCACCTTGAACGGTTCGGTCGGCACCGGCTTCGTCGGCAGTGGCATCCGCGGCAGGTCCTTGTCGCTATTGGCCGCCTGCAGCAGGACCGCGGCCATGATCGTCGCCGCTTGGCGCAGATCGTCGCCGCGCAGGTGGTCGACCGTGTCGAGGTTCGAATGGTGCACCCGGCTGTCATAATCGAGCGGGTCCTGGATGAACTGGTATCCGGGCAGGCCAATGGCCTGCATGAAGACATGATCGGTGCCGCCGGTCTTGCTGGTCACCACCTTGCCTGCGCCCATTCCGTCGAATGGGCTGAGCCACTTTTTGAGCATCGATTCGGCGGCGATGTTGTTCTCGGCATAGATCCCGCGGACCTTGCCGCTGCCGTTGTCGAGGTTGAAATAGCCCTTGAGCTCGCCGTAGCCGGGCTTGGGCGTGATCGGCCAAGCTTGCGCCCAGGCGCTGTAGGCGGCGATCCCGGTCAGCTTGGGATCGACCGGGCGCGTCGCGAGGTGGCGTTCGATATAGGCACGGCTGCCGAGCAGGCCCTGTTCCTCGCCCGCCCACAAGGCAAAGCGGATCGTCCGGCGCGGCCTGATGCCCAGCCGCGAGAGGATCCGCGCGGCCTCCAGTACAACGATCGACCCTGCGCCGTTATCGGCCGCGCCGTCGCCGGCGATCCAGCTGTCGAAGTGCGCCCCGGCCATGACGTAACCTGCCTTGGGATCGCTGCCCGCAATTTCGCCAAGCAGGTTCTCGGCCTGGAGATTGCTGTCATCGAATTTGGCCGCGAGTTGCAGCTCGATCTCGGGGGCCGGACCGGTGGCCGCCAGCCGGGAAAGGCGGCGATAGTCCTCCGCCGCCACTTCGAAAGCGGGCAGTGCCAGCGTCTCGCCGGGGCGGAAGTTGTAACCCTCGCCGTGAACCAGCATGCCGTCGCGGTAGCTGATCCGGACCATCGCGAGCGCGCCTTCCGCCTTGAGGAAGCGGCTGAGCTCGAGCGGGAAATTGGTGCGCTTGGTCCGGCGATCGGCGGCGGAGGGATCGAAGCTGGGCAGATCGTAGCGATCGTATTCGCCGATTTCCTTGTCATCGAGGCGGCGGAACGCGGGCTTGCTGGGTTCGCTGCTGGTGCCGGGCAGGCTGATCATCACCACCTTGCCGGCGAGCTTGCCTTTCCACGCTGCGAAATGCTCGGTCTTGCTCATCGGCGCGACCACCACGGCGGCGCGAAGCACGCCCTCGGTCGGCGGCGACCAGGCGACCGGAATCGCGGTCAAATCGTGTCGGCGCGGCGCGACCATCGCCGCGCGGAAGCTCTCGACGTTCCAGCCGAGGCCGAAGTCGAATCGCTCGCGGTGGACGTTCGCCAGGCCCAATGCAGTCATCCGCTGGGTCGCCCAGTCGGCGGCGCGGCGGTAATTTTGCGAATTGGTCAGCCGCGGGCCGATGCCGTCCATCAGCTGCGAGGCCATGATCATCGCCTCGCTTCGGTTCAGCCCCTCATCGATCACCGCTGCGATCTGCGCGTCGCCGGTATCGGCGAGCAGGCGCGCCGGAGTGGCTGCGGCAATCGCCAGCATGGCGGTGCCGCCCAAGAAGGACCTGCGGTTCATCGGTAGTCTCCCCTGTCGTGTGCTTTGCGCGCTTGCTCGCACAATGCCGCGCCAGGGCCAAGGGGAAGCGCGCTATCCGCCGCGGATTTCGCCCAGCCGCCGTTCCCACTGCAACGCATGAGTGACGATCACATCGAGATCGGCGAATTGCGGGACCCACGGCAGGGTCGCCTTGATCCGCGCATTGTCGGAAATCAGCGCATCCGGGTCGCCGGCGCGGCGCGGGCTCATCTTGCGCACGATCTTGAGGTTGGTCACCCGGTCGACCGCGTCGAGCACCTCGAGCACCGAGAAGCCGCGGCCATAACCGGCGTTCATGGTCAGCGATTCGGCCGGATTCGCGATCAAAGCTTCGAGCGCGAGGACATGCGCCGCGGCCAGGTCGCTGACGTGGATATAGTCGCGCACCCCGGTGCCGTCGGGAGTGGCATAGTCGGTGCCGAACACCTCGACGTGGGCCCGCTTGCCGAGCGCCGCTTCCACCGCAACCTTGATCAAATGCGTTGCGCCCGCAGTCGATTGCCCGGTGCGCGCGCGCGGATCGGCCCCGGCGACGTTGAAGTAGCGCAGCGCGCAATAGTTGAGCGGATGCGCCGCCGCGACATCGGCGAGCATCGTCTCGGTCATCAGCTTGGACATGCCGTAGGGATTGATCGGCAGCTTGGGGCTGTCCTCGCGGACCGGCGATTCCTTGGGAATGCCATAGGTCGCTGCGGTCGAACTGAAGATGAAGTGCGGCAACCCGCCGGCCACCGCTGCGGCAATCAGCGCGCGGCTCTTGGCGGTGTTGTTGTGATAATACTTGAGCGGGTTCTCGACCGATTCGGGGACGATGATCGAGCCCGCAAAGTGCATCACGGCCCGCGTGCCCTGCTCGGCAAAGATCCGCGCGAGCAGGCCAGCGTCCTCGATATCGCCCTGGTAGAACGGCACCCCGTCGGGCACCGCCCAGCGGAACCCGGTGGTCAGGTTGTCGATCACTGCCACCGACCAGCCCTGGTCGACCAGCGCGAGCACCGCGTGACTGCCGATATAGCCGGCACCGCCGGTCACGAGTACGGGGCATTTGTCAGTCATGATGGATGAGGCCGCTAGCATGGTCCGGCAATGAAGTGGTTAATAATCGCGTAATTCGGCGCGTTTTGCCCTGTTTTTCGCGGCGTGTTCAGCGCAGCGCAAGCTTGGAAGGCGAAGGAATTGCGCAGCCACCGCCTTTGTCCCAAGGATCACCCTTCATGCTGTCCCGCCCGGCCCTGATCCAGATCACCCTCGTTGCCACGCTCGCCCTGTCCGGCACTGCGTTGATGGCCCAGCGCGGCGGGTGGGACGACGGTCCGCGCTGGCACGATGCCTCGGGGTGGCGCGGCGGTGAACCGCGCAGCGCCGGATCGGGTCAAGGGCTGGTCCAGATCAGCCGGTTCAGGATCGAGGGCGATGCGGCGTTGGCGCTGGCGCACGGTCCGATTTCGGTGGTCGCGATGCCGTACGATGCCGAAGTCGACGCGGACTTTGCCGGCAGCGACCGGCGGTTCAGTGCCACGTTCGAAGCTGCGGTCGAAGACCGGCTGGTCCATTCGGGCTACGATGCCGCGACGATCACCCCGACCAGCGGCCAGATCGCCGAAGTGCGCGTGATCCGGATCGAAGCGCAGCCGCGCGAAGCGCCGCACAAGCCGGTCAGCGGCGAAGTCAGTATGGGCGTTTCGAATCGCGGGACCTCGATGGGTGTGGGCATCATGATCGATGGCTCACGCCCGCGCGGCGCGCTCATCTCGACCCGGCTCGAAACCCGCATCCGCGACCGCGCCAGCGGGCAGGTACTGTGGGAAGGCCGCGCCGAGATGCTGACCCGCGAGGGTGACCAGCGCTGGACCGACCAGGCCATCGCCGATAAGCTTTCGGCGGGGCTGTTTAATGGCTTCCCGCTCAAGCTCGGCGAGGCAGAGTTTCGCCGCTAGGCTATCGCCGCCGACCGTAGGTACCGAGCCGCCACAGCCGTTCCATCGGGCCTTGTTCGTGGTGGGCCAGCCACCAGCGCGAGAAGGCCATCTGGAAACCAAATATCGCCAGCGCCACGCTATAGAAACCAGCTGGCGGCAGCTTGCCGACCAGACCCAATCCGATGCCATAGAAGATCGCGCTGCCCAGCAGCGAATGCATCAGGTAATTGGTCAGCGCCATTCGCCCGACCGGGGCGAGATGGCGCAGCACCGGCCGGGCGTGCGGCCATAGCAAGACGAACCCTGCGGCATAGGCGAGCGCCAGCGGCGCGGTGCCCAGCACGGCGGAAAGGTGTTCCTGTTGAAACGTTTCCGAGCTGGCGTACCAGATACTCAAGGGTAGTCCCACCGCCATGCCAGCCAGCAGAGTGCCGAACAGCAGACGGCGATCGCTCAGCAAAGTCCCCGCAACCAGTCGGCGTCCGGCAACCATGCCCAGCAGCATCATCGCCAGCACCTTGGGGATGCGCCAACTGTCGAGGATGGTGATGATCCGCCACGGCCAGCCGCCCATCAGCCAGCCCCAGTGCGAGCGCCAGTCGTCTTGCGCGAGCCAGCGCACTTCGTCGGTCTGATCCCCGCCATACCACGGCGCGGCCAGTTGCTGGCTCAATTCCATGAAGGGGGCCGAAGGATGCCAGCCGGCTTGTGCAAAGAGCCACACGCCCGGGATCGGCACCAGCAGCAGGACCAGCGCAGCCCACAGCAGCGCCCTGTCGCTCCACCGCGTGGCAAACGACAGGACCAGGCCGAGCAAGGCGTAAAGCGTCAGGATGTCGCCATCCCAGATCAGTACTAGGTGGATTACGCCGATCAGCAACAGCACCAGCATCCGCCGCCGGAAGATTGCCAACCCGTCCGCGCCGCGCCGTTCCAGCCGGATCAACTGCAGAGAAAAGCCAATGCCGAACATCAGCGAAAACAGACTGTAGAATTTGCCGTCGATGACCAGCTTGTGAAAGATCCGCGCGGCTAGAGGCTGGTCCGGACCAGCCAAGGCGGTGTGGGCTGGAAGATCCATGAATTCCCATCCGGACCAGTAATTGATATTGGCGAGCAGGATGCCGAGCAGCGCAAAGCCGCGCAGGGCATCGAGCAGGTCGATCCGTTCGGCTGAAGGCGTTGCGCTGCCCTGTTCCAGTGCCGGTCCAGCCATACGCGGTCCCCCTGATCGCAGGCCGGGAACCTATCAGTGAACCCCCGGGTTTACAATCCAGCTTAGCCACTTGCAGGCGGGCCGGGCAGGGTCCAGAATCGCTGGATCAGATTTGCTCTGGGCTGGAGGACCGACATCGATGAAGGCAAGGCGGATCAAGGCGCTGTCGCTGCTGGCGGCCCTGTTGCCAGCAATGCTGGCCGGCTGTGTCGCCCCGGTCGGCCCGGTTGCGGTGACGCGCTTTCACGCGCCCGATGTGTCGCCGCTGGGCAAGGGCGAGATCGTCGTCGAACCCGCACCTGGCGGTGACCCGGCGTCGCTCGAATGGCAGACTTACAGCGCTGCGGTGATGCGCCAGTTGCAGCTGCTCGGTTACAGCGAAGGCAAGTCCGGCACGAGTGCCCAGGTCGCACAGGTCCGGGTCACGCGGCGCACGGTGCAGCCCGAGCGCTCGAATAGCCCGGTCAGCGTCGGGGTGGGCGGCTCGACCGGGACTTACGGGAGCGGGCTCGGCATCGGCATCGGCATCAACCTTTCGCCAAGCCTTCGGCGCAGGTCGCAACCGACCTCGCAGTCTCGATCCGCAATCGCGCGAGCGGAGCGGTGCTATGGGAAGGGCGGGCAAGCTTCACCGTCTCCGCCAAGTCCCCGCTCGCCACCACGGCGCTGGCCGCACCCAAGATGAGCGAAGCGCTGTTTGCAGGCTTTCCCGGCCAGTCGGGTGAGACTATCGAGGTCAAATGACAGACATCATGATCGACGCCGCCTTCGACAGCGGCAATATCGAAGTCCTCGCCATCGATGGCACCACCGCAACGCTCAAGATCCGGCTCGATCACAGTTCCGAGTTCTTCCAGTGGTTCCACTTCCGGGTCAGCGGCTGTGCGGGGAGCGAGCTGACGCTGCGGATCACCGGGCTCAACTCTTCCGCCTATCCCGGCGGCTGGCCCGGCTACCGCGCCGCAGTGAGCGAGGACCGGGAGTTCTGGGCCCGCGCCGCCAGCAGCTACGATGCCAAGACCGACGATGGCACGCTGACCATTACTTACCTGCCCAGCGGTGGGATCGCCTGGTTCGCCTATTTCGCGCCCTATTCGATGGAGCGCCACCACGACCTCGTCAGCCAGACCGCGCTCGCCGAGGGGGTGACGCACCGCGTGCTGGGGCGCAGTCTGGATGGCCAGCCGATCGATTGCCTCGAACTGGGTGAAGGTGCCAAACAGGTCTGGCTCTACGCCCGCCAGCATCCCGGTGAGAGCATGGCCGAATGGTGGATCGAAGGCGCGCTTGACCGGCTGACCGATGCTGCCGATCCGATTGCACGCAAGTTGCGTCAATTGTGCCGCTTCCACGTGGTCCCCAACGCCAACCCTGACGGCTCGCGGCGCGGGCATCTTCGGACCAATGCGGCGGGAATCAACCTCAACCGCGAATGGGGCGAGCCGAGCGCAGAGAAGTCGCCCGAGGTGCTGGCGATCCGCAATGCGATGGACGAGAGCGGGCTCGATTTCGCGATCGACGTCCATGGTGACGAGGCGATTCCGGCGGTGTTTCTTGCCGGGTTTCACGGCATCCCTTCGTGGAACGAGCAGCAGCAGGCGGGTTACGATCGCTACGCCGCGATCCTTGAGCGCCGTTCGCCCGATTTCCAGACCCGGCTGGGCTACCCCGTGGCGCGCGCGGGCCATGCGAACATGACGATGTCGACCAACCAGCTCGCCGAACGATTCGGCGCGGTGACGATGACGCTGGAGATGCCGTTCAAGGATAACGACGACCTGCCTTGCGCAGTTCAGGCCTGGTCGCCCGAACGCTCGGCGCAATTGGGGCGGGATTGCCTAGGGGCACTGCTGGAGTGGCTGGGGTAGGCTTGATGGAACGATTCCTTGACCGGCTTCCATACGTAATATTGATTAGTGTCCTCGCCGGCGCCACGTTCGCTGCGATTATGTTGGCGTCGCAGGGGCTTGCTAAAGCTGGCGATCTCCTGAGCTTTTTCGGAGGTGCAATTGGCGCGGGCCTTGCAATCGTGGGAGCAGAATATCTTGCCGTTCGCCGTCGAAAGGCAGAATCGATCGAGCGACATACAGCCCTACGTTTTCAACTCGACAGAATAAAAAAGCATGCCGATGATCTAAAGGCGAAGAACTCCTTAGATTGGTCAAAGTTAGAACTCCGAGAAATGGAAAACGCACACAAAATTTTGATGGAGGTTCGTCGCGTTAATCCACCAACAGATATGAATTTGATGGCCGCGTTAGTAGAATTTGATGAAAACTGGGATCTAGTTTCGACAGCCATCCCGGGAATAATTCGATCTACAGAAAAAATGTTGGAAGAGTCCATGCTTGATGATGACCTTGCCGGGAGGTCGCAGAATTCCATGATAAGGGATGTGCTCAGTGATTTTTCCCATTTTGCCGATCGGGCTGTTCACGCTTGTCCAAGATAAGGCCTAGCCTCTTGCTGCTTGTGAGAAGTCCAGCCGGAAATCGGTCGAGCGCGAATGTTAATTTAAACAGTCCGGCCCGAACGCCCTCGGCAACAGTTCCGAGAGCCGCAGTTCCAAGACCTCCTCCCCGCCGACGCACCACACCACGGGGTCGCTGTGGCCCAGCGCGGCGACTTCGTTATGCACCTGGCGGCAGCGTCCGCACGGGGTCACCGGTTCGCCTGCGCCCAGTGCACCGGCCTTGCCGCCGATCACGGCCACGCCTAGCAGGCTCCCGCGCCAGCCTTCGCTGAGCACCTTGCCCACAGCGACCGTTTCGGCGCAGAGCGTCAGACCATAGCTTGCGTTCTCGACGTTGGCGGCGGTGACCACGCTGCCATCGGCAAAGCCCAGCGCCGCGCCGACATGGAACTGCGAATAGGGCGCATAGGCCCCTGCGGCGGCATCGCGCGCGGCCGCGATCAGGGAATCTTTCGTCCAGCTCATTTGCCGACCACCACCCAGCGCAGCGCGCCGTCGCTGGCCTCGCTGTCGAGCATCGCGTTGGCAGTCCACAGCATCCACGGCCTCCCGGCATAGTCAGGGGCAAAGCGCGTGCGCACCAGCCACAGGTTGCGATCGATCTTCGCGGCGAGGTGATAGCGCTTCTCGAAGCTGCTGGAAATCTTGAGGATGGTCGGCTTGCCGGTGTGAGTCTCGATCTGGTTGAGGAAAGTCATCAGTTCGCTGGTTACGCCGGCGTCGCTGACCTTGACCGGACAATCCTCGGCCAGCAGATCGAGATCGACTGCGGGCGGCAGCATGGTCCGGTCGCGCGGGACTACGGTGACGAAGTTGGCGGCCTGTTTTTCGGCCGGCTGGCACGGATCGTAGGTGTGCACCGCGCCGACCTGAAGCCGGGCCGCGCGCGCATCTTCAAGGTTCTTGACGAAGGCCGGATCGCGGGCGAAGGCACTGGCCGAGGCATCGAGATAGACGAAGCTCGCGCCGATCGCCTTGGCCGCCTTCCAGTTGACCGCACCGTCGTCGCTGCCAACCTCGATTCCCTGGACCGGGAAATCGGCGCGGCCCGGCCGCCAGTGATGCAGCTGCCACCACCCCCAGCCGAGCGCGATCAGCCCAAGCAGCAGCATCGCACCAAACAGGCGCAGCTGCGATGCGGTGGATTTCTTGCGTGGCATGCTCTGAATAGACCCCTCAGCCCCTGATATGGAGCACGCAAATCAAGGTGAACAGCCGTCTTGCAGTGGCGAAGTCGGTTTCGACCTTCCCTTCCAGCCGCTCGACCAGCAATTCCGCCGCTTCGTTGTGTACCCCGCGGCGGGCCATGTCGATCGTCTCGATCTCGCTGGCGGTGGCCTTGCGGATCGCCTGGTAATAGCTGTCGCAGATCGCAAAATAGTCGCGGATCGGGCGGCGGAAGCGGCCCAGCGCCAGCACCAGCAGTTCGAGCACCTGGCCGTCGGCGTCGGCAATCTCGAGCGCGAGCCGCCCTTCCTCAACCGCCAGCTTGACCCGGTAAGGGCCCTGATGGCCGGCCTCCCACGCCCGCAGCGGCCGAAACGTGTTCTCCTCGATCAGGTCGAAGATCGCGATGCGGCGTTCCTGCTCGATATCGGCGTTGCGCCACAGGATGGTTGCCTCGTCGAGCTCGATATGAATGATCCGCGGGTCCGCCATGCTGGCGCGGCTTCTCGCAAATGCAGCAATGGGGAGCAAGGTCTTCCTTTAGGGGGAATTCGGCATGCTATTCCCGCCTTCCACAGGCTGTGGATGATTTGGTCGGCACGTCCGGCTTGAATGGTTTCGCGCCTACGCGCATTGGAGCGGGCATGGCCGAGACCGATCTGATCACCCGCCCCGATGAAGCTGCCGCACGGGCGCTACCTTCCAATGTCGAGGCAGAGGCGGCCTTTTTGGGCGCGGCGTTGATCGACAACCGGGTGATCGAGGAACTCAACACACCGCTTGGGCCCGACCACTTTTTTGAGCCGGTGCATGCGCGGATTTACGAGCGGATTTTGCAGCTGCTCGACCGCAAGGCGGTGGTCACGCCGGTTACGCTGCGGCCCTATTTCGAGGCCGACGAGGCGCTCAAGGACCTCGGCGGGGCGGGCTACCTCGCGCGGCTTACCGCCGACGGCCAGGGCCTGCTTGCCCCGCGCGAACTGGCCGAACAGATCTACGACCTTGCGCTGCTGCGCGAACTGGTTTCGGTCGGGCGCAATCTGGTCAATGCGGCGCTCGATACCTCCGAGAGCGTCGAGCCGATGGAGCAGATCGCGCAGGCCGAAGCTGCGCTCTATCAGGTGGCAGAAGGGGCGGCCTCGGGCAGCGAGGCGCAGGGCTTTGCGCTCGCCACCCGTACCGCGCTCGGCATGATCGAGCAGGCACTGCTGTCGGGCGGGCACATCTCGGGCAAGACCACTGGCCTGACCTCGATCAACGAGAAGATCGGCGGTTTGCATGATTCGGATTTGATCATCCTCGCCGGGCGTCCGGGCATGGGCAAGACCGCGCTCGCCACCAATATCGCGTTCAATGCGGCGGACCGCCTGCGCCGCGACCTGGCTGACGGGATCGCGGCGGACAAGTCGGTCGGTGCGGCGACCGCGTTTTTCAGCCTTGAAATGAGCGCCGACCAGCTCGCCACGCGTATCCTCGCCGAGCAATCGGGGATCAGCAGCGAAGCCCTGCGCATGGGCAAGATCAGCCGCGAAGATTTCCAGCAGCTGTCGTTCGCCAGCCAGCGGCTCGCCGAACTGCCGCTGTACATCGACGATACCCCGGCGCTGTCGATCGCCGCGCTGCGCACCCGCGCGCGGCGGCTCACGCGGCGCCACGATATCGGGCTGGTGGTGGTCGATTACCTCCAGCTGTTGCAAGGATCGGGGCGCAGCACCGATAACCGGGTCAACGAAATCTCCGAGATCAGCCGCGGCCTCAAGACGCTGGCCAAGGAATTGGGCGTACCAGTGATCGCGCTGTCGCAGCTTAGCCGCGCGGTCGAGCAGCGTGAGGACAAGCGCCCGCAGCTCTCCGATCTGCGCGAATCGGGCTCGATCGAGCAGGACGCCGACATGGTCTGGTTCGTGTTCCGCGAGGACTACTACGTCGCCAACAAGGAACCCAAGGTCCCGCAAGCCGATGATGATGCCAAGAGCCACGAGGCTCACGCCGCGTGGCAGCAGGAGATGGAACGGGTGTTCGGGCTCGCCGAACTGATCGTCGCCAAGCAGCGCCACGGTTCGACCGGCAAGGTCCGGCTGCGCTTCGAACCCAGGATCACCCGCTTCAGCGATCTGGCGGATGACAGCATGGCGGGACACAGCTACGACTGATTCGCTTGGCGGTCGAAAATTCTTTCGTTCTATATCAGTATGTTATGCGAATTTTTTTGACTTCGTCGAATCATTCCGTGTAGCGCCGGTGCATTCCTGAAATTCATTTGCATTGGAGTGCCCATGGCACGCGTTACCGTTGAAGATTGTGTCGACAAGATCCCCAACCGGTTCGACCTGGTGTTGCTTGCCGCGCAGCGCGCGCGCGAGATTTCGGGCGGCGCCGAACTCACCATCGAGCGTGACCGGGACAAGAACCCGGTGGTCGCGCTGCGGGAAATCGCTGACACTACGGTCAACCCGGGCAACCTCAAGGAATCGGTGATTTCATCGCTCCAGCGCGTGCTGCCCGAGGATGATGACGAGGTCGATGACGTCGGCTCGCTCAGCCAGTCGGCCGAAGCGCTGCGGATCACCGCGGCGGCACCGGTTCGCAACACCTCGATCGGCGGCGATTACGAGGGGTAAGATTTTGTCGGTTCGTTATTCGCCTCCGCGAATAACGTTGCAAGGACCTGCCGGATGGCAGGTCCGCACGCGCAAACAAACCGGGCCTTTTGGTTAGCGGCGGCAGGGAAACTTGCGGATGAAATAGTCGGCCACGCCCTGGCGGATCGTCACGCGCGGTCGGGCATTGGCGGGGTAGGCAGTCCTGAGGAAGTTGACCAGTTCCTCGGGCACGATTCGCGCATTGTCCGGCGGGCAGCTCGACGGCTTGCCCCTGGCCCGCTCGGTCAGCAGTCGCTGCTTGTAAGACTGACCGGCGGCGCTGCCTTCGGCCTTGAGGACCTCCAAATCGGGGGACATCAACGCCAGCGGCCCCTGGGCCTGCAAGGTTTCCGCCTTGGCGATGAAGGTCGCCAGGTTCATATCGCCGCGGGCCGCATAGGCCGCAGCCGGGAAGGCTGCCATGGCCAGCGCGAAGATCAGCAGTCGTTTCATAGTTGCAGGGGCCTTTCCCGATTTGCTGTTGTTGGTGCCTTGACCGCGCCCGCCTGACAAGACCATGAATGAACTTGCGAGGGGGAGCAGCCGACAAGTGAGCGAACCGGGCCAGATCATCGGCGATATTGCAGCGGGCGCGCTGGCCGCGCGGGCGGCCGAACCCGCGCATGGCGAGGCGGCGAACGGCCACACTCACGAACGGGTTTGCCTCAACTGCGGAACGTCGCTGGTCGGGAGCCATTGTCACAATTGCGGGCAGGCCGCGCATGTTCACAAGACCATCGCTGCCTTCTTCCATGACCTGGTCCACGGGGTGTTCCATTTTGAAGGCAAGATCTGGCGCACCGTGCCGATGCTCGCTTGGCATCCGGGCAAGCTGACCCGTGAATATATCGACGGCCGCCGTGCCAGCTACGTCAGCCCGATTGCGCTGTTCCTATTCGTAGTGTTCCTGACCTTCGCGCTATTCAACCTCGCGGGCGATCCGATCCACTTCGACCAGAACAACAACGCGGTGGTTGGCCCGAACGGCGCTACGGCGGAAAGCGAGGCGGTCAAGCACGTCGCCGATCTCAAAGCGGAGCTCAAAGCGGCGGAGAAAGCGGGGCAGTCAACCGGCGCGATCGAAGGCAAGCTGGTCGGCGCCCAGGCGGCGCTTGAGGGCATCCGAAACGGCAAGGATAACAAGCTGCCTAACGAGATCGCGAGCGGGACGGGGGCCGGAACGCTCAATCAGGCGTGGCGCGATGCAAAGGCCAACCCGGAGCTCGCAATGTACAAGGTTCAGTCGAGCGCATACAAATACAGCTGGCTGCTGATCCCGTTGAGCGTGCCGTTCGTGTGGCTTCTGTTCCCGTTCAGCCGCCGCTTCCACCTCTACGATCACACCGTGTTCGTGACATACTCGCTGTGCTTCATGCTGATCGTGTTGGCGGCGATTACCGCAATAAACGTCTGGACCAGCCTTGGCGGGCGGATTGCGGTGTTGATCCTATATGTGCCGTTCCACATGCATCGGCAGCTGCGCGAAACCTATGGTCTGACCCGGGGCGGAGCGCTGTGGCGAACGATGGCGCTCAGCTTCTTCGCGATCATCGCGCTGACCCTGTTTGCAGTGGTCGTGCTGGCGCTGTCGATCGGGTAGCGCCGACCACCACACATCCCAAATCACCGTTCGTGGTGGAGGAGGGACAGAGCGCAGCAAAGGCCCGTCTCGAACCACTGCGCGCAGCACCCGGTCCTTCGAGACGGCTCCTCAGCTTGCGGCTTCGAGACGCCTCCTCAGGACGAGCGGAATTGGGATCAAGACAGGTGCTTCAGCCGAGGTCGCGCGCCGCCGCACCGGCAAATCGCTTGCCCGCGCGCGGAATCGACGATCCGCGCACTTCGGTCAGCCCTGAACCGGGGGCCGGCGCATCGGGCCGGTCGATCTTGCCGTTCTGCATCAGTTCGGTGATCTCGTCGCCCGACAGCGTCTCGTATTCGAGCATCGCCTTGGCCAGAAGTTCGAGCTTGTCGCGGTTCTTGGTCAGGATGTCGGTGGCGCGCTTGTGCGCGGTATCGACCAGCAGACGGATTTCGGCATCGATCTGCTTGTTGGTCTCGACCGAAGACATAGTCCGGGCCGACCCGCCGTAGCCGAGATAGCCCTCCTGCGTATCCTCGTACTGCAGCGGACCGAGCTTGTCCGACATGCCCCAGCGGGTGACCATGTTGCGGGCGAGGCCAGTCGCATACTGGATATCCGATGAGGCGCCCGAAGAAACCTTGTCGTGCCCGAAGATCAGTTCTTCGGCCACGCGCCCGCCCATCGAGACCGACAGGTTCGCGAGCATCTGGTCGCGGTGGTACGAATAGCTGTCGCGCTCGGGCAGCCGCATGACCATGCCCAGCGCGCGGCCGCGGGGGATGATCGTGGCCTTGTGAATCGGGTCCGAAGCAGCCTCGTTGATCGAGACGATGGCGTGCCCAGCCTCGTGGTAGGCGGTCATCTTCTTCTCATCCTCGGTCATGACCATCGAGCGGCGTTCGGCGCCCATCATGACCTTGTCCTTGGCGTCCTCGAACTCGCGCATCGCGACCAAGCGCTTGTTGCGCCGCGCAGCGAGCAAGGCAGCCTCATTGACCAGATTGGCGAGATCGGCACCCGAGAACCCCGGGGTGCCGCGCGCCAGCGTGCGCGTATCGACATCGGGGGCGAGCGGAACCTTCTTCATGTGCACGCCAAGGATCTTTTCGCGGCCTTCGATATCGGGCAGCGGCACCACCACCTGGCGGTCGAAGCGGCCGGGGCGGAGCAGCGCGGGATCGAGCACGTCGGGGCGGTTGGTCGC
>JANOAD010000110.1:0-4362 GCA_031410955.1 Novosphingobium sp. | reverse complement strand
CCAGCATCGCGCCGAGCGAGGTTTCAACCGTGGCCCAGTGGATCGTCACGCCCTTGCCGCCCGCGGCCCATGCCGAAGGTGCCATTCCAAGTCTCCCCTGATTGGCTTCATAGAACCGCGAAGGCCCAGAATAGCCCGCAGCATAGATTGCATCGGTAACGCTGCCCTCCTCGCTCAGCGCCTGCGCCGCGCGCTCAGCCATCAGCGCGCGGCCATAGGCCGAGGGCGACAAGCCAGTGGCGCGGGCGAAGACCCGCTGGAAATGCGCCGGTGAATAGCCGGTCTCCTCGGCCAGCGCAGCGAGCGCGAGCGGCTGCTCCGCCGCCTTGATCGCAGCAATTGCGCTGAGCACCGCACGCTCATCGCGGCTCACATCATCGGGCGAGCAGCGCAGGCAAGCCCGCAACCCCGCCGCGCGCGCCGCTGAGCCATCGGCAAAGAAGCGCACATTCTCGCGCTTGGGATGCCGCGCCGGGCAGCTCGGGCGGCAATAGATTCCGGTGGTGAGCACGCCGGTGATGAAGCGTCCGTCGTACGACCGGTCGCGCGCCATGGCAGCGCTCCAGCATTCGTCATCGGGGATCGGGCACTGGGTCATCGCGTCAGTCATGGCATCGCTCCTGCGTTTCGCAAGTCATGCCTCACATCGTTGCGCCCCGCGTCCCGCACCATGCGGTCAAAGCAAATTCAGGCCGCGAGTGCCTCCCCGCTCAGGGTAATCCGGTGCATCACGCGGCGGTGGCCGTGGTAATCGTTCATCGCCAGATGCCAGGTCGAACGATTGTCCCAGATCGCAACCGAACCCGGCTGCCAGTGGAGGCGGCACTGGAAGTCCTCCCGGCTGGCCACTTGATAGAGGTATTGCAGCAGCGGCAGGCTTTCCTCGCGGGTCCAGCCTTCGAAATGCAGCGTGAAGGCCCCGTTGACGTAAAGCAGCTTGCGGCCGGTCACCGGATGGCGGATCATCACCGGATGCACGGCGCGGGTGGAAAGGTCTTGCCCGCGCATTTCATCGGCCATGTCGGACTGCGCGTAATAGCCGCCCGGTTGGTAGATGTGGTCGGCAGAATGAACCGCTCGCAGCGTGGCGAGTGTGTCCTTGAGACCATCCGACAAGGCATCGTAAGCCGCGCCCATGCTGGCGAACAGCGTGTCCCCGCCAACCGGCGGCAGCTCGCGCGCGACCAGGATCGAGCCCATCGCGGGAACCTGGTCGAACGAATGGTCGGTGTGCCAGCCGCCGCCGATATTGCTCTGCTGCTTTTCGGCTTTGCGCACTTCGGCGATTTCGGGATAGCCACTGTTGGTCGGGAAGAAAGGATTGACGTCGATCCCGCCCCACCGCTTGGCGAAGGCGATGTGTTGCTCCGGCGACAGACTTTGATCACGAATCGCGACCATGCCGCGCTCGGCAAGTGTTTGTCGCAACGCTTGCAAATCGGCATCGCCGATCGTGGCGAGGTCGACTTCGGTGATCTCGGTGCCGACATGTTCGGCCATTGGCGTCAGTTTCATTGCGCTCTCCCTTGGCGGCAGTCTAATGCAGCATCTCGGTCAGCCGCAAGGCCACCTCAGCCGCCCAATGCCTTGAACAGCATCAGCGTCCGCTCCTTGGCGAGTTCGGCGCTTTCGGGATGCCAGTCCTTGCGGCGGTCCGAATTGAAGCCGTGGCCGGCCTCATAGATAAAGTGCTGCGCGGTCGGGTGCTGCTTGGCGATCAGCTTTTCCACTGGCACGATCGGCACCATCGAATCGAAGCGGCCGAAATGCGTGATTGTCGCGCACTTGGGCGGATCGTCGGCAAAGCGGGTGGCGATATAGCCGCCGTAGTAGCAGCTCGCCGCGTCAAGATCGTCCGAAAGCTGCGCCATGCGCCAGGCGACCGAACCGCCGAAGCAGTAGCCGGTGATGAAGACCGGCCCGCCGCGTTCCTTCATCCACGCTATCGTCCGGGCGGTATCGTCGAGCCCCTGTTCCCAATCATGCTCCTTGCGCGCGATCTCCACTGCACGCTCCCAATCGGCCCCCGAATATCCCAGCGCGCAGCCGGGTTCCTGCCGGTCGAACAGGCCCGGGCTGATCACTTCATACCCGTCAGCGGCATATTCATCGCACAGTTCGCGGATATGATCGGTGACCCCGAAAATCTCCTGCACCAGCACCAGCCCGCCCCGGCGCTCGCCCTCGGGCATGGCGTGGTAGCATGGCATCGAGTGCCCGTCGGACATGATCAGTCTGAGCCAGTCGCCCATCAAATTCCCCCAAATGCTTCGTCATTGCGAGCGGCCGCAGGTCGCGCGGCAATCCAGGGCGGCTTACGCGACTCTGGATTGCTTCGCTATGCTCGCAATGACGAATCCAAAAGTCGAGGTCCCCCACCTTGCATCGCAGCACAATCATGGCTATGCGCGCCCCCGTCCCCAGGGCCGTCGTGCGCTATGCATGGCACCCGCCCCGACAACGCACCCGATGTAAGGAAGCGACACGCGTGGAGAATTCCGGCGGCATAACCGCAAGTTTGCAAGGGCGTTACGCCTCTGCGCTGTATGAACTGGCGGCAGAGAGCAAGGCAGTCAGCGCGGTCGAATCCGATCTCGAAAAGTTGGGCCAGGCGATCGCCGCGTCGGGTGATCTGGCCGCACTGATTCGCAACCCGCGGCTCACCCGCGAAGGCGCTCACGCCGCGATGACCGGGCTTGGCGCGCATCTCAAGCTGGCGCCGCTAACCCGGCAATTCCTCGGCGTGCTGGCGGACAACCGCCGCCTGTCGAAGCTGCCGCAGATCGTTTCGGCCTTTGCCGGGATCGCCGCTGCCGCGCGCGGCGAACTCAACGCCACGGTGACCAGCGCCCATGCGCTCGATGCCAAGCAGATTGCTGCCATCGCCGCGAAGCTCAAGGCGCGCGAGGGCAAGGACGTAAAACTCACCGCCACGGTCGACCCCGAGATTCTCGGCGGGCTGATCGTCCGGATCGGCTCGACCCAGATCGACAGCTCGATCCGCACCCGTTTGAACACCCTCGCTAACGCGATGAAAGGCTGAACATGGATATCCGCGCCGCAGAAATTTCGAAGGTCATCAAGGACCAGATCGCCAGCTTCGGCACCGAGGCGCAAGTCTCGGAAGTCGGCTCGGTGCTGTCGGTGGGTGACGGCATCGCCCGCATCCACGGGCTCGATCAGGTCCAGGCCGGCGAAATGGTCGAGTTCTCGAACGGGGTGAAGGGCATGGCGCTCAACCTCGAAGCCGATAACGTCGGCGTCGTGATCTTCGGCTCGGACGCCGAGATCAAGGAAGGCGACGTCGTCAAGCGGACCGGGACCATCGTCGACGTTCCCGTCGGCAAGGGGCTCTTGGGCCGCGTGGTCGATGCGCTTGGCAACCCGATCGACGGCAAGGGCCCGATTGTCTCGGACCAGCGCATGCGCGTTGAAAAGAAGGCCCCGGGGATCATCCCGCGCCAGTCGGTGAATGAGCCAGTGCAAACCGGGCTCAAGGCGATCGACGCGCTCGTTCCGGTCGGCCGCGGCCAGCGCGAACTGATCATCGGTGACCGTCAGACCGGCAAGACCGCGGTCGCGATCGATACCTTCATCAACCAGAAGGCGGCCAACGCCGGCGACGACGAAAAGAAGAAGCTCTACTGCATCTACGTTGCAGTCGGCCAGAAGCGCTCGACCGTGGCGCAGATCGTCCGCCAGCTCGAAGAAAACGGCGCGATGGAATATACCATCGTGGTCGCCGCGACCGCGTCGGAGCCTGCCCCGCTGCAGTACCTCGCGCCTTACACAGGTGCGACGATGGGCGAATATTTCCGCGACAACGGCATGCACGCCGTGATCGTGTACGACGATCTTTCCAAGCAGGCCGTGGCTTACCGCCAGATGTCGCTGCTGCTGCGCCGCCCGCCGGGCCGCGAAGCCTATCCGGGCGACGTGTTCTATCTGCACTCACGCCTGCTCGAACGCGCCGCCAAGATGAACGACAGCCAGGGCGGCGGGTCGCTGACCGCACTGCCGATCATCGAAACCCAGGCGGGCGACGTTTCGGCCTACATCCCGACCAACGTTATCTCGATCACCGACGGCCAGATCTTCCTCGAAACCGGCCTGTTCTACCAGGGCGTCCGCCCGGCGATCAACGTCGGCCTGTCGGTCAGCCGCGTCGGCGGTGCCGCGCAGACCAAGGCGATGAAGAAGGTCTCGGGCTCGATCAAGCTGGAGCTGGCGCAGTACCGCGAAATGGCGGCCTTCGCGCAGTTCGGTTCGGACCTCGATGCCTCGACTCAGAAGCTGCTCAACCGCGGCGCGCGGCTGACCGAGCTGCTCAAGCAGGCGCAGTTCAGCCCGCTGTCGTTCGAA
>JANOAD010000109.1:0-11735 GCA_031410955.1 Novosphingobium sp. | reverse complement strand
CGGGTTGCGCTCTCGCGCGCCCAGTTCCGACATCGGCGGGGTGGCAGCGATGCGGTGCATCAGCCGCGCGCCGTCGCGCAGCAGGTGCAGGTCGCGCTCGTCGGCGAGGAAGTTGGGGTTGATCGCCGGGGCCACCGCCGGGTCGGGGCTGGCCAGCTTGACCCAGCCGCGGCTTTCGGGGCGCAGCACGCAGGCGTGAAGCGAGAAGCCATGGGCCTTCAGCTTGTCGCGCCCGTGGTTCTGGATGATCGCGCGGATGAAGTGGTACTGGATATCGGGTGCCGGTGCATCGGGGCGGATTGTGGCGAAGCCGCCGCTCTCGGCAAAATTGGTGGTGAGCATGCCGGTGTGCTTGCGGCGGTATTCGACGAAGGCCTTGGCGAGCTGCCACACGCCGCGCAAACTGCCGCCAAACAGGTTCAGGTCATCCAGTTCGTAGCCGACCAGATAGTCGCAGTGGTCCTGCAGGTCCGCGCCAACTGCGGGCTTGTCGAGCTTGGTTGCGATGCCATGCTTCTGCAGCTCAGCGCCGGGTCCGATCCCTGACAGCATCAGGATTTGCGGGCTGCCGAAGGCACCGGCGCTGAGTACCACGCCGCCGCGCGCCCGAAGCGTTTCGCTCTTCCCGCCGACGCGCACTTGCACCCCGATGGCGCGGCCATTTTCGACCACGATCTTCTCGACCAGCGCGCCTTGCCGCACCGCCAAATTCTTGTGTCCCGCGAGCGGATCAATGAAGGCGCGCGAAGCGCTCCAGCGTTCGCCGTCCTTCTGGGTCACCTGATAAAGCCCGAAGCCTTCCTGCTTCGCGCCGTTGAAGTCGTCGTTGCGCGGCAATTGCAGCTTGGTCGCCGCCTCGACAAAGGCCTGCCCGACGGCGCTTGGCGCGATCTGGTCGCTGACGTGGAGCGGCCCGCCCTTGCCGTGCCAGGCATCGGCGCCGTGGGCATTGTCTTCCTGCCGCTTGAACACCGGCAAGACATCGTCCCAGCCCCAGCCGGTGCAGCCCAGTGCGGCCCAGTTGTCATAGTCCCACGCATTGCCGCGGATATAGACCATGCCGTTGATCGAGCTCGATCCGCCCATGCCTTTCCCGCGCGGCTGGTAGCCGACCCGGCCGTTCAGCCCGGCCATCGGCTCGGTATCGTACTTGAACATGCTTTTGTCGGGCATCAGCGCGAGCAAGCCCGGGGTCCGCGTGAACATGTGGGTGTTGCCGCCGCCGGCCTCGATCAGACAGACCGAGCGCTTGCCGTCCTGGGCGAGGCGTCCTGCCGCAGCGCTGCCCGCGCTGCCGCCGCCGATCACGATGATGTCGAATTCGTCCATGCACCCCGCTCCTCGCTCTCAAGGCTGCTTAACCGCGCGCTTAAAACGGCGCAAGTTAGTCGGCGGAACCGTGCAGTGTCTCCCACCGTGCGCGGATCTTGTCCGAACCTTCGCGGCTGTCGTCATGGCTCCAGCCGGGTTCGCGCAACAGATAGGACAACTTGTGCCGCCACGGTGCGCTCGCCATGTCGCGGGCGATGCCGATCCATTCGTGAAACACCGACCAGACCAGGTTGAAACTGCCGAGCTGCTTGACTATGCCGTAGTGAATGCGGGTATCGTCACGCTCGGCCACGAAGCTGCCGAACAGCTTGTCCCAGACGATGAAGACCCCGGCATAGTTGCGGTCGAGATATTGCGGATTGGTCGCGTGGTGCACCCGGTGGTGGCTCGGGGTGTTCATCACCGCTTCGAACCACCGAGGCATGCGCTTGATCGCCTCGGTGTGAATCCAGAACTGGTAAACCAGGTTGATCGCTCCGCCGGTCAGCAGCATCGCCGGGTTGAAACCGATAAACGCGGGCCAGATCCGGAACACGAACGACAGCGCGAAGAACCCGGTCCAGGTCTGGCGCAGCGCGGTCGAGAGATTGTAGTGCTGGCTCGAATGGTGGTTGACGTGGCTCGCCCAGAACCAGCGCACCCGGTGCCCGGTGCGGTGCGCCCAGTAGTAGTTGAAATCGTCGAGCAGGAAGCACAGCGGCCAGGCCCACCATTGCCAGCCGATCGTCGCGATCCGGTGGTCGTAGAGCCAGTACAGCGCGGCGACGACCAATGCGGCGGTCAGTCCGCCCACCGCAGTGCTACCGGTGCCCAGCGCGAGCGAGGTCAGCGTATCGCGCGGCTCGTAGGCGTCAGGGCGGCGGCGCTTGGCCCAGAGCATCTCGGCAATGATCGCGAGGATGAAGAAGGGGATCGCATATTCGACCGGGCCGAGTTTGGGCATCAGCTGGCCAGCCTCCTCAGACTTGCCGCCCAGACCTGCGCCTGCTCGCCGAGGTCGAGCGTTACCGGCGCGTAGAACCGTTCGCCGGTGCCGATGGTCAGGAAATTGCGGTCGAGCCGCGCGTCAGCGTGGCTGTCGAGCAGCCGCGCGGCGAATTGCGCGCCGTGGCGGCGCAGCAGCATGGTTCGCCCGGCGCGATCACGCAGCAGTGCGCCGATCCCGGCGCGGTCGAGCGCCAGTTCGGTGGGCTCGAACCCGCACACTGCCGCGCGGGCAAGCGCGCGGGCTTCGTCCTCGCTGCGCAGCCGGACATCGGTGCCGAGCACCAGCTTGCGCGACAGCCCGCTCACCCCAAGGATCAGCATGATCGAGACGGCCAGCTGGATCAGGATGAACGGCACCGCCATGTCAGCCGCCTTGCGTGCTCAACATATCGAGCATCGCGCGCACCGGGGTGAGGTCATAGCCGGCCTTAGCGGCGCTGGAGGCGAGGTTGTGCGGGCTTGCCCCGCGGCTCGCCTCGGCCAGCGCCCAGAGCAAGGTCGATCGCGTGCCCGAGCGGCAATAGGCCAGGACAGGCTTTTCGGTCGAATCAAGCGCCTCGGCCATTGCTTTGACCTGCCACTCCGAAAACCCGCCGTGGGTGACCGGGATCGCGACGTAGCCGAGCCCGTTCGCCTCGGCTGCCGCCTTGATTTCGTCACCCGGGACCTGATCGTCGCTTTCGAGTTCGGGGCGGTTGTTGATGATCAGGCCGAAACCGGCGCGGGCGGCCTCGGCTACATCCGCGAGCTCGATTTGCGGGCTGGCGGAGACGCGCTCGGTTAGCTGGCGGAACGGGGAGGTCACGATTTGCCTACTTCACGGGCCCGGGCGCGGCGGCCGCGCTGGATGATATTGAGACCCTCAACCGAAGCCGAGAAGGCCATCGCCATGTAGATATAGGCCTTGGGGATGTGCACTCCGAAGGCATCGGCGATCAGCACCACACCGATCATCACCAGGAAGGCCAGCGCGAGCATCACCAGGGTCGGGTTCTTCTCGATGAATTTGGCCAGCGGATCGGCCGCAATCATCATCAGCCCGACGGTGACGATCACCGCTGTGATCATGATCGGGACGTGGTCGGTCATGCCCACTGCTGTCAGGATCGAATCGACCGAGAACACCAGATCGAGCGCGATGATCTGCGCGATCGCAGCTGAGAAGCTGATCTCGGCGACGCCCTTGTCATGATCGAGCAGTTCGCCGCTATCGCCTTCGCGGTCAATAGTGTGGTGGATTTCCTTGGTCGCCTTCCACAGCAGGAACAGCCCGCCGGCAAGCAGGATGAGGTCGCGCCCCGAGAAGGCGGTTTCAAAGCTCGGCTCGCCGTGGCTGCCCGGAGCGCCGGCAATGCCGAGATCGAACAGCGGGGCCTGCAGTGTGACGATCCAGCCGATCAGCAGGAGCAGCACAATGCGCAGGCCAAGCGCCAGCGCCAGGCCGATCCGCCGCGCGCGCGATTGATGTTCTGCGGGCAGCTTGGCCGAAATGATCGCGATGAACACCAGGTTGTCGATCCCCAGCACCAGCTCGAGTGCGATCAGCGTGAGCAGCGCGGCCCAGGCGGCGGGATCCATAAGTAGTGCGGCAATATCCATGGCGGCCGCTCTGCCGAACCGCGCGCGGACTTGCAAGCTCGCGACAAGCATGGTGCGGTTCAGCGCAGGAATGAGTCGTCAAATTGGTCACTCGCGACGCAATATTTCGTGCAGAAATGTCACAGTTGCCGCCGCGTGCCTTGATGGTGATGATTCCGTTCGCAAATCGACTGTCGTTGGGTTATGTGGAAAGGTGCAGAGGAAGAGGCTTTGGGCCGCCGTCCCTGTCGCCCGGTGCGATTCGTCCGTGCACCTGGTCGTTTCGATTGGGCGGAGCGAAGGTAAGTTCGGTTTTATGAGTTTTGATAGAGGGCGTCGCGGACGTGGCCGCGACAAGCGGGACGGTTTCGGCGAAGACAGTTTCGATCCGTTTTCAGGCGGCGGTGATCGCGGCGGATTCTCCGGTGGCGGTGGCGGCGGTGGTGGTCGCGGTGGCTATAGCGGCGGTGGCGGTGGCGGCGGATTCAGCGGCGGCGGTGATCGCGGCGGGTTTAGCGGCGGCGGCGGCCAGCGTTCGGGCGGCGGCGGATTCAGCGGCGGCGGCGCACCGCGCGGCGGCGGCGGCGGTGCTGGCGGAATGCCCGCCCAGGTTGTCGGTGAAGGCACCGGCGTCGTAAAGTTCTTCAACGCGCACAAGGGCTTTGGCTTCATCCAGCAGGATCAGGGCGGCGAAGACGTGTTCGTGCACATCAGCGCAGTCGAACGCGCCGGCCTTGAAGGCCTGGCCGAGGGCCAGCAGGTCAAGTTCACGCTGGTCGATCGCGGCGGCAAGGTTTCGGCGAGCGACCTCGATGCCGTGGGCGACGTGATCGCGGTGGAAAATAAGGAAGCGCCGCAGCGCCAGCTGACCGGCGAACGGGCAACTGGGACGGTCAAGTTCTTCAACGGGATGAAGGGCTTCGGCTTCATCACCCGTGATGACGGCCAGCCCGATGCCTTCGTCCACATCAGCGCGGTCGAACGCTCGGGCATGTCGGGCCTCAACGAAGGTGACCGGCTTGAATTCGATATCGAGGTCGACCGACGAGGCAAGTACTCGGCCGTCAACCTCACGCCGCATCAGGGTTGATCAGCCGGTGACGGGCGCGGTCAGATTTGACCGCACTCCCACAGCAAACTAGATGCTCGGCAATGGCGGTCCGCAAGGGCCGCCATTTGTCGTTTCCACTTCACGAGAATTTCAAAGGATCCAATCGATGTCGATTTCCCCGCTCATGCCAGTCTATCCGCGCTGCGGGTTTCGCCCGGTGCGCGGCGATCACTGCCATCTGATCGGGGAAGACGGACGCCGCTATCTCGATTTTGCCGCCGGTATCGCGGTCAATATCCTTGGGCATTCGCATGAGGGACTGATTGGCGCGATCCAGCGCCAGGCGGCAACGCTGATGCACGTGTCGAACCTCTACGGCAGCCCGCAGGGAGAAAACCTCGCGCAGCGGCTAGTCGATCTGACCTTCGCCGATACGGTATTCTTCACCAATTCGGGTGCCGAGGCGATGGAATGCGCGATCAAGACCGCGCGCGCCTATCACCAGCATGTCGGCAACGATCACAAGGTCGAACTGATCACCTTCAACAACGCCTTCCACGGCCGGACGATGGCGACGATCAGCGCCTCAAGCCAGGAGAAGATGCACAAGGGCTTCATGCCGCTGTTGCCGGGCTTCAAGTACGTGCCGTTCGACGATCTCGCCGCGGCCAAAGCCGCAATCGGCCCGAACACCGCCGGCTTCATGGTCGAGCCGGTGCAGGGTGAAGGCGGCATCCGCCCGGCTTCCGACGCGTTCATGCAAGGGCTGCGCGCGCTGTGCGACGAGCACGACCTGATGCTGGTGCTCGACGAAGTACAATGCGGCGTCGCGCGGAGCGGGACGATGTACGCTTACGAGCAATACGGAATCGAGCCCGACATTCTGGCGACTGCCAAGGGGATTGGCGGCGGCTTCCCGCTCGGTGCGTGCCTCGCCACCGAACAGGCCGCGCGGGGCATGGTGATCGGCGCGCATGGTTCGACGTACGGCGGCAATCCGCTAGCCATCGCGGCGGGCGAAGCCGTGCTCGACGCGGTGGCCAATGACGAGTTCCTCGCCGAAGTCCGTGCCAAGAGTGATCGTCTGCGCAGCCGGCTTGAACAGTTCATCGGCAACTATCCCGAGCTGTTCGAACTGGTTCGCGGCAAGGGGCTGATGCTCGGGGTCAAGATGAAGTTCGAAGCCCGCGGCTTCGTTGGTCACCTGCGCGACAACCACCAGCTGCTCACCGTTGCCGCCGGCGATAACACGCTGCGCCTCGTTCCGCCGCTGGTGATTGACGACAGCCACATCGACGAATTCTTCGACAAGCTCTCCGCCGGCGCGGCGAGCTTCCAGCCGCCCGAAGTGCTGCAATGATCCGGCATTTCCTTGATCTGAGCGACGCCGGGACCGACGCGCTCGCGGCGATGCTGAGTGACGCGATGACGCGCAAGCGCATTCGTACCGGCTGGCCCAAGGGACTGCCCGACGATGACGAGCCGCTGCGCGGGCGCGTGCTGGCCATGGTGTTCGAGAAGAATTCGACCCGGACCCGCGTCTCGTTCGACATGGCGATGCGCCAGCTCGGCGGGTCGGCGCTGGTGCTCGATGCCGGAACCACGCAATTGGGCCGCGGCGAAAGCGTGGCCGATACCGCGCGAGTGCTGAGCCGGATGGTCGACGCGATCATGATCCGCACCGACGATCACGCCAAGATCGAGGAGCTGGCGCATTACGCCACAGTGCCGGTGATCAATGGCCTCACCGACCAGTCGCACCCGTGCCAGATCATGGCCGACCTGCAGACCGTGATCGAACGCGGCAAGGCGCTGCCGGGGCTCGAATTGGCGTGGTTGGGCGATGGCAACAATGTGCTCAATTCGCTGATCGAGGCGGCCGGGCTATTCCGGTTCAACATCCGCGCCGGGGTGCCGCAAGGCTACGAGCCCGACGCGGGGTTCGTCGCGCGGGCACGCGCGGCAGGCGCGACGATCACCGTAACCCGCGATGCCGCCGAAGCGGCGCGCGGCGCGGACGTCGTCGTCACGGATACCTGGGTCTCGATGGGGCAGGACCACGCGCATAACAAACTGGCGGCAATGGCACCCTACCAGGTCGATGAGCAATTGATGGCGGCTGCGAAGAGCGACGCGGCGTTCCTCCACTGCCTGCCCGCGCATCGCGGCGAGGAAGTGACTGACGCGGTGATCGACGGACCGCAATCGGTCGTCTGGGACGAGGCGGAGAACCGTATCCACGCCCAGAAGAGTGTGCTGCGCTGGGTCTTCGGCCAGCTGTGAGCGGTGCGGATCCCATCCCCGAAGACGAGACCGGCAGCGACTGCGTGCTGAGCTTCACCATTCCCTCGCGCCATGCGCGGGGGCGGGTGGTGCGGCTTGGGCCGGTTCTCGAGACGATCCTCGCGGCGCACGCCTATCCGCCGGCGATAACGCACCTGCTGGCCGAGGCGCTCGTGGTCACCGCGCTGATCGGCTCGCTGCTCAAGCAGGGCGAGGGCCAGCTGACCATGCAGGCGCAGACCGAGGGCGGGATCGTCGAGCTCTTGGTCTGCGATTTCCGCTCAGGCGAACTGCGCGGCTATGTCCGCCACGATCCCGAACGGCTGGCGCAGCTCGGCGCAAACCCGTCGCTCTATGCCCTGTTCGGCAAGGGCTATCTGGCGATCACCTTCGATATCGCGACCACCGGCCAGCGCTACCAGGGGATCGTGCCGCTCGAGGGCAATAACCTGGCCGAGGCCTGCGAGAGCTATTTCGCCCAGTCCGAGCAAGTGCCGACGCTGATCCGGGTCGGGGTGCGCAGCAGTGCATCGGGTTGCATCGCTGGCGGCATGCTGGTGCAGCACCTGGCCGAAGGTGAACAAGGGCGCGAGCGGTTGCACGTGCGCTTGGATCATCCCGAATGGGAACACATTGCCGCCCTTGCCGGATCGGTCCGTCATGACGAACTGGTCGACACCGACCTGTCGCTCGAAGCGCTGGTCTGGCGATTGTTTCACGAAGAGGACGAGGTCCGGGTCGAGCAGGGCGCGCCGCTGGTGCGCGGCTGCCGCTGCACGCTTGAGCACTATGCCGACATCATCGCGCGATTCCCCGAGGAAGACCGCACTGAAATGCGCGACGACCGCGGGATCATCGTGGTTGACTGCGCGTTCTGTTCGAAGACGTTCGAATTGACCGCTTAACGTGCAATTCATCGATGAAAATGCACAGTTGGGCGCAGTCTGGCGCTGTGCTACAAGTTCCAGCACCAGTTGCCTGCAATGGGGACTGCCTCGCGCGACCAGGGGCTTGGCTTCGATGAAGACGATAGAGGTGCGTTTTTCGATTGCGGTCGGCGCCGTCCTGGCTTTTGCCGCGCCCGCTTTTGGGGGCGGGCCATCGCTCGCCATGCTCGATCAGCTCGAGGGCGGGAAATGGGAACTGCGCGAACGTAGCGGCCAGCCGCAGCAGATCTGCGTGCCGGGCGGGCGCCAGCTGATCCAGCTGCGCCATCCGGGCGCGCAATGCAGTTCGTTCGTGATCGAGGACACAGCCTCGCAGGTCGTTGTGCAATATACCTGTTCCGGCCGTGGGTATGGGCGAACCCAGATTCGCCGCGAGACTAACCGGCTGGTCCAGATCGAAAGCACGGGGATTGTCGATGGCTATCCGTTCGACCTCTCGGCCGAAGCGCGCCGTGTGGGCCCCTGTTCGCCGCGCTAGGACCATTGCCACGCGGACGGCCAGCGGCTAGCCCAACGGCATGAGCGCAGCCGGCATTGAACAACCTCGCAAGGCGGTCGTGCTGCTTTCGGGCGGACTTGATTCAATGGTTTGCGCCGGACTGGCGCGCGAGGCCGGCTTTGCCATCCAGGCGCTGACGATCGACTACAACCAGCGCCATCGGCGTGAGATCGAAGCGGCAAGGACGATTGCGAGTGAGGTCGGGGCCGAGCGGCACGTGGTCCTTCCGCTCGATCTGCGGCAATTCGGCGGCTCGGCGCTGACCGACGATCTCGCCGTTCCCAAAGACGGCGTCGGCCCTGACATTCCGGTGACCTATGTCCCGGCGCGCAACCTCGTGTTCCTGTCGCTGACGCTGGCCTGGGCCGAGGCGCTGGGCGCGCGCGACATTTTCATCGGGGCTAATGCGCTCGATTATTCAGGCTACCCCGATTGCCGCCCCGAATTCATCGCTGCTTTCGCTGATCTGGCCGAACTCGCGACCAAAGCCGGTGCGGGGGGAGAGCGCTTCACCATCCATGCGCCGCTGCAATTTTTCGGCAAGGATCAAATCGCGCGCGAGGCTTACCGGCTCGGGCTCGATCCGCTCATGAGCTGGTCATGTTACGATCCCCAGGATGACGGCCTGAACGGACTTGTTGCCTGCGGACTGTGCGACAGCTGCCGCTTGCGGCGTGAAGGATTTTCCAAAGCCGGGCTGCAAGACCCGGTGCGATATGCAACGGGCTGAGAGGAATTGTAGCGATGAATGATGCCGATGCGGGCGCACGCCCCGAGCCGCGCGCCAGCAGTTACAGCTGGTATGTGCTGGGCGTGCTGGTGCTGGTCTATATTCTCAACTTCATTGACCGCCAGATCCTCAGCATCCTGGCAGTCGATATCAAGCACGACCTCGATCTGACCGATAGCCAGTTGGGCTTTCTCGGCGGTGCGGCGTTCGCTGTTTTCTATGCTTTGTTCGGCATCCCGCTTGGGCGGCTAGCCGATAATTGGAGCCGGGTGCGGCTGCTTTCTGGCGGGCTGGCGCTTTGGTCGGCAATGACCGCGTTGTCGGGCTTTGCCAGCAACAGCTGGACGCTGACACTGGCGCGCATGGGGGTTGGCGTGGGCGAGGCCACCGCCAGCCCCACCGCGTACTCGCTGATCTCCGATCATTTCCCCAAGCGCCAGCGCGCCACGGCGCTGTCGATCTATTCGTCTGGACTCTATCTGGGCGGCGGCGTTTCGCTGCTGATCGGGGCATGGATCAAGCAAGCCTGGACCAGGGCATATCCGGTGGACGCGCCGCTGGGCCTGGTCGGATGGCAGGCCGCGTTTCTCGCGGTTGGCCTGCCGGGCATGCTGATGGCGCTGTGGGTGTCGACCCTGCGCGAGCCGCTACGCGGGGCGATGGACGGCGATGTGCGCGACAGTTCGCCGCAGCCGTTTGCGACTTTCCGTCAGGATCTGGCCGGGATCGTCCCGCCGTTCACGGTGCTGGGGGCATGGCGGCGCGGCCCGGCAGCGTTGGCGATCAATCTGTTGGTGGCAGGGGTGCTCGCGGTCTTTGCCTGGCTGATGATCGGCGTCACCGGCAACAAACCGCAGTGGCTTTCGGTCAGTTTCGGTTATTATGCGGTGTTCTCATGGGCCTGCACACTGCGCGCGCGCGACCCGGCCACGTTCCGGTTGATCTTTGGCACCCCGGCGTTCGTCTGTACGACGCTGGGCTATGGCCTGATTTCGCTGGTTGCGTACGCCTTGGCTTTCTGGGCCGCGCCTTATGCCGAAACGGTGCTCAAGCTGCCGAAGCTGGAACTGGCATTCGTGCTGGGCGCCAATGGCGCGGTCGCCGGATTTCTGGGCGTAATCATCGGCGGGTGGATCGCCGACCGGCTCCGCGAGCGGAATCCGGCCGGGCGTCTCCTCGTCGCGATGTTCGGCGCGATTGCGCCGATCGTGCCGATCTGGATTGCCTATACCACCACCAATCCTGCGGTGTTCTACACGATGGGCTTTCTGGGGGGGATGGGCGGAGCCGCGGCCCTGGGCGCGTCGGCAGCTACAACGCAGGACTTGGTGCTGCCACGTATGCGAGGAACCGCGACGGCGTGCTTCTTCTTGGGCACCACGCTGGTCGGCTTGTCGTTCGGATCGTACTTTGTCGGGCAGATTTCGGACTTGGCCGGCACAGTGGTTGCGGGCAAGCCGGTGGGCAACCTGCGAGCCGGCATCCTGTCGCTGCTAGGCTTCGCGCCGATCGCGTTGGCCTTGCTAATCTATGCATACCGGACAGTTCCGGCAGCCGAAGCCAGCCGCAACGAGCGCGCCGGAGAAGGCGGCTAGGCGCGGCGCTCAGCCGCGTTTCAGCACCGCGCAGCCAATCCGCGTACCGCTATTGCCGCTGGGGTCGGTCTTGTAATCGTCCGCGTCGACGTGGACGACAAGCGCAGTGCCGTCGCCATCGAACAACGCCGCCTCTGCCGTAGCGCGATCGTCGCGTAGGCGGGCGGTCAAAGCGCCGGCGCCGTGGCTGTCGATTACAAGGTTGGGCAGATCGCCCAGATGGCTGCCTGCGGGGTTCGCCGTGCCGTGCTGCTTCCCGTGCGGGTTAAGGTGCCCGCCAGCCGAGGCAAAAGCCGGACCCTCGCAGCTTCCAACCATGTGCAGGTGCAGCCCGTGCGTGCCAGCGGGAAGCCCGATGGCTGCCACATTGACAGTCAGCTCACTGCCGGCGGCCAGTACCACAACGGTCCCGGCGGGGGCGCCGTTGGCGGTGTGCAAGGTGCCGCTCGCCAGCTTGGCGGTCGGGATCTGGCCGACCGAAGTGCAACCGGCCAAGCCTAGCCCGGCGACGATGATCACGCCAATTGCCCGCATGAGACTGTTCCTTCCGACATCAATCTAACATAGCCCCAACGAAAAGGGGGCCGGATTGCTCCGGCCCCCTGAACGTGTTGCGAGCCGTTTGGCTTACATGCCCGAACCCGGACCGTAGGTGATCTCCACCCGGCGGTTCTGGAGTTCGCGCACGCCGTCGGCGGTCGGCACGCGGTTGTTGGCTTCACCGAAGCCCTGG
>JANOAD010000108.1:0-4591 GCA_031410955.1 Novosphingobium sp. | reverse complement strand
TACCCTGGGGGTGGTCGGGCCGGGGGAGCGGGCCGGTGTTGCCAAGCTTTTCGCGGAAGCGAAAAGCGCACCACGCCATCAAAAACACACACGCTTTCACTGGCACCGCGTCTGGCTTCTCGCTAAGGCGCGGCGCATGAGCGAAACGGTATCCTTTGGCTATGATGAGGTCTCTCCCGAGGAGAAGACCGACAAGGTTGGCGCGGTCTTTTCTTCGGTGGCGAAGAAGTACGACTTGATGAACGACGCCATGTCGGGCGGCATGCACCGGCTGTGGAAGGACCAGTTCGTCCGCCGGGTCAAACCGCGCGCCGGCGAGACGGTGCTCGACATGGCTGGCGGCACCGGCGACATCGCGTTTCGCATGGCCAGGCACGGCGCCGCGGTGACCGTGTCCGACATCAATCAGGACATGCTCGACGTCGGGATCGAGCGGGCGATGGACAAGGGTTTCGACAGCCTGGTCTGGTCACGCCAGAACGCCGAGGAGCTCAGCTTCCCGGACCGCTTCTTCGATGCCTACACCATCGCTTTCGGGATCCGCAACGTGACCCAAATCGATAAGGCACTGGCCGAAGCTCACCGCGTGCTTAAGCACGGCGGGCGGTTCTACTGCCTCGAATTTTCGACCACCCAATGGCCGGGCTTCAAGGAAGTATACGATTTCTATTCGCACCGGCTGGTGCCGAAGATCGGCGAAGCCATCGCCGGCGACGCGGAAAGCTATCGCTACCTGATCGAATCGATTCGCAAGTTTCCCGCGATGCCTGAATTCGAGGCCATGATCGGCGCGGCCGGGTTCACCCGGACCAAGGTCGAGCCGATCCTGGGCGGACTCGTCGCGATCCATTCCGGCTGGAAAATTTGACCCGGCCCAGCACTCATATTTTCCGCCTGCTGCGCTGGGGCCGGACCCTGGCGCGGCACGGCGCGCTGCGCGGGATCGAGCAGGACATCAACACCCCGGCGCAGGTCCGGCGGCTGTGCCGAATCGCCCGGTTCGGCGCGGTCCAGCCGCGCGAGCCCGATTACGCCGGAGCCTTTACCGCGATCGGCCCGGCGGCAATCAAGCTAGGCCAGGCGCTCGCCACCCGTCCCGACCTGGTCGGAGAAGTCGCCGCGCGCAATCTCATGGCGCTGCAGGACGATTTGCCGCCGATGCCGTTTGCGGCGATCCGCCGCGAGATCGAGACGAGTTTCGGCAAACCGCTCGAAGAGCTCTACGCCAGCCTTGACGAGACCCCGATCGGGTCGGCCTCGATCGCGCAGGTTTACCGCGGGGTGACTACCGATGGCCGCGAGGTTGCGGTCAAGGTCATGCGTCCCGGCATCCGCGAGAAGCTGGCGCGCGATATCGATACCTATGAGTGGGCAGCGGCCCATCTCGAAGCATTGGGCGGCGAGCCGGCGCGGCTGCGCCCACGGCTGGTCATCGCCAATTTCAAGCGTTGGACCGCGCGTGAACTCGATTTGCGCCGCGAAGCCGCCTCTGCTTCGGAACTGGCAGAAGCGATGGAGGGCTACGACGGCTACCGGGTTCCGGGCATCGACTGGGACCGGACCAATGGCCGGGTGATGACGATCGACTGGATCGACGGCACCAAGATCAGCGAAATCGCCACATTGCAGGCGGCCGGGCACGACTTGCCCGGAATCGCCCGGCGGTTGGTGCTCGCCTTCCTCAACCAGGCAATCAGCGCCGGGTTTTTCCATGCCGACATGCACCAGGGCAACCTGTTCGTGGAAGATGACGGAACCATCGCGGCGATCGATTTCGGGATCATGGGGCGGATCGACCGACGCGCGCGGGTGTGGCTGGCGGAGATCCTCTATGGCCTGACCACCGGCAACTACCGCCGCGTCGCCGAGATCCATTTCGAGGCGCAGTACGTCCCCTCGTACCATTCGGTTGACGAATTCGCGACCGCATTGCGCGCGGTGGGCGAACCGATGCGCGGCAAGCCGGTGAGCGAGCTGTCGGTCGGGCAGATGCTCGACGGGCTGTTTGCGATCACCCGCGATTTCGACATGCAGACCCAGCCGCACCTGCTGCTGCTGCAAAAGACCATGGTGATGATCGAAGGCCTCGCCACCCAACTCGATCCGGCGATCAACATGTGGGACACCTCCGGGCCGTTCGTGAAGGCCTGGATCCGCGACGAACTTGGCCCCGAGGCAGCCATCGCCGAGCGCCTGCGCGATGATGCGCAGACAATTCTGCGCATCCCCGAGCTGGTCCGCCGCCTCGAAGACAGCTTCCCGGCCAAGGGCGGCGCGCCCGATGCGCCGCCGCTGCCAGATGTACCGCTGGTATGGGAGCGGCGCGGCGAGCCTTCGCGCTGGCCGCGTTATGCTGCCGCAGCGCTGGGCGGCGGGGCGGCGCTTTACGCCGCGCAGATGCTCGGCTGGCTGGGCTGAACCGATGGACCTCGATACATTGGTTCAGCATTATTTCGGCAGCGACGATCCCGCTTCGCTCGATGAGACCGGCTACGACCGCGCGATCGAACGGCTCAGGATCGATTTCGGGGTCGAGCGCGAACCGGGGCGGCGCTTTGCCTTGTGGTGCCTGATGGACGCGATCGGCGTGGCGCCGCTGCCGGCCGAAGCCTTCGCCAAGGAACCGCAGCTCAAGGCCGCCGCCGAGGATTACCTCAGCGCCGCCTTCCGGATGGAGCGCGAGGGCGACGAAGAGTGAGCCAAGGGCAAATTGTGTGCAACCGCACACTGCTCGCCCATCAGGACCCTCTTACTTGCGGCAGCATTGCACCCGAACGCTTGGCCGAATGGATCGGCGCCCGCTGGGCGAGCGTCTGCACGCTGCCCAGCGAGGCCTGATCGATCAGAATTTCGCGCCGAGCCGCATCCCGAACGTGCGCGGCTGGACCGGCACCACGTAAACCCGGGTGCACAATCCGCATTGCACGAAGCGCGACAGGTCCCCGCGCTCATCGAACAGGTTGGAGGCAAAGAACTCGAGCGAGTATTTGCTCCAATCGGTGCCGAGCGCAAAGTTGACCGTCCCGAAGGCCCGGTTATCGCCCTGCAGCGCGTTGTTGGCGGTGCGCAGGTCGGACGGCGCCGAGCTCTGGTAGCTGCCGTTCAGCTGGACGTAGCTCTTTGCCGCACCCATCGGGAAGGTGTAGCGGGCGGTACCGCTCATCTTCCACTTGGGTGTGATCGGCAGGCGTGAACCGGCCGGGGCGTCGACCGAATTGCCGCCGGTGGTGCAGGCAAAAGTCGGGTCGATCGCGTGGCACAGGTTCTGCCGGATCTTGGCGTCGGTATAGGCCCCGGCCACATTGATCGTCAGCGGCCCGGCATTGACCGCCACGTCCATGTCGAACCCGCGGATCCGGGCATCGGGCCCGTTGACGATCACGGTGAAGCTGTTCGGCCCGAGATAACTGAACTGGAAGTTTTTCCAGTCCTGCTGGTACAATGCGCCGTTGAGGCGGATCACGCCGTCCGCCAGCGTGGTCTTGAAGCCCACTTCGTAGTTGACCAGGTAATCGGGCCTATAAGCCCCGAAATCGCCGCGCCGGTTGATCCCGCCCGGGCGGAAGCCGCGGCTGACGGTGCTGTAAAGCATGACGCCCTTGGCCGGCTTCCAGCTTAGGTTGAAGCGATAGGTGGCACCGTCGCCGGTTGCCTTGACCGGACTTATTGTGGTCCCTGACGCGACCCCAAGGTTGGTGCACGGGCTACCCGGCACCGAGCCGGGGGCGAGCGCCACGCCCGGAGTGCCGGTAACCGTGGTCAGCCGTACGCCGGTGGTGGTGAAGCACTGGATCACCCCGGTCTTCGAACTGTAGGCCGCATTGGGCGGGCTGGCGGTGAAATTGCCGCCCGGATTGCGGCCAAAGCCGAAGAACCCGATCAGCGAGTTGTCATACTTGAACAGGCGTCCGCCGCCGGTCCAGGTCAGGTTCGAGAGGATATCCCAACTGATTTCACCGAAGGCTGCATAGTCACGGTCTATACGGTGCTGCTGGGTCAGCCAGAGCGTGCCGGCGAAGCCGTTGACCGACAGGTTCGGCGCAAGACCCGTGATCTGGTAATCCTGGTGGATGTCGTTCGACTGGTACTGATAGAACAGCCCGCCGACCACGCGCACCGGGTTCGACTGCGGCGAGGCGAAGCGCAGTTCCTGGCTGAACTTCTTGAAGTGATCGCTGCCCACCACCTTCTGGCGCGGGTCGATCGTGTTTCCGGCAGAATTTTGGTAGGCGAAGTAATAGGCCAGGCCGCCCACCGATTCATAATAGGAATCGTACGATTCGGCATAGTCGGTATAGTCGCTGACCGAGTGATCCTTGCGGTCGAGATAGGCGCTGGCGTAGGTCACGTCCCAGTTGCCCAGCTTGCCCTCGATGGTCAGCGCCGCCTGGACGAACTTGTCGCGGCGGTAGTCGGGGAAGAAGTGCTGGTACTGCAAGTCACCGACCGAGGGGTCGTAGGCGTAACTACCGTTGCTGTCGGTCTGCTGGAACAACACCGTCGGGGTGACCGTCCAGCTATCATTGAGATCGACCTTGAGCGCCGCGCGGCCGCCGTAAGTATCGGTCTCGTTGATGTTCTTCTTCACGAA
>JANOAD010000107.1:0-16495 GCA_031410955.1 Novosphingobium sp. | reverse complement strand
CCACGGCCACAGGCTGAGCGGGTAGTAGCTCAATGGGGTATAGTCGGCGTTGAGCACCAAGGCAGGACAATCGGACAGGTGCCGCGAGGGATCCCCCTCTGCGCTGCGGAACGAAGCCGCGCGCTCGATCAGCTCCGACTTGAGCATGGCCCCCTGTAGGAAGCTGCAATGGCAGTTCTGTGACAGCGCATGCGGGTAAAGAGCATGACGGAACTCGGTGCGTCAACCCTTGCCCTGCGCCGCAATCCACAAGACAAGCGCCGCGTGACAGTCAGGACACGTTTCGCCCCCAGCCCCAATGGCGCGCTGCATCTTGGCCATGCCTATGCGGCGTTGGTCGCGCACGATCTTGCCCGGGCGCGCGGCGGCGAGTTCCTGGTGAGGATCGAAGATATCGACGGCACCCGCAGCCGGCCCGAACTGGCCGATGAAATGCTCGCCGACCTCACTTGGCTGGGGCTGACATGGGACGGTGAGGTGCAGTTCCAGTCGCAGCGACTGGAGAGCTATGCGGCGGCGGGCGAGCGGCTCAAGGCGATGGGACTGCTCTACCCCTGCCAATGCACCCGCGCCGAGGTGCTGGCGGCGGCCACCGAGGCCGGGCCTGACGGGCCGGTCTATCCCGGCACCTGTCGGGGCCGCCATGTCGATCCCGTCGGCGCGGCATGGCGGATCGACATGGCCAAGGCCTTGGAACGCACCGGATCATTCAGCTGGACCGACGAACTTGCCGGACAGCAGGACGCCCGGCCCGGGCAGTTCGGCGATGTCGTGCTGCTGCGCAAGGAGGCCCCGGCAAGCTACCATCTCGCTGCCACGCTCGACGATGCCGCGCAGGAGATCACGCTGGTGACGCGGGGTGTCGACCTGTTCGCCGCCACGCATGTCCATGTGATGCTCGGCCATCTGCTGGACCTGCCCCAGCCGCTCTACTGTCACCATCCGTTGCTGGTGGAAGCCGATGGCCGCAAGCTGGCCAAGCGGCGCGGTTCCCCTGCGCTGGCCGACTTGCGCCGCTCGGGCGAAGATGGCCGCGCGCTCGCCGACATGCTCCGCCAGCACCGCTTCCCCGCTGGCATTTCGCTGGGCGGGGGTCTAGGGACGGCGCCATGAATTACGTCCTGATCCCGCTTGTCGTCGTACTCGCGCTGGCCACCCTCTTCACGCTGGTGCGCGGCATCGCGGTCTTCCTTGCCAGCACCAAGGAAGATCTTGAGCGGCCCGAAGGCTCCGGCCCAAGTGCCAACCAGCTGCTGCAGAACAAGCTGATGTTCCGCCGCATCCTGTTCCAGGGCGCAACGATCGTGGTGGTGGCGATCATCCTGTTCGCTGCCCGCAAGTAATCCGGACGCCATGGTCAAGCTCAACAAGATCTACACCCGCACCGGTGACGACGGCACCACCGGTCTTGTCGATGGTTCGCGTCTGCCCAAACACGCTGTGCGGATGGAGGCGATCGGCGCGGTGGATGAGGCCAATTCGCTGCTCGGCTGGGCGCTGCTCGCGCTGGGGGAGTTTTATTACGCGGCGCAGCTGACCCGGATCCAGAACGACTTGTTCGATCTCGGGGCCGATCTCGCCACACCGGGAGATGATTTCGCGCCGTCAGAGATGGTGCTGCGGATCGTGTCTGCGCAAACCGAGTGGCTGGAGAGTGAAATCGACGCGCTGAACGAGCGCCAGCCGCCGCTGACCAGCTTCATCCTTCCCGGCGGCAGCGAGGCGGCCGCGCGAGTTCACCTGGCACGCACTTCGGCGCGGCGAGCCGAACGGACCATGACTGCACTGGCCGAAGTCGATGCGGTCAACCCGGCGGCTCTCGCCTATATCAACCGGCTGTCCGACCTGCTGTTCGTGCTGGCCCGCGCGATCAATGCTGCGGGCGACGGCGACGTGCTGTGGGTGCCGGGGCAAAACCGATAGGCCAGAATCGCTAGCCAAGCCGCATTCGCGCCGCTAACCAGCCGCCCTTGCTGCAGTTGCGAAGGACGAGGTCATGCAGGTAGTCGGCGTAATCGGGGCGGGCCAGATGGGTTCCGGGATCGCACAGACGATCGCGCAGAACGGCATCAAGGTGCTGCTTTCCGACGTGGACATCGCGCTCGCCGAGAAGGCCAAGGCGGGCATTGACAAGGCCCTGACCAGGCTGGTCAGCCGCGACAAATTGTCGGCCGCGGATGCCGAAGCCGCGCTCGACCGGATCACTCCGGTGGCCGATTATACGCCGATGGCCGATGCCGACCTGATCATCGAGGCCGCGACCGAGCGCGAAGAGGTCAAGCGCAAGATCTTCGAAGCGGTGGGCCAGGTGCTGCGCGCCGATGCGATCCTCGCCTCGAACACCAGCTCGATCCCGATCACCCGGATGGCGGCGAGCACAACCGATCCCAAGCGCTTTATCGGGCTGCACTTCTTCAATCCCGTTCCGGTAATGGGACTGATCGAGGTGATCCCCGGCCTTGCCACCAGCGCTGAAACCGTGGCGCGGACCCGCGCCTTTGCCGAACTGCTCGGCAAGCAGGTGGTCCAGGCCGAGGACGAACCCGGCTTCGTGGTCAACCGCATCCTCCTGCCGATGATCAACGAGGCGGTCTTCGTGCTCGGCCAGGGCACTGCCAACATCGCCGATATCGACAAGGGCTGCCGGCTCGGGCTGAACCATCCGATGGGCCCGCTCGAACTTGCCGACTTCGTCGGGCTCGATACCTGCCTCGATATCGTCCGGGTGCTCTACAACACGACGGGCGATTCGAAGTATCGACCTGCTCCGCTCTTGGTGAAATACGTCGAGGCCGGGTGGCTCGGGCGCAAGACCGGGCGGGGCTTTTACGATTATTCGGGTGAAGCGCCGGTCCCGACCCGCTAAGGCCAGCCGCGATGCGGTCATTGATCAACCTTGGCAGGTCGCGCTTGGCGCAGGGCACCGCCGCTGGGGTCTATGGACTTTCGGTCCAGCTGGCGATCCAGCTTGTCTCGGTCCCGGTTCTCGCGCGAAGCTGGGGACTTGCCGGATATGGCGTCTGGGTGCTCCTCTACAGCGTACCGGCCTTGCTCGCGATGGCCGATCTTGGCCTGACCAGCGCCGGGACCAGCGCGATGACCCAGGCAGTGGCGCGCGGTCAGCGCGAACGTGCCGCGCGCATCATGGTTGCGCTGCGGGTGATCACGGTGGTGGCCGGCCTTGTCTTGCTCGCTGCGGCGGCGCTGACAGTGCTGGTCCTTTTTCCCGACACGCTTGATTTCGGTGCGGCGCTGGGCCGAGATGAAGCGCGCGCAACCGCGCTCGCGCTCACGCTTTATGGTTTCCTCGCCTTGATCAACGGCGTCACCCAGGCGGGATTCGTCTCGACCGACGGGTTTGCCACCGGCGGGTTCCTCTACCAGACTGTTGTGCTGATCGAAGCCTTGGCTGCCTTGACGCTGGCCGCGCTGGGGGGAAGCCAGGCGCAGGTTGCTGCGGCCTATCTTGCGGTGCGGCTGGTCGGGACGGGCGTGATGTCGCTGGCTTTGCGCCGCCACGCCCCGTGGCTCCGCGCCCCCGACTGGCGGATCGACCGCGGCGAGGTCAAGGCGCTGGTAAGTCCCGCGCTCGCCGCGCTGGTCCTGCCCGGCGCGCAGGCGATCGGCATCCAGGGTTCGATCATGGCGATCGGCGCGGTCGGCGGCCCGGCGGCGATCCCGGCCTTTTCAGTGGTTCGCACGCTCAGCCGCACCGCGCTGCAGTTCGCCTTCCGCTTCAACATCGCCGCAATGCCGCGCTACAATGTCTTCGTTTCGCACGGCGACGAACCGCGCGCCAATCAACTGCTGGTGCTCAATCTCGGGGTCATGGCGGTGCTGGTGTTCCCGGCGGCCTTGGGCCTGCTGCTGCTCGGCCAGCCGTTCATCCGCTTGTGGACCGGGGGACTGGTTGTGCCCGGCATGGCGCTGCTCGGGGTGATGGTAGCCACGATGCTGGCCGACGCCGTGTGGGGGCCGCTGTCCAACCTGATCCTGGCAATCAACCGCCATGCCAGCTTTGCGTATTTCTTTCTCGCTGCATCGGTGGCCAGCGTTGCGATCGGTGCATTGCTGGTCAGACCCTATGGCGCGATCGGGATGGCTTGGGCGCTGTTCGGGCTCGAAGTGGTCATGATCGGCCAGGTCTGGTTCGCTGCGCGGCGACTGGGCATGGTCAGCCGGATAAAACTTCGTAAGGGCGCATCCGGACTGATTGCCGAGTTGCGCCACCGGCGAACTTCTCTAGACAATCCTGACACATGAAAGCCGTAATCCTCTGCGGCGGGCAAGGAACCCGCATCCGCGATGTCGCCGACGACATCCCCAAGCCGATGATCCGGATCGGCGATCGGCCGATCCTGTGGCATATCATGCGCACCTATGGCGCGGCCGGCATCAACCACTTCGTGCTGTGCCTCGGCTACAAGAGCTGGGCGATCAAGGAATACTTCCTCAATTTGCGTGCGCAGCTTGCTGACTTGACTATCTCACCCGGACGCCCGGGCGAAGTGGATTACGGCAGTGCCGAATTTCCCGAGGCTGCGTGGCAGATCGTGCTCGCCGAGACCGGGCTCGCCTCACAAACCGGGGCGCGGCTGTGGAATGTGCGTGACCGGCTCGCCGGGGAAGAGCTGTTCTGCCTGACTTACGGCGACGGGGTGGCCGATATCGATGTGGCTGAAGTGGTCGCATTCCACCGCAGCCACGGCAAGGTAGCAACCGTCACCGGGGTGCATCCGCCAGGACGCTTCGGGGTGATGACGGTCGATGGCGCACAGGTCACCAGCTTTTCGGAAAAGCCGCAGGCCGGCGAAGGGCTGATCAACGGCGGTTATTTCGTCTTCTCGCCCAAGGTGTTCGATTTCCTCGACGACGATCCGGGCCTAATTCTTGAGCAGCAGCCGCTGATGCGCCTCGCCGAGGCGGGTGAACTGATGCTCTACGAACACCACGGCTTCTGGCAGCCGATGGATACCTACCGCGAATGGAAGCTGCTGGGCGATCTGTGGGACAGCGGCCAGGCTCCGTGGAAGCGCTGAGCGATGTTCGCTGACGCTTATCGCGGCAAGACCGTCTTCGTTACTGGTCACACGGGTTTCAAAGGTTCGTGGCTGTGCCTCTGGCTTGAGCGATTGGGCGCGCGGGTGGTGGGGTATTCTCTCGCTCCGCCGACCGCGCCGAGCCTGTTCGAGCAAGCGGGCGTTGCCACAGGGATCGAGCATCAGATCGGCGATGTTCGCGATGCCGGGATGCTTCGTGCAGCGCTATCCAAGGCCGAGCCAGACTTCGTCTTCCACCTCGCCGCTCAGCCATTGGTGATCGACAGCTATGCGGCCCCGGCCGACACCTTCGCCACCAATGTGACCGGCTCGGTCAACCTGATGGAAGCGGTAAGGGCCTCGGGCATGCGCGGCGCGGTGGTGATGGTCACCACCGACAAGGTCTACCTCAACCGCGAGTGGGAACACGCCTACCGCGAAGGCGATCCGCTGGGCGGGCATGATCCCTACAGCGCGAGCAAAGCGGCGATGGAGATCGCGGTTGCATCGTGGCGCGACAGTTATTTCGCGCCCGCCGATGAAGCGAAGCACGGCATTCGGATCGCCAGCGCGCGCGCCGGAAACGTGATCGGTGGCGGCGATTGGTCCACCAACCGGCTGGTGCCTGACCTGATGCGCGCGCTCGCCGGGAACGACCAGCCGACGCTGCGCAATCCGGGTTCGCTGCGGCCGTGGCAGCACGTGCTCGAACCGCTCGCCGGTTACTTATGGCTCGGCGCACAGCTTTCCGGTCCGCGCGGCGAACGCTTTGCCGAGGCATGGAACTTTGGCCCGCAGCCCACCGATGTGCGCAGCGTTGGCGAATTGGCCGATGCGGTACTGGCGGCATGGGGTTCTTTGGGCTGGACTGACGCTACGCAGGCAGGTGCGCTGCACGAAGCGGGACTGCTTCGCCTGGCAATCGACAAGGCGGTCGGCCGCCTCGGCTGGCGGCCAGTATGGGACTTCGCCGAAACGGCACGCCGAACGACCGGCTGGTACAAGGCGGTCAGCACCAATCCGGGATCGGCCCGCGCGGCGACCCTCGCCGACCTTGACGCCTACGTCGCAGCGGCCGAGGCGCTGGCTCTGCCTCTTGCCAGGTGAGAGTGGAGAGCGCCCTGCTCGATCCCGCGGCGGCGCTACCCTTCGCCGGACAGCGGGTGCTGCTTACCGGGGCGAGCGGCTTCCTCGGTTGGCAGGTTGCGCGGCAAGGACTTGCGGCCGGGGTTGAGGTTCATTGCCTCGGGCGTTCGCAGGGTCCGTCAGGTTCGCACCACCATGCCGCGGATCTGGTGAATCGCGCCGAAGTGGAGCGGGCGGTCACCGCGATCCAGCCGCGCGCTGTGATCCATTGCGCTGCGCCGGGGGTCGCTTATGGCCAGGCTTCGCTTGCCGACATGCTCGTAGTGGCCGTAATCGGGACTGAAGCCCTGCTCGACGCTTGTGCTTCGCTGAACGAGCGGCCGCGCCTGGTGCTGGTTGGCTCGGGGTTTGAGTATTCGCCGTCCGAACATCCTGTGCGCGAGGATTGGCCAATCGTCCCTGCCGGTAGCCAATATGGCGCGGCCAAGGCGGCCTCCGCTGCTACGGCCGGGGCTTTTGCCGACCGGCTGCCGCTCACCCTGCTGCGCCCGTTCCACATTTACGGAGCCGGTGAGGCGGAGCGGCGGCTCGGGCCTTTCCTGATCGCCGAAGCGCTGGCTGGCCGCCCGGTCGACCTTACCGCCTGCGAGCAACAGCGCGATTTCCTCCACGTCGATGACTGCGCCGCAATGGTGTGGGCTGCGCTTGCTGCGGCTGATCCGGCGCCGGGTCTTGAGATCTGCAATCTCGGCAGCGGCCACCCGATCGCGCTACGTACCTTCATCGAGATGCTGGGGGCCGAACTTGCCGCGCATGGCGTGAGCGCGCAGTGCCGCATTGGCGCCCTGCCTTACCGCGCCGCCGAACCGATGATCAGCCTGCCTGACCTGTCGCGCTGGCGGGAAAAAGGCCTGCGCGATGCACGCGTTCCGCTGCAGCAAGGCGTTGCCGACCTCGTTACACAGGAGCTTGCCCGATGCGGCTGATCGAACAGGTCCGTTTCCTTCCGCGCCGCCTGATTGCCGACGAACGCGGCTGGTTCCTCAAGGTCATCGACGGCGGCGAGGAGGACCTGCCTGGAACGGTCGGAGAGGTCTACCTCACCATGGCGGTGCCGGGCCAGGCGCGCGGCAACCATTACCACCCTGACTGCGCCGAATGGTTCACGATTGTCGAGGGCAGTGCGGTCCTCAAAGTTGCCGATCCGAGAACCGGGGAGCGGGCGGAATGGACTCTAACGGCGGCCGATCCGCAGACGGTCCATATGCCCGCAGGCCTTGCCCACGTTTTCGTCAACCCGGCCGACGCAGGCGCCAATTTCCTCCTCGTGGCATATGCCGCCAACCGCTACGATCCTGCCGATACGGTGCCTTTCGGGGTCTGGCCCTGATCGCACGCCCTCGAACAACCACGCCCATTTTTGGAAAATCCTGCGCATGAACCAAACTGAAAACCCGATTCCAGCGTCGCAGTTGCTCGATCTGCGACTGGCCGAAAGCGAAGCGGTCGGAGCGATCCATGCGGCGATCGAGCCGCGGCTGGCGATTGCGCTGCGCGATCAGGTATCGCGGCTGAAGCCCAAGACGGCGATCGAAATCGGGATGGCCAATGGCATTTCGACGCTGGCCATCCTGGCTGGTCTTCCAGCGGGTTCACGGCTCATCTCAATCGATCCCTACCAGGATACCGAATGGGCCAGCGCGGGCCGGAAGCTCGTTGCGCGGAGCGACCGGGCTGCCGATCACTTGATCCTGACCGAGCCCGATTACCTCGCCTTGCCGGCCTTGCTGCGTGACGGGGCCATAGTCGATTTCGCTTATGTCGACGGTATGCACACCTTCGACTACGTCACGCTCGATGCGTTTTTCGTCGACAAGCTGCTGCCGCTTGGCGGGGTGGTTGCCTTCAATGACTGTGGCTTCCGCTCGATCCACAAGTTCCTGAAGATGTTCCAGTCCCATCGGAAGTATGAAGAGCTGGATGTCGGGCTTGTACCGGACTATCGCGGGCGCAATCCCCTCGTGACTGCGGTACGGCGGATAACCGGGCGGTCGAACCAGGATCGCTATTTCCGCAAGCTCGAACAGTGGGAACCGCCCCACAACTTCTTCAAGCCGTTCTGATGGCCCCGGTTTTGGGTGAAACGATCGCATGAGCGATAACCTGCTCAGTGTGGCCCTCCCGGTCCGCAACGGCGCGAATTTCCTCGCCGCCGCGCTTGAATCGATTCTGGCCCAGTCGCTGGCGGATTTTACGCTCTACGTGTCGGACAATGCCTCGGATGACGGAACGCCGGATATCCTCGCGGACTTTGCGCGGCGCGATTCCCGGGTGCAGGTTTCGCGGGTCGCCCAGCTGATCCCGCAGCCCGCCAACGTAAACCGGGCCGTTCGGCTCGGCACCAGCCGCTGGGTCAAGCTGTTCTGTCATGACGACCTGATGCGGCCCGACTGTCTGGCGCAAATTGCCCAGGCGATCGGCGAGGTTTCGGTGACCAACACCGGCCTAATCGGCAATGGCGAACAGCACTTGTTTGGCAACGGCTATCGTTCGCCGCCACCCGTCGATGAGGGGTTGCTCAAGCTGTCCGGCCGCGAGGCGATTGCCCGAAAATTATGGGATGTGCAGAGGGCGGTGCCGTTTCCAGCCGTCACCACCGCAACGGTAAGGCGTGACTCGTTTGAGGCCGTGGGCGGGTTCGATCTGGATTATGTCCACTTCGACACGTTCTGTTGGCTCGAGCTGCTCACCCGCTACGACTACGCGGTGATCACCGCGCCGCTGACAATCAATCGCATCCATGGCGCGCAGGTGGCGGTGCATGCCCGGGCCTCGCTTCGCGAATTTAAGGACTGGCGCAACTTCTTGCCAAAGTTCGTCGAACGCCATTGCCAAGAGCTTGGCATGAACCGCAAGGCCAGGCTTCGCCTTAGGCTGATCCCCGCAGCGCTGGCTGCCCGCGCCGTGGCAAGCGACATCTGCGCGGGTCGGCCTGCCAAGGCAATCCGCACAGTGCCGCGCATCCCGGTCCGGTATTGGCCGCTGCTGCCAGCACTGGTGGCGCGGGCTGTTCGCTCCGAACACAAGCGGCTTGGTGAACTCGCTCGGCATGTGCCGAGGGACCTGCTCTATCCGGCCTGAAATGTCCGCCTAGAGGCCAAGGTCCGCCAGCAGCGCGGCGATGTTGTCGCGGTACCGGGCAAAGGAGTAGTTCTGCGCTTCAGCAGGAGCTGCCCGGCGCCAGGCGTCGAGCCGGTCGCGATCGGTAATCGCCGCGCGCATTGCTTGCTCGACCGCGTCGGTATCGACCCGGTCCAGCATGATCCCCGTTTCGGGCGTCACCGCCAGCGCACAGCGGTCCGACTGGATCAGGGCACAACCAGCGGCAAGCGCTTCGTAGAGCACGATTCCTGCGCCTTCGAAGTAGCTCGGCAGCAGCAGCACGTCGTGCCGCGCCATGATGGCCGGCACATCGGCGCGGGCGACCGGCGGGATCCAGGTGACCCGATCGGCGTAAGGCGCAAACATCTTCGGGGGGATCTTGAGATCGCCGACGATGGTCAGTTCGGCTTCGCTGCGCGGGATGCGCGATATGGCCTCAAGGACGTGATGGATACCCTTGCGCGGGATGGCGAGACCCATGAACAGGAACCGCACCGGCTCGCTGGCAGGCCGGGGCTCGGGTGCAGGCATCTCCGAAAACAGCGCTTCGTCGTAGCAATAGTTGAGCACGCGCAGCTTGCTGGTGACGGCAGGGTCGGGAACCGCCTGCCTGATCGTGTGTGCGGCAAATGGGCTGCCCACGAGGATCGCATCGGCCAGCCGGTATTCGCGCTCATCCGCCGCGATGTCGGCCTCCGCAACCTTGCGCTCGATGGGCAGGAACCAGTCGCCATAGCGTTCGGCGATATCGTCCATCATCGCGTTGTAGACCCGGAAATCGCCGTTCGTACGATCAAGAATGCAGATCCGGCCATGCTCGCGGGCGAGTTCGAAGCTGCTCAAGGAGCTGCCGTTGTAACCCCACAGCGCGAAAGGCCTGTCGCTCGCGATCGAACTCGCGAGATGGCGCACGAATTGCCGGTTGCCGATCCGGTCAATCCGTTGCGCGAGACCCCGCAGCCCGGCGCGCGCGGCGATTCGCTCGGCCCATTCGGCCAGACCGACCGTGTGGACCAGCGCCGGATCGAGCCCGGGATGGCTGAAGCGGTGGAACTCGGCCGCAGCGCGCCGGGCGAGCTGTCCCGGCAAATAGCGTTCGAGTTTGTAGGGCAGGCGATCGGGCTGGTAGAATATCGAGGTGCGGTAGGATTCAAGGCGGCCCAGGTGCTGCAGGGCTAGCGCGGTCTGCCAGCTGTGCTGCGTACCCGGGTGAAAGACTGTAACCTGCATCAGTCCGGCTGATAGCGGCTTGCACCAGTGCATTCATTAGAAATCTGCGCGGCGAAATTATCACCTGATTGCACTTTCCATTTTCCTACAACAAACCATATGGGTTAATTAAGCGTTCCCGATTCGCGAGGAACGAACATGCCCACACCCATTCAGAATCCAACCGGCTACGCGGTCCCGCGCGCCATCGCCTATGCCGATACCGACGGCTCGATGCTCCAGGTGAGCAACAGCGCGCCCCTGCCGGTCGCCGTTTCGTCTGGTGCCGCCGCGACGACGCCGCTGTCCGGCACCGCCTCGACGACTTCGGTCGTCGGTCCCTACCAGCCGGCAATTGGCCGTGCGGTCATGCTGCTCCTCACCGGGACATGGACCGGCGTGGTCAAGGTCGTCCGTTCGGTCGATGGCGGAACCACCAAGCAGCCGCTCACCATCAACGGCGCCACCTGGGGCCAGTTCACTTCCAACTGCTGCGAAGCGGTGTGGGATGAAAGCGAAAGCGCTGCGCGGTTCTATCTCGACATCACGCTCACTTCGGGCAGCGTAACCTATCGGGTGGCACAGTGAGCGTCGATATCGTCGCACGCGGCATGGCCGCGGCGCAGGCGCGTTCGAACAATGCGGCCGTACTGGTCAATGCAATTCGCAATAACGGTTTCTTCCCCGGGCCGGCAAGTCGGCTTGCGGGGAATGACATTCCGGCGATTGTTGTTGGCGGAGCGGGAGTGGGATCGACCATCAACGCCAACACCGCGGTCAGTCCTGCGATCCTTGCCAGCGACGGCCGGATCAAATGGCTTTCGGGACCGACCACCGCCGATGGTTCGGGCACATGGTTGCCGCGCGGCGCGTGGTATGGCGCCACCCGGACCACGCAATACGCCAGCCTTGAATTCGTCCACACCGGAACGACCTGCGAATTCAGCTGCCTGGGTTCGTTCAACACGACTTCGAACAACCTGCGAGTGCTGGTCAACGATGCTGCGGCAGCTCTGGTCACGGTGACAGCTGGCGACGGCCAGTACCACTATGTGAAGCTCACTTTCCCGGCTTCAGGCACCCGGCGTATCCGCCTTGAGGGGGCCGGCGGCAAATTCCGCGGGGTCAACGTGGCCAGCCCATCCGAGATTTCGGGCGCCGGCCGCACCTATCCGCTGATCAGCGTGCTGGGGGACAGCTTCGCCGAAGGCACCGGCGCGACACTGCCCCAGGACGGCGAGGCTGTAGCTCTTGTCCGAGCCCTTGGTGGCAACCTTGCCCTGGGCGCGGTCGGCGGAACCGGGATCCTCAATCCAGGCACCGGCGGCAAGGTTGCCTGGACCGACGCCACCCGGATGACTGACTTGACCATGGTTGGCGCGGTCGATTCCGCGCAAGGCGTTTCTACCGCTCCGGGGCTCGGCATCGTCATGATGACGATCAATGACCAAGGCCTCGCCTCATCGGTATGGTCGCCTTTCGGGTCGAGCTTCCAGGCAGCGGTCAACAATCGCTGTTGGGCGCTGATCGATGGTTGGCAGACGGCAAACCCCGGCAAGCCGCTGATCTTCTTCGGTCCGACCTGGCCATCGGGCGATCCGGTCCCGGATATCTTCCGCATCCGTGACGCCACCCAGGAAGCGTGCTGGGGGGCTGCCCGGTCGAACGTGTGGTTCATCGACCGCCTTGGGCCGCTGCCAATGCTGCGCAATGCCGCGAACATATTCACCAGCACCACCGGCACGACGACCAATGCTTCGGCGTCGATCACCGCGATCCCCTCGACCACGGGGATCGTCCAAGGCGCGGGAATCGAAGGCACCGGCATTCCAGCAGGTGCGCGGGTTGCCACGATCGTTTCGAGCACCGCGATAACGATCGATCCCCCGGCAACCGCCACAGGGACGGCGGTAGCCCTTACTTTCCGCAATACGCAGTCCTCGCTCTACGGTTTCGGGCCGGCAGACGGTACCCATCCCGGGCAGCCCGGACACAATCTCGATGCGCTGTGGATGGCGCGCGAGGCACGGCGCCTGATCCTCACCGAATTCGCCTGACCCACACACAAAACGGAGTCCACCTCGCATGGCCGATTTCCTGTTCAGTGACATCCCCAACCAAAACCTGCGTACGGGGACCGATATCGTCCTGACCAGCGGCCGGGATGTGATCGGCGTGGCCCCGTGCCGCTACGTCAGCGATAGCCTGGCCACCGCGGCCATGCAGGCGGCGCACCCACGCTTTATCGCGCGGTCGAGCAATGGCCGGTACTGGCGCGCGCTGCCTGATGCCGGACGGATCGCGGTCGAAGTCGGCGGTGCCAAGGGCGATGGGGTCACCGATGACGGCCCCGCCATCCGCACAGCGCAGGCCTATGCCGCGGCGATCGGTGCACGGGGAACCTCATTCGGTTCGGCCAAGTACCGGGTCGAGCCGATTTCGCCGAGCGAACAGGTGATTGCCGGGGCGGTTCCGTGGCAATTGATCACCGCCAGCGGAGTGCAGGAATTTGGCGGAGCAACCTTCACGCGCCAGTCTGGCGGGCGCGGGCTGGTCTACCATCCTGGCTTCGTCGGGCCGATCGTCGATCTCCCGCTCGCGGCTGACGTGGCGGCCGGCAGCCGCGAATTCATACTGCTGCCGGGTCTCGGTGCCAATCTTGCGGTGGGAGATACGGTGCTCTGGCAGCTGGGCGAAGTGCCTTACGACACGCCCGAGACCAACAACTGGTCGTTCGCCAAGGTCGAAGCGATCACGGGCGACACGGTCCGGCTCGACCGGCCTTCACCGGCGGGGCTTTCACTCGCATCGGTCACCGGGGTGAACAAGCGGCTGCGCAAGCTCAACGTCCTGCGCGGCCATGTCATTCGCGACCTGACGCTTGGCGGCATCGCTTCCGAAGACGGCATTTCCCTGACCTGCGCCGAGCGGGTGCGGATCGAGCGGGTCGGCGGCCGCAACATCGGTGCCGGGACCGTGGTGGCGCAATATTGCGATGGGCTGACGATCGAGGATTGCTGGCAGGAAGGCTCGCCCCTGACCCAGGCCAGCTTCGGCTCCGCGTTCAATTTTGCCGAGTGCCGCAATGTGATGCTGCTGCGCCCGCGCGCCAAGGGCACGCTCAGCCTGGTTAACGCTGAAGCCGGCGCGCAAGTGACGGTGCTCGGCGGACGGTTCGAAAACACCATTGTAAACGCGCAGGGCCAGTCGCTGGGATCGCAGGTCGTGGTGGTGAATGCCGCCGGCCGCGGCAGCGTCACGCTTCACGACCTGACCATCACGGGGTTTGGCGGTTACCGCCTGCTTGAAACCAGCAATGGTCAGGTGGGTTACGATGGGGCGGCGCTGTTCAGCGGCACCTTGCGGCTCGTTCACCCGACGTCGCCATTCAGTGTGCCGCTGAACGGGGTGACCGGGACGCTCGAAATGACGATCGCCGGGGTGCGCGAGATCTACAATTTCGAACGGCTCCGCCACTGGCGCAAGCGCTTCGTGCTGCGCGACGGCGAATTTCGCTATGCCTTCGGGCCGGCCGGCCTGTTGGCGCGGGCAAGGGTCTACGCGACACCGGGCGTCTCTGTCGGCGCTGCCGGGCAGCTCACCGGGCTGTGGCTCGGCCGGCTTGGCAACAATGGTTCGAACCTTGCCGACGGAGTGACCCGCGAGATCGAGCCAGGGCGCGACGTCAACGTCGCAACCTATGCCGGCGACGTCGGCGGAGCGCTGTGGACCTTGCGCAACCAGCCGCTTTCGCTGCTCTGCACCACTGCGGCGAACGCCGGTCTCAATGCCGCCAACGAGTTCGTCGAATTCGAAGGGTGGTTCGCCGAGCAGGCCGATCTCGATGTGCCCTTGAGCGAAGATGCCTACCGGTTCGCGGGCGCCGAGCAGGACCCGTTTGAAGCCTGGTTCCCCGGCTTCGATCTGCCTGCGATCGCGGCAAGTGCAACGCTTGCAGTGATCGTGCCGATTGCCGACATGTTGCCGACCGACTTCATTGACTCGGTTCGCTTCGTCGGCGGCTTCGGCGGCCTCGAGCTGCGCGGCGCGGAGCCGCTGGCCGGTGCGCTGCGACTGACGATCGCCAATCCCGGATCGACGGCCATCGACCGTGCACCCACCGACCTTGGCGTGGCCTTCCACCGCGAAGTATCTGGCAACTAGCGGCTGCGCGGTTTTTCCTTGCACCCCCTAGGCTTGCGGCTATTCCCCGGCCCGGCGATCCATCGCCGGAGCCGGAGTTCAGCAAAGCAGTCATGGCGGCCAGCAAGTCACGCCCAATTGCCGTCCTGTTCACGCAGTTTTCGGCTTACCATATCGACCGCTGCGAGGCCATTGCACGGCGCTTCGCCGGCCGGGCGGAAGTGCTGGCAGTCGAAGTGGCCACCAGTTCGGCAACCTACGCGTGGGAAGCTTCGGGCGGTGTGGCAGGGGCGCGCAAGGTCACCTTGTTCCCTGGCGCCAGCTACGACAGCATTGCCTGGCCGCGGCGGCTGTGGCGACAACTGAAGGCTCTGTGGCGGTGCGATAGCGTGTTGATCGGGATCGGCTACAACGAACCCGACGTGATCGTGCTGTCCTGGCTGCTCGCACTGCTTGGCGTGCGGGTGATCCTGCTCAGCGAATCCAAGTTCGACGACAAGCCGCGGCGGGCCGGCAAGGAACTCCTGAAAACCTTGATCCTTGCGCCGTATCGGGCTGCGATTGTCGGCGGGCACCGGCACCTAGCCTATTTCCGCTTTCTCGGTTTCCGCCGTCGCCCGGTTCTTCCGGGTTACGACACCGTCAGCGTCGACCGGGTCCGGGCCATGGGCGGCGGCTTGGCAGCACCCGATGGCGCTTCATTCCCTTCGCGTGAGTTCATCTTCGTCGGCCGCTTCGTCGACAAGAAGAACCTTTTCGAATTGGTTGAAGGCTACGCAATTTACGCAAAGGCGGCGGGTAAAGGCGCAAGGCGACTGGTCCTGATCGGATCGGGGCCGGAGGAGGAGCTAATCCGCGCCCGGGCCGAAGATCTTGGCGTGGCTGGTTTGATCGAGTTCCCCGGTTTCCTCGGAGCCGAGGCGGTGGCACAGCGGCTCGCAAGAGGCCTCGCCCTGGTCCTGCCGAGCGCTGAAGAGCAATGGGGCCTGGTGGTCAACGAAGCACTGGCGTTCGGCTTACCCGCCATTATTTCGCCGGCGGTCGGATCAGGCGATCTGCTGATCCGCAACCTCGTCAACGGTCATGTCATCGAACTGAACGCGCCAGAGGGCCTGGCCGCCGCGATGGAAGCCATGGCCGGTGACGAAGCGGCCTGGCGGAACATGGTTTCAGCGTCGCACGCCCGCGCCTGGCTTGGCGATACCGAGCGGCTCGCCGATGCCGCCGAAGCACTCATCGCGCCCGGGAATGCGCAGGGGGCTGAGCGAATGCAGGCGATGCGCCAATCGCTGGCTTGCCCCCCGGCGCAGCGCTAGGCATAGCCGCAAGCAACTCCTCCCAATCTTGGAACCGATCCAGCATATGACCGCATCTGCCCGACCCGTCCGATATTCGACCAAGAAACGCGTGCTGGTGACCGGCGGCGCCGGGTTCATCGGTTCGCACCTGTGCGCGCGGCTGCTCGAAGCGGGCGATCAGGTGCTGTGCGTCGACAACTTCTTCACCGGCACCCGCGCCAACGTCGGCGCGCTGCTCGGCCATCCCGACTTCGAGTTGATGCGCCACGACGTAACCTTCCCCTTGTTCGTCGAGGTGGACGAGATCTACAACCTCGCCTGCCCGGCTTCCCCGGTGCACTACCAGTTCGATCCGGTGCAGACGACCAAGACCAGTGTAGTCGGCGCGGTCAACATGCTGGGGCTGGCGAAGCGGCTGCGCGTGCCGATCCTCCAGGCCTCGACCAGCGAGGTCTACGGCGATCCCGCGATCCATCCGCTTGGCGAGCCCCAGCATGTTGACCGCGCCGACCACGCTGGTCTTGGTCGTCTGCACCGGATCGAACTGGTAGTGCACCG
>JANOAD010000106.1:0-12971 GCA_031410955.1 Novosphingobium sp. | reverse complement strand
CCGGCCTCGCGGCGGCGTGTCCAGACAGTTCGTGACGCGCGACGCGCTCCGTCAGCTTTGCAAAACGCGCGCGGGCGCGAACGCGGACGTGTGTCCGCGTTCCGACGCCTACATGCGCTCGATGATGATCGCCGGGGCCATGCCGCCCGCCGCGCACATCGTGACCAGGCCATAGCGGCCGCCCGAGCGTTCCAGCTCGTCGAGCGCGGTGCCGATCAGGATCGAGCCGGTTGCGCCGATCGGGTGGCCCAGCGCCATCGCGCCGCCGTTGATGTTGACCTTGGCACGGTCGAGATCGAGATCGCGGATGAACTTTTCGGCGACCACGGCGAAAGCCTCGTTGATTTCCCACACGTCGATGTCGTCCTTGGTCAGGCCGGCCTTGGCCAGCACCTTCTTGGCTGCGGGAACCGGAGCGTTGAGCATCAGCGTGGGGTCATCGCCCTGGTTGCAATAGGCAACCACGCGGGCGCGCGGCTTCAGCCCGTGTTCCTTGGCGTATTCCGGCGACGTGATCAGGATCGCCGCCGCGCCATCGACCACGCCTGAGGAGTTGCCGGCATGGTGGAAGTGCTGGATGTCGAGATCGGGATAGCGGCGGTTGATCTGCCCCCGGAAGGTGGTCCCGCCAATGTCGAAATCGGCGATCCCGGTGAAGCTGGGCTTCAATGCGGCAAGCCCTTCGGCAGTGGTTTCGGGGCGCGGGAATTCCTCACGGTCAAGCGCAACGCTGCCGTCTTCATTGAGCACCGGCACCACACTCTTGGCAAAGCGGCCTTCCTTGATCGCCACATCGGCGCGCTGCTGGCTGACCAATGCGAGCCCGTCGAGCGCCTCGCGGCTGATGCCCTCCATCGTCGCGATCGCATCGCCGCAGACGCCCTGGTGGCTTTGCGGGTGCAACGCGTCGAGCGCTTCGTGGCCCGAGCCCATCAGGCGCGGGGCGATCCCGGCGTTGGCCTGTTCGGCGCCATAAGCAGTGGTGTAGCTCATCATCTCCGTGCCGCCGGCGATTACGCAATCTTCCATTCCCGACATGACCGAAGCCGCCGCCATGTTGACCGAGGTGATCCCGCCGCCGCAGAACCGGTCGAGCGTGGTCCCGCTGGCCGAGATGTCATAGCCCGCCGACAGCGCGGCCATCCGGCCCAGGTCGCCGCCCTGCTTGCCGTTCTGCGAACTGGTCGACCAGACGATGTCGTCGACGGTCTTGGTGTCGAGGTGGTTGCGGTCCTTGATCGCGCCCAGCACGGTCGCGGCAAGGTGCTGCGGGTGAAGGTGCGACAGCGCGCCCTTGCCCGGCTTGCCGACCCCGCGCGGGGTGCGGACTGCGTCGATGATGTAAGCTTCGGCCATGGGGGTTCTCCTTGGAAGGTCTAGACCAGCATGCCGCTAAGGCGCTGGCGGATGATGCTCTCGGCATCGGCGACGATGCGCGTGACGAGGTCGTGACAGGTCGGGATATCATGAATCAGGCCCTGGATCATGCCCGCCGACCAGATGCCGTGCTGGGTATCGCCGGTCTGTAGGCCCTCGCGCCCGCGCACGCCCTTGACCAGATCGGCGACCGCGCTGAAATCCTTGCCCTCACGCTCGGCCTCCATCACCGCCTGCGACACTTCGTTGCGGGCGACCCGCGCGGTGTTGCGGAAGGTGCGGAAGATCAGGTCGGTGCCGCGCTCGTCGGTGGCGACCATCGAATCCTTGAATGCCTGATGGATCGGCGCCTCGACCGTCGCGGTAAAGCGCGTGCCCATGTTGATACCGTCGGCACCGAGCGCCAGTGCAGCCGCCAGCCCGCGCCCGTCGCCGAAGCCGCCCGAAGCGAGCAGCGGGATCTTCACCTTGTCGGCCGCCGCCGGGATCAGGATCAGCCCGGGAATGTCGTCTTCGCCCGGGGGCCCGGCGCATTCGAACCCGTCGATCGAGATCACATCGACCCCGGCGCGCTCGGCTGAGAGCGCGTGGCGCACGGCGGTGCATTTGTGGAGGATCTTGATCCCGTGGGGCTTCATCATCTCCCACAACTCGCGCACGGCAGGCGTGCCAGCAGTTTCGACGATCTTGATGCCGCTGTCGATGATCGCCTGGGCATAGGCCTTGTAATCGGGCGCGTTGATTGTCGGGAACACGGTCATGTTCACCCCGAACGGCTTGTCGGTCATCCCCCGGCAGCGCTCGATTTCGGCGGCGAGCGCCGTGGCGTTTGGCTGGGTCAGCCCGGTCAGAATGCCGAGGCCGCCGGCATTGGAAACCGCGCTGGCCATTTCGGCCACGCCAACCCACTGCATCCCGCCTTGCACCACCGGATGCTCGATCTCCAGCATTTCGGTGATCCGCGTCTTGATCGCCATACGTCCTCGCCTCCGGCAAAATTGTTCGCGATTCGCGTTTAACCGATCAATTAAATTTGGCAATCGCAATGCGACCGGATTAACGTGAGTGGATGACCGACCGGCCCCAGTCTCCTGCGCGTTATCACGCGGCGGCGATCATATTGCATTGGCTGCTCGCCGCTCTGCTGGTCTACCAGTTTGCGCTGGGACTGCGGCTTGACGGGCTCAAGGGCGGCGACAAGTTCGTCGCCTTCCAGCTGCACAAGTCGATCGGGATCACGGTGCTGCTGCTCAGCCTTGCGCGGGTGGCGCTGCGCATGTTCGTGCCAAGGCCAGCCGAGTTTGGAGACGGCGCGCAAAAGCTTGCCGCGCGGCTGGTTCACCGGGCGTTTTACGGCATCATGCTGCTCGCCCCGCTGAGCGGCTGGGTGATCGTCTCGACCGCCAAACTCAAGGTGCCGACTCAGCTGTACGGGGTTTTGCCATGGCCGCACCTGCCGCTGCCCGCCGCGTTCAACCAGCCCGCCGAACTCGCGCACACGGTGCTGGTCTGGTCGCTCCCTCCACTGATCGCACTGCATGTCGGCGCGGTGCTTTACCACCTGCGAAAGCGCGACGAGGTGCCGGGCCGGATGATTCCCGGGGCGGCTTCAGCCAGACCTGGCGTAGCGGTAGCGCTGTCCTTGCTCGCCGTGGTCGCCTTGCTGGGTTGGGGCGGACCGGTTCCCGATCTGTGGCGCCGTCCAATCGCGCCTTCAGCCGAACTGCGCATTCCTCACGATCCGCTGCTCTATTCCACCTCCGCAGCGGAATCGCTCAGCACCGAACCGTCCGCCAATGAGACTGCGGCGGGTGCGGAAGTCGCACAAAGCTGCAACTGGACAGTCGAGCCCGGCAGTCGGCTCGGCTTTACCGCACATTATGGCGGCGAACCGGTGAACGGAACTTTCCGCAAATGGCACGCGCGGATCAAATTCTGCGCCGACGATCTGCCGCATGCCAGCATCGCCGCGACGGTCAGTCTCGCCTCGGCCGCAACCGGTGACCCTGACCGCGACGAAAACCTTCACGGCGCGAGCTTCTTCGATACCGCCCGGTTCGCGCAAGCACGCTTCACCGCGAGCGAGTTCAAACTGCTCGGACCCGGACGCTATGCTGCCAGCGGCAACCTGTCGCTGCATGGGGTCAACCGGCCGGTGCGGGTAGTTTTCGCGCTTGTGCAAAGTGGTGCCAAGGTCACCGCGCAGGGCAGCACCACGCTCAGGCGGCTGGCCTTCGGGGTGGGCAGCGACGAATGGGCGGCGACAGACCAGATTCCCGATGCGGTGGCGGTGCAGTTCACGATTCGCGCGGCCCGCGCTAATTGAGCCAACGTGTCACCTCCGATTCGCCCCTTATCGGTGGCCGCGCTGTACAAGTTTGCGCGGTTCCCCGACCCTCAGGCATTGCGCATGCCGCTTGTAGCCCTGTGCCGGGCGCAGGGGATCAAGGGCACGCTGCTGCTGGCGCGCGAGGGGCTCAACGGGACCATTGCGGGGCCGAATGAAGGCATCGATGCGGTGCTCGATCACTTGCGCGCCCTGCCCGGCTGCGCAGCGCTCGACGTCAAGCTGTCATCCGCCGAGGCGATGCCGTTCTACCGCATGAAAGTGCGCGTAAAGGTCGAGATCGTGACGATGGGCCAGCCCGAAATCGATCCGCTGACCGAGGTCGGCCATTACATCGAACCGGGAGAATGGAACGCGCTGATCAGCGATCCCGACGTGGTGCTGATCGACACCCGCAACGACTACGAGGTCGCAATCGGCACCTTCGCCGGAGCCACCGACCCGCAGACCACTTCGTTCCGTGACTTTCCCGCCTGGTTCCGCGCGGAACGCGAACGGCTGCTCGGCCAGGGCCAAACACCCAAGGTCGCCATGTTCTGCACCGGCGGGATTCGCTGCGAGAAATCGACCGCATTCCTGAAGAGCGAGGGGGTGGACGAGGTGTTTCACCTCAAAGGCGGGATACTCAAATACCTCGAGCAAGTCCCGGCTGAGGAAAGCCTGTGGCAGGGCGAATGCTTCGTGTTCGATGAGCGGGTCAGCGTCGGCCATGGCCTCGTTCCCGGCAGCTATGAGCTGTGCCGCGCCTGTCGCCGCCCGGTTTATGCGGGGGATCGCGCCTCACCCCAGTTCGAAGAGGGCGCGAGCTGCCCGGCCTGCTATCATGAACGTAGCGAGGCGCAGCGCGAGGGTTACCGCGAACGGCACAGGCAGGAACTTCTGGCGCGCAGGCGCGGGGCCGCGCACATTGGCGCCGCACCGGACGAACCGGCCTGACGGCACGTCGACCGCAGCCGATTTCCCTTGGCAGATCGTGTCCAGCCGCTAGCTTTCCTTTAGTTTCGGGTAGGCATCCTAGCGCGCACTTCCGTTTCCGTGCGGTTAGAACGCGGGCGGGCAGATCCGCCGCACGGGAGGAAGTTTGACGATGTCGTTGGGGCAGCTGGACCTTCTGCATGCCGCGGCCGGACTGCTGGTGGGCATGCTGGTGGGTCTGACAGGGGTCGGCGGCGGCTCGCTGATGACCCCGCTGCTGGTCCTGATGTTCGGGGTCAGCCCGCAGACCGCGGTGGGCACCGACTTGCTCTATGCCGCGGTCACCAAGATCACCGGTTCGGCGGTGCACGGCTGGCGCGAGACGGTCGACTGGAAGATTGTCCGGCGCCTCGCGCTGGGCAGATCCGGCATCGCTGCTGACGCTGCTGGTGCTGTCATGGGTGGGCAAGGTGGGTGCCTCGGCCGAGCACGTGATTCTGCTGACCCTTGCCGCGCTGCTGATGGTTACCTCGTTCGCGGTTTTCTTCCGCAACCGGCTGGTCAGCTACGCCCACGATCTCGATCCACTCGACCCGCAGTTCAAAGTGATCGCCGGAACCACGGTGCTGGGCGCGGTGATCGGAGTAGCGGTGACGGTGTCCTCGGTCGGTGCCGGGGCGATCGGGGTGACCGTGCTGCTGATGCTCTACCCGCGCATGCAGATGGTGCGGATCGTCGGTTCGGACATCGCCCACGCGGTGCCTCTGCTGCTGATCGCGGGCACCGGTCACTGGCTGATCGGCGATGTCGACACGGTGCTGCTGATCAACCTGCTGATCGGATCGATCCCCGGGGTGATTGTCGGCAGCCTGCTCTCGACCAAGGCCTCGGACAAGCTGCTCCAGCCGCTGCTTGCAGGGGTCTTGGCGCTTTCAGCCTGGCAGCTGACGGTTAAGGCCTTGATGCCCGAAAAGCCCAAGGCAATCCCTGTGAGCCCTGCAGTGCCCGCAGCCAAGGCCTGAGCCTCCCACATACGCCCAAGTCGGCCTTGCATTTTCCGCCGGTATCCTGCCATCAAGCCAGCGCCGCTTGCAGGGGAAAGTCTCGGTTCGCATCTTGACCGAGTGAACGTTATCATTTAGGTGAACGTTCACATTTAGCAAGCAGCGCACAAAACGCGCGCTTTTCTGGGAGGGAAATCGCTGATGAGTGATTCGCGTAAGAGCAGCTTCGGTCGTCTGTTGATCGGCGCTTCGGTTCTGGCCATCGGTTGTGTGGCACAGCCGGCGCTGGCGCAGGTCGCTGCTGCGAGCGACGAACCGGTCGGCGATGAAATCGTCGTTTCAGGCATTCGCAAGTCGCTGCGCGATTCGATGGACGTCAAGCGCGATTCGCAGGGCGTGGTCGATGCAATCTCGGCCGAAGACATCGGCAAGTTCCCCGACACCAACCTCGCCGAGGCGCTGCAGCGCATCACCGGCGTTTCGATCGATCGCAACAGCGGCGAAGGCTCCAAGGTCACCGTTCGCGGCTTCGGCCCCGACTTCAACCTGGTGCTGCTGAATGGCCGCCAGATGCCCGCTTCGGGTCTGGGCAGCTGCTGCGAAGCCCCGGCCTCGCGCAGCTTCGACTTCGCCAACCTCGCCGCCGAAGGCATCGCCGGGGTCGAAGTCTACAAGTCGGGCCGCGCCAGCCTGCCGACCGGCGGCATCGGCTCGGTGATCAACATCAAAACCCCGCGCCCGCTCGATCGCCCCGGCTTCAAGGGCAGCCTGGCAGTCAAGGGTGTCTATGACCACACCTTCGAAGGTACCAATATCACCCCCGAAGTTTCGGGCATCATCAGCAAGACCTTTGCCGATGACACCTGGGGCATCCTGATCACCGGCACCTATCAAAAGCGCCGCGCGAGCCTGGCGCAGTTCAACGCCGGCTGGCGCGAAGGCTACCTTGGCAACGAGAATAACTGGGGCTCGCTTCCGGTCGATGCCAACGACTGGCGCGGCAACTTCGCCCAGGTGACCAACCACCCGAAGGCGACCGACGTCTATCAGGTGACCCAGAACGCCGGGTATGATTTCACCGACATCACGCGCGAGCGGATCAACGGTCAGGCGGTGCTGCAGATCAAGCCCACCGACAGTTTCCAGGCGGTGCTCGACTACACCTATTCGCAGAACACCATCGATGCCCGCACCAACAGCATCGGCGTGTGGTTCAACCACAACAACACCACCAGCAGCTGGACCAACGGTCCTGCTGCGGGGCCGAACTTCTATTCGGAAGCCTTCGGCCCTGGTGAAGGCAAGGATCTTGCGATCACCGGAGCTGTCGCCAAGAACCGCTCGATCAACAAGTCGATCGGCTTGAATCTGCGCTATGACGGCGACGGCCCGCTGCACTTCGAATTCGACGCGCATCATTCGACTGCTGAAAGCAAGCCGAACTCGCCTTACGGCAGCAACATCGCCATCGGCAGCGCGATCTTCGGGGTTAAGAACCAGACGGTTGATTTCACGCATGCCATGCCGGTGATTTCGGTCAATATGTATCCGGGGTCTGAAATCACCGCGGCGAACATCCGTCCGGCGGGCAATGCGTTCCGCAACGCCTACATGAAGGACACGATCGACGAAGTGTCGATGAAGGGTCATTGGGACTTCGACGCCTCGTTTATCGACAGCCTCGATTTCGGCGCGACCTATACCGAGAACAAGGTGCGCTCGGCTTATGGCTTCCTCCAGAGTGACAGCTGGGGCGGTACGCTCAGCGCGGCGCAGACCCCCGATAGCCTCTACACGCTGACTGGCCTGCCCCCGCGGCTTGCCGGGATGGAAGGGTCGAATGCAACGGGTATCATTCCGAACTACTTCCAGATCGACACCGTCGGACTGATCACGCTGCTCGAAAGCCAGATGGGGATCTGCAGTCGTCCGTGGAACGGCAGCGCAGCGCCGGGAACCTGCCTGGCGAACTTCCAGGCCGACCGGCACATCCGGGAATCGTCACTCGCGCCATATCTCCAGTCGAACCACACCTTCGACATCGGCACCGTGCGCGCCAAGCTGCGCTTCGGGGCCCGTTATGAGACCACCGATATTTCCTCGTCCGCGCTGACGCCGGTTCCTTCGGGCACCGTCTGGGTTTCGGACAACGAAATCGGTATCCGCAGCTTCAGCGCGGGTGCGACCACCACGCTCAAGGGGCATTACAGCAACTGGCTGCCGGCGATCGATCTCGACATCACGCCGATGACCAATGTCAAGCTGCGCGCGTCCTACAGCCACTCCATCACCCGGCCCGACTATGCCAGCATGCAGGGCGGGATCCAGGTCAACCAGCCGCTGCGTCCCGGCGGCGGGAGCACCGCGTCGAGCGGTAACCCCAATTTGCTGCCCTACAAGTCGAAGAACATCGATCTCTCGGCCGAATGGTATTACGGTAAGGAAAGCTACATCTCGGTTGGCTATTTCCATAAGGAAGTCAGCAACTTCATCGCCAACGTGACGGTGCAGCAACCGCTCTTCAGCCTGACCAACCCCTCGACCGGCGCGGCGGCCAACGCGGCGCGCGCGGCACTGGGCGGAAATCCGGGCTTCGCCCAGATCCTCGCCTGGCTGGCGGTCAACAATCCAAGCGTGGTCCAGTTCAACGGTGCCGTGCCGCAGGGCATCATCGGCCAGCCGAACGATCCGGCGGTGGTCTTCACCACCACGCAGCCGGGCAACAGCAGCAAGGTTGCGAACCTGCACGGCTTCGAATTCGCCATCCAGCACAGCTTCTGGAACACCGGGTTCGGTACGCAGTTGAACTACACGATCGTACGCAGCGACACCAAGTTCGACAACACCCTGCGCTACACCGCAACGCAGTTCGCGGTGAACGGGGTTTCCGACAGCGCGAACGCGGTGCTCTACTACGACAAGAACGGGATCCAGGCCCGCGTCGCCTACAACTGGCGTGACGGGTTCCTGGCGGGCTACGGGTTCGATCCTTACTACGTCAATCCCTATGGCCAGTTCGATGTCAGCGCGAGCTGGGAGTTCCGCAAGGGCGCGACGGTGTTCGTTGAAGGGATCAACGTGACCAACGCCGATCGCCGCGGCCACCAGCGCAACGATCAGACCGTGTTCTTCGCCGCGCCGGGCTATGCCCGCTACGCTGCCGGGGTGCGCTTAACGTTCTGATCAGGAGCCTGATTTGCTCAGGCAAGGAAAATAGGGAGCCGCACCGCTTGCCGGGGCGGCTCCTTTTCCGCATTCTGGGGCTGACAATTGGCTTGGTGATGGTCCGATGACCGACGGGATTAATCAGATTGCGATCGTGGGCGGCGGCACCGCGGGCTGGCTTTCGGCTTGCGTGCTTGCCGCGCGGCATCCCGGGCTGCAGATCACGTTGGTCGAAGCGCCCGACATCCCCACCATTGGCGTCGGCGAAGGCACCTGGCCGACCATGCGCGAGACGCTGGCGACAATCGGTATCCCCGAGGCCGAATTCCTCACCGCGTGCGACGCCTCATTCAAGCAAGGTTCGCGCTTCGACGGCTGGGTCAGCGGCACAGAAGGGGACAGCTACTACCACCCCTTTACCCTGCCGCCAGCGGGCCAAATGAGCGATCTGATCGCCGCCTGGGCCGCGCAGGACGGGGACCAGCCCTTTGCCGCAGCCATGACCGCGCAGGTCGCGGTTTCGGCGGCGAACCTGGCCCCGCGCCAGCGCGCCATGCCGGACTATGCCGGGGCGCTGAACTACGCCTACCATCTCGATGCCGGGAATTTTGCGGCGCTGCTGGCAAGCCATGCCACCCAGCGGCTGGGGGTGCACCGGATTGCAGCAAAGGTCGTTGCGGTCCGCGCAGGCGAGACAGGCCAGATCGCGGCACTGGAGCTTGACGATGGGACGAGCCTCGCCGCCGACCTGTTTGTCGATTGCAGCGGCCAGGCCGCTCTGCTGATCGGCGGGCATTGCGGCGTAGACTGGATCGACCGGTCCGACGTGTCTTTCAACGACCGCGCGCTCGCCGTCCAAGTCCCGACGGCCCCCGATAGCGACGTGCCCTCGGTCACCATCGGGACCGCGCACGAAGCAGGCTGGCTCTGGGATATTGCCCTGCCCACCCGGCGCGGAATCGGCTGCGTCTACAGCGCGCGCCATCTTTCGGATGAGCGCGCCGATGCAATCCTGCGCAATTATGTGCAGCGGTCGGTTCCGGGCAGCGATACCGCAGCGCTGGCTCCCAGGCTGCTCACGTTCCGCACCGGGCATCGCGCCCGCTTCTGGCAAGGCAACTGCGTGGCGATCGGGCTTTCTGCAGGCTTCATCGAACCGCTCGAGGCGTCGGCGATCGTGATGATCGAGCTGTCGCTGCGCGCGCTGGCCGATGCGCTGCCGATGAGCAGGCAAGCGATGGACATCCATGCCGACCGCTACAACGAACGCTTCCGCTATCGCTGGGAGCGGATCGTCGAGTTCCTCAAGCTGCACTATGTGCTGAGCCAGCGCAGCGAACCGTACTGGCTGGCACAGCGAGCCGCCGATACGATTCCCGCGCGGCTGGCGGAGAACCTCGCCCTGTGGGCCGAACAGCCACCCTCACCGCGCGACTTCCCCGATTTCGAAGAGATTTTTCCCGCCGCTAGCCAGCAATATGTGCTTTACGGGATGGCCGGGCCGCCGCACGCAGCCAGCAAGACGCCGCTCGCCACGGCGGTGGCGCGCCTTGCCGAAGTGCGCGAGCGGGCGCGGGCTATGCTCGCCGGTCTGCCCGGCAACCGCACCTATCTTGGCGCGCTTGCGCCCGCCCACGAAGAAAGACGAACGGCCTGACCATGACCAGCCACCAGATCCTGAGCCCAGCCGATCACGGCCAGCTGCGCATCAGCACCGGTGCGGGCAGCGCGCTGGGCGATGGCGTAATGGCCTGCCTGGCGGTCCCGGCCGAGTTCCGTCGGCTCGCGTGCGAATACCCGATCCTGTTCCGCTATGATGCCGAAGCGCGCAGTTTCGGGGCGCTCGCGCTGTTCGGCTTCGAACAAGGCGAAAACCTCTACCTTGGCGAACAAGGCTGGGACGCCACCTGCCGCCCGCTGGCAATGACCGTCCAGCCGTTCCTGGTCGGCCGTCCGCAAGACGAAGCAGGTCCGTCGCAGGTCCACATCGACATGGCCCATCCGCGCATTTCGGCGAACGGCGAGGGCATGCGGGTGTTCGACGAGCACGGCCAGCAGACCCCGTACCTCGAGGAAGTTGCCGGCCTGCTCGGTGCACTCGACGAAGGCTACCGGGCGAGCGGGGACTTTCTGGCGGCGCTGGCCCGCTACGAGCTCCTTGAGCCCTTCTCGATGGACGTAACACTCGACAGCGGCGCGATGCACCGGCTGGTCGGCTATCACCTGATCGACGAAGCAAAGCTGGCCGCGCTCGAACCAGCGGTCCTGGCCGAGCTCCACGCCGCGGGTCACCTTGAGCCGATCTACATGGCACTGGCCTCACTCGGCAACCTGGCCAAGCTGGTGCGGCGCAAGAACCTGCGGAGCAATGGCTGACACTGCCAGCCTTGCCGCGGGCCTGCCCCACGTGGCCGAGGAGGCGCTGACCCCCGGCGATCTCGATGCGCGGCTGCGTGTTGCCGATGCGCCGTTTGTGGTGCGCGGTCTGGCGTGCGACTGGCCGCTGGTCGCAGCGGGGCTCGAAAGCGGGGCCAAGGCGCGGGAATACCTCGTCGCACACGCCCGTGACCGTGCTTTCCCGGTCAACATCGGCCTATCGGGCGGCGGCGAGCGATTGTTCTACGATGAAGCGATGGGCTTCAATTTCCGCATGGCCAACGGTCCGCTGCGCCAGATCCTCGAAGAGATCGGTGCCAACGAGGACAAGCCCGAGGCCCCGGCGATCTACCTCTCGTCGGTCGACATGGGCGACTATTTCACCGGGCTGGCCGAAGCCAACCGGCTGCCGCTGGGGACACGCCGCCCAATCGAATCGATCTGGATCGGGACCCACACGCGCATCGCCGCGCACAACGACGTGCCCAACAACATTGCGGTCTGCGCGGTGGGCAAGCGGCGCTTCACGCTGTTCCCGCCTGAGCAGTTCGCCAATCTCTACCTTGGTCCGCTCGAGAACACCCCCGCCGGGCGGCCGGTCTCGATGGTCGATTTCGGCGCGCCCGATCTGGAGCGCTTCCCGCGCTTTGCCGAGGCGCTGGCGCAAGCGCAGGTCGCCGAACTTGAGCCGGGCGACGCGGTCTTCGTGCCCTCGCTGTGGTGGCATCATGTCGAAGGGCTCGCGCCGTTCAACGTGCTAGTCAATTACTGGTGGCGCGACGTGCCCAGCTACCTTGGCCAGCCTGAGGATGCCTTGTTCCACACGATCCTTGCCCTGCGCGACCTGCCGGAGGCCGACAAGGCCCGCTGGCGCGCACTGTTCGATCATTACGTCTTTGCCAATGGAGCCGATGTGACCCAGCACCTTCCCCTCGAAGCGCGCGGCATCCTTGCCCCGCTCAATGCCGAAAGCGCCGGGCAGATCCGCGCCAAGCTCTTGCGGAGCCTGTCGCGATGAGCGCGCCGGCAAAGCTGCGCGTGGTGATCGCGGGCGGCGGCACCGCTGGTTGGATGGCAGCGGCCGCGCTCGCCGGGACCCTGGGCGACGCGATCGAACTGACGCTAGTTGAATCCGATGCGATCGGCACGATCGGAGTGGGCGAAAGCACGATCCCGCCGATCGTGCTGTTCAACCGGCTGCTCGGGATCAACGAAGCCGAATTCATGCGCGCCACCCAGGCTACCTTCAAGCTGGGCATCAAGTTCGAGAACTGGAAGGACCAGGGCGAGAGCTATTTCCATTCGTTCGGGATGACCGGCAAGGATCACTGGGCTGCAGGGTTCCAGCATTTCTGGATGCACGGCCTGCAGAACGGCCACACGCACAGCTACGACGATTACTGCCTGGAGTTGAAAGCGGCGCTCGCGGGCAAGTTCGCGCATCTTCCCGAAGACCGGATGAATTACGCTTACCAGCTCGATTCCTCTCTCTATGCCGCGTTCCTCAGGAAGCGCGCCGAAGCCGACGGCGCAGTGCGGATCGAAGGCCGGATCGCCGAGGTCGAACTGGATGGAGAGTGCGGCAACATCGCCGCGCTGCGGCTCGACGGCGATCGCCGCATCGCGGGCGACCTGTTCATCGACTGCACCGGTTTCCGCGCGCTGCTGATCGAAGGCGCGCTGCATGCCGGGTTCGACGACTGGACGCATTACCTCCCCTGCGACAGCGCGATCGCGGTGCAGACCGCCAGTGTGCGCGCCCCGGTGCCCTATACCCGGGCCATCGC
>JANOAD010000105.1:0-1678 GCA_031410955.1 Novosphingobium sp. | reverse complement strand
TTCGCACCCGCCGCCCAGCGCAAAGCCGTTGACCGCCGCAATCCACGGCTTGCGGGTGGTTTTTACCAGATGGCTGGTCCAGCGGCTGAAGAAGTCCCGGGCATAGAAATCGGCCGCCGGTTTGTCGGCCATTTCCTTGATGTCGGCACCCGCGGCAAAGGCCTTTTCACCCGCGCCGGTGAGCACCGCGCAGCGCTGGGCGGGATCGGCTTCGTAGGCGGCGAAGGCACTGATCAGTTCTTCGAGCACCGCCGAGTTGAGCGCGTTGAGCGAGGCCGGGCGGTTGAGCGTGATCAGCGTGACCGCCCCGCGTGTTTCGGTGAGGATGGTTTCGTAGGTCATGGTCATTCCTAGATTCTCCCCATCGACTTGCGATGGGGAGGTGGCAGGCCGCGAAGCGGGCTGACGGAGGGGCAATTCGGCGAGGCGGAGGGCCCTCCGTCTCGCCCTTCGGGCGATCCACCTCCCCATCGCAAGTCGATGGGGAGACTCATAGTGGTTTCCACTCCTCGCCATCGGGCAGGGGCGCGAAAATGCTGTCGATCAGTTCGCCCGACACGCCTTCGGGCGTCGCCGGGTCCCACTTGGGCGCGCCATCCTTGTCGACGATCACCGTGCGTACGCCCTCGGCGAAATCGGGCCGGGTCAAGACGCGCGACGCGATGCGGTATTCCATGATCATGTTCTCAGCAAAGTCGCTGAGTTTGGCGCTTTCCGCCAGTTGCCGAAGCGCGACCTTGCAGGTCTGCGGGCTCTTGGTGCGCAAGGTGGCCAGTTCCTTGGCCGCCCAGTCGCTGTTGTCGGCTTCGAGGCTGGCGATAATGTCCTCGAACCGGTCCGAGGCGAAGTGCCGGGCGATCTGCATCGCATTGGCCTCGATCCGCGCCACCGGGGGCGTAACCGCCAGCGCTGACAAGACCCCGCCCGGTTCGTGTCCCGCCGCAATCCGTGCCTTGGCTTCGGTCAGAGCATCGTGCGGCAGGTAATGCGTGGCGAGGCCGACCCACTTGCACTCGGCCCCGTCAAGTCGCGCGCCGGTCAGCGCGAGGAACTGGCCGATCCGCCCGGGCAGGCGCGACAGGTACCAACCGCCGCCGACGTCAGGAAACAGCCCGATCCCGGTTTCGGGCATGGCGAGCCGGGTGTTCTCGGTTGCCACGCGGAACCGTGCGGGCTGCGAAATGCCGACCCCGCCGCCCATCGTGATCCCGTCCATGAAGGCGACCACCGGTTTGGGGTAGGTGAAGATCTGGTGGTTGAGCTGGTATTCGTCGTGGAAGAACTGGCGTCCCGAGACACCGCCATCGTTGAGCGCGGAATTGCGCAGGAAGGTGATATCGCCGCCAGCACAAAAGCCCCGGCCCTCGGCATGATCGATGATCACCGCCTCGACCCCGGCATCATCACGCCATTCGCTCAGCGCCGAGCTCATCTCATGGCACATCGGCAGGGTCAGCGCGTGCAGCGCGGCCGGGCGGTTGAGCGAGAGGAATCCCGCGCTGCCCTCGCGGCTGACCAGGATCTCGTCGCTCATTGCCGCAGCAGGTCCCGGCCGACGATCATCCGCATCACCTGATTGGTCCCCTCAAGAATCGAATGGACGCGCAGGTCGCGCCAGAAGCGTTCGATCGGATAGTCCTTGAGGTAGCCGTACCCGCCGAACAGCTGCAGCGCCTGG
>JANOAD010000104.1:0-7654 GCA_031410955.1 Novosphingobium sp. | reverse complement strand
GAAATTCATCCCCGAACTGGAACGCGCGCGCTTCTGGATGACCTTCGGCGATGCCTACATCACCCACCTGACCGTGCTGCAGAACGTCGGCATGACCCGGATCGATCCGGTGCTGTATCAGGGGCGCGAGATCGTCCCGCTGCAATTCCTCGCCGCGGTGCTGCCCAAGCCCGAAACCCTCGGCTCGACCACCAAGGGCAAGACCAACATCGGCGATATCGCCACCGGCGAAGCGCTCGATGGGAGCGGCGAGAAGACCTTCTACATCTACCAGATCTGCGATCACGAAGAAGCCTATGCCGAAACCGGCAACCAGGCGATCAGCTACACCACCGGCGTCCCCGCCATGATCGGCGCGGCTTTGGTGATGCAGGACGTTTGGAGCGGCGCGGGCGTGTTCAACATGGAACAGCTGGACCCCGATCCGTTCATGGACATGCTGAATACGCAAGGGCTGCCGTGGCAGGTGAAGGAATTGGACGGGCCGGTTGAGTTTTGAAATACTGGTAATTTCCATCAATGGGATAAATGTAAAGTGTTCGACCTCATTGGATATGTATTGCGCATCCCTGTATTTCTAAGTAAATTCGCGCTCAATATCTATGTATTTACGCTGTATTTTCTATATGAAAACATCATAAAATTACTCTTCAATGTGTTTCTTTTCTGCACCATCCCATTAGCGTTTGTCTGGTTCTCATTTATGAATGACAAGGGTGGCTTAGAAAATTATCTTAGCAACATAAAATTTGATTGGAGCGAGGAACCGTTTGAAGGACTAAAAGAGTCCCACTCCAACGCACTGTCATATCTTCGTGATGGCGGCGAATTAAACATTTTTATTGAGTATTTGGGGTGTGTTGGAATTATACTTTTAATTGATGTGAGCCTGTTGATCGTATTGATTTTGGTTCCTGCATTTTTTCGAAGCTCGCTGTTTCATCACTTAGTGCGCGCTCTTTTTCCATCTTAGTAATGATTGGTTTGGGTTGAGAAGACTATGTTGACCAGAGCCGGAGACCCAGGCGCCTTCGCCCAATTCGACCTTTCCCGGGTCGATAGCCCCGCGTTCGTGGTCGATGCCGCGCGGCTGCGGGCGAACCTCGCGGTGCTCGCCGATGTCCGCGATCGCGCCGGGATCAAGATGCTCGCCGCCTTGAAGGCCTTTTCGATGTGGTCGACTGCGCCGATTATCGGCGAATACCTCGACGGGGTCTGCACCTCGGGGCTGTGGGAAGCGCGGCTGGCGGGGGAGTTCTACGATGGCGAGATCACCACCTACTGCGCCGCTTACAAGCCCGAAGACCTCGACGAGATCCTGCGGCTGTCCGACCATGTGGTGTTCAATTCGCCGCAGCAGATCGTGCGCTGCAGCGCGATCATCGCGGCGGCGCGCGACCGGGGTGAGATTTTCGACGTGGGCCTGAGGATCAATCCGCTCCACCCCACCGGCGAGGTTCCCCGCTATGACCCCTGCGCCCCGCACTCGCGGCTCGGGTTTCCGATCGACCAGCTTGAGGACGAGCATTTCGAGCTGATCGACGGCCTGCACATGCACACGCTGTGCGAGCAGGACTTTGAACCGCTGCGTGAAACCTGGGACGTGGCGTTCGACTACCTCGAGCCGTGGTTCGGCCAGTTCGACTGGATCAATCTGGGCGGCGGGCACCACATCACCCGCGCGGACTATCAGCGCGACGAGCTGGTCCAGTTCCTGCTCGATCTGAAAGACGATACCGGCGCGGAGGTTTACCTCGAACCGGGCGAGGCGGTGGCGCTTGACGCAGGGATCCTGGTCGGCACGCTGCTCGATCTGGGCGACAACGGCATGCCAGTTGCGATCACCGACATTTCAGCAACCTGCCACATGCCCGACGTGATCGAAGCGCCTTACCGCCCGGCGATGCTGGGCGAATTGCCGCACGACGAACAGGCGGTCGATGAAGGGCAGGGCGGCGCGGTCCGCGTCGGCGGGCCGTCGTGCCTCGCCGGAGACGTGATCGGCGACTACCGCTTTGCCTCCGGCCCGCGCGTCGGCCAGCGCTTCGCCTTCCTCGATCAGGCGCACTATTCGATGGTCAAGACCACTACGTTCAATGGCGTGCCGCTGCCCTCGATCTGGCTATGGGATTCGGACACCGACAGCCTCGAATGCATAAAACGCTTCGCTTACGAGGACTTCCGCGACCGGCTGAGTTGAGCGCTTGCCATGCCACCGGGCGGAGCCTAGCCTCCCGCAGGGGTAGCGGATGGGGGCAATCATGAAAACTTTCGTTTCGATCCTGGCGGCCACGATCGCCATGACTTCGATCGGCAGCGCGCAAGCGCAGTCCAACACCAAACCGGCGGCGTCGGCGCGCGCCTCCACAACGATCGTCAAGTGGGTCACCGAAGCCGATTTGCGCGCGCTGGTGCTGGCTGAAGGACACACCATCGATGCGATGCATCCATTTGAAGCGCCCAGTGTGCGGGGAAAAACCAAGGAAGGGCTGGTGTTCGTGCTCATCGGCACGGCCTGCGATGTAAAAGGCGTTCCCGGATGCCAAGGCGTGATGATGCAGGTCCGGTACGATTCTGACGATACGGTCACGGCAGATGGCATCAACAAGGCCAATCTCAAGGAAGCGGCGATCAGCACTTGGTGGGACAAGGAAGACAAGACGGTCGGCTTCACCCGCTACGTAGTGCTCGACGATGGCATCACCTGGCTGAATCTGCGGCAGAATTTGCGCGTTCTGTTCAGTGTGCAGGCCGCAGCCAACAAAGAAGTCTTCCCTAAATAGTAGTTTGCTGGCGGCGAAACGAAAACCATGACTGACGATCCGATAATTCTCGATGCCTACTCCTCCGATCCCGTCGCCATGGGCTGGCAGCAGGGCCTGCCGCCCGCGCCGGACAAGCGGCTCGCCTGGGAACGGGCGGATCACATGCGCTTCCCGATGCACCGCTATGCCTATTCGAACATGCGCGAGTTCCTCCCCACCGCACGGGTGGCGCGCGGGACGGGGCCGATGTGGGATCTGCCGGTGGCGCTGCGCGGTGATCTCGATGCGGTGCAGTTCCAGACGCTCGACGATGGCCGCACGCTGACCTGGGAGGAATCGCTCGCCGCCAATTTCACCGATGCGATCCTGGTGCTGCAACGGGGCACCATTGTCTATGAACGCTACTTCGGGGTAACCCAGCCCGACAGCACCCACATCGCCTTTTCGGTGACCAAGAGCTATGTCGGCACGCTGGCCGAGATGCTGATCGCCGAGGGACGGCTCGATCCGGCGGCGCCGGTTGGCGACTTGATCCCCGAATTGGCTCGCAGCGGCTTCGCCGATGCCACGCTGCGGCAGGTGCTCGACATGACCACCGCGCTCGATTTCTCCGAAGAGTATACCGACCCAACCTCGGGCATCGGCGCGATGAGCAATGCGCTGGGGCTGACCCCGCGTCCGGCGGGCTACACCGGCGAGACCGACGTCTATGCCTTTCTGCCGACGATCCGAAAAAGCGGCACCCATGGCGAGCGGTTCACCTACCGCACCTGCAACACCGAGGTGCTCGGCTGGATCGTCGCGCGCACCACCGGCACGCGAATCGACAAGCTCTTGTCCGAGCGAATCTGGGTGCCGCTGGGGATGGAACAGGATGCCGATTTCCTGACCGATTCGACCGGCATGCCGTTTGCCGGCGGCGGGCTCAATCCGGTGCTGCGCGACATGGCGCGATTCGGTGAAACGATGCGCTGCGATGGGCACGGCAACGGCGGCCAGGCGATCGCCCGCGAGGTGGTAGCCGGGATCAAGGCCGGGGGCAGCAAAGACGCCTTCGCGCCCGCTGGATATGCCTATCTGCCGGACTGCTCCTACAAGAGCCAGTGGTGGTCAATGCCCGGAAATCACGGCGCTTTTTCAGCACGCGGGATCCACGGCCAAGCGATCTATGTCGATCCCGTGGCCGAGGTGGTGATCGCCCGCTTCGGCTCGCACCCGATCGCCGCGAACACGATGATCGACCCGGCGACCTTGCCGGCGTTCCGTGCCGTTTCGGACCATCTCATGCAGGGCTAGGTTTCACCGCTAAACCCATGCATTTTCACTTGCAGTTCACATCGCACAATTTATAGCGACCCCCCGCTGCCCCATGGGGACTTCCAATAACCGCAAGGCAGCTTCGTTATCGTGTTACCTGGCCGAAAGGCCTATTGGGGGTCCCTTGAGTTGCACCAGTATCCTGACGCATCGGCTGTAGTTCGGGCTCTTTCGCCCGACGAACCCGTTATTCTCAATCGCCCGCACGCCGCCGCGCGCGCTGCCCGCTTCTTTGTCGAGAAGTTCCCGGGCACCTCGCTCTATGCGGTGAAGGCCAACCCGTCGCCAGAGCTCCTCAATGTGCTGTGGGAGGCGGGGATCACGCATTACGACGTCGCCTCGATCGCCGAGGTGCGGCTGGTCCGCGCAGCGCTGCCCGAAGCGGTGTTGTGCTTCATGCACCCGGTCAAGTCGAAGAGCGCGATTGCCGAGGCCTATCTGGTCCACGGCGTGCGCACCTTCAGCCTCGATAGCCACGACGAACTGGCCAAGATCGTCGATGCGACTGCGCAAGCCGATGGCACCACGGCAGAAGACCTGCGGCTGTGCGTACGGCTGCGCGTCTCTTCGGAATATTCCGAGCTGAGTCTGGCCTCCAAGTTCGGGATCGACCTGGCCGATGCCGGAGCGCTACTCCAGGCGACCCGCCAGGTAGCGGACTGGCTTGGCGTCTGCTTCCATGTCGGATCGCAGGCAATGACCCCGTTCGCCTTCGTCCAGGCGCTCGAACGCGTCCGCGCGGCGATCGTCGATGCGGCGGTCACGGTCGACATCATCGATGTCGGCGGCGGGTTCCCCTCGATCTATCCGGGGATGGAGCCGCCGCCGCTCGAAGATTACTTCGGGGCGATTCACCGCGCCGCCGAATCGTTGCCGGTCAGCTATTCGTCCGAACTGTGGTGCGAACCCGGCCGTGCGCTCTGCGCCGAGTACAACTCGCTGATCGTCCGGGTCGAGAAGACCCGCGATGACGAGCTGTACATCAACGACGGGGCCTACGGTGCGCTGTACGATGCCGCGCATGTCGGCTGGCGCTTTCCGGTGCGGAGCCTCAGCGAGGGCCGCAGCGAGCAGTTGAAGCCCTATTCGTTCTACGGCCCGACCTGCGACGATGCCGATTACATGGAAGGGCCCTTCCTCCTGCCGGTCGATGTGTCTGCAGGCGACTATGTCGAGATTGGCATGCTTGGAGCCTATGGCGCAGCAATGAAGACCGCGTTCAACGGTTTCGGGCAGGCCACGGCGATCGAGGCCGGGGACGAGCCGATGGCGAGCCAGTACATCGGTAACCGCCGCGATCCGCGCCAGAGCGACAACGTGGTCTCGCTGCGCTAACCGGCGCCGCTATCCGCAAACGAAAGGGGCGACTGCCAGGCTGGCAGCCGCCCCTTTTCGTTGGGCCGTAGTGGCCGCTGTTTACTTTACGACGACTTCGACCCGGCGCGCCGCATCCTTGGCGGCGGTGGCGTCGACGACCTGGTCAGGCTTGACCAGCGCGGCACTGGTGGCGGGGATTCCCGCAGTCACCAGTGCGGACTGCACCGCCTGCGCGCGCTGCTTGGCCAGCTCGGCATTGGCCGCAGCGTTGCCGCTCGGGTCGCTGTAGCCCGAGACCGCGAGGGTCGATCCCGAATGGGTATCGAGCCATGACTTGAGGCCGCCAGCAGTCGCCGCAAATGCCGGGGTCACGCCAGTCGCGCCGCTGTCGAAATAAACCTTCACCACCGGCTTGCCGTCGCGCATTTCGCTGGTCACGCCGGCACCCTGCGGGATGGGGACGGTGTTTTCGGCGGGCGCGGCGGCGAGGTCGGTGCCGACGTCGGAAGCAGCCGCGCTTGCTGCCGCTTCAGCGGTGTTGGCTTCGGTAGCGTCCGGGTTGCGCGAGGAGAACCACCACCAGGCGAGGAAGGCCAGCACGGCCAGCCCGATCACCCACCACAGCCAATTCATTTCCGACCCGTCATCGGCAGGCGACGCAGCTGCGGGTGCGGGCTTGCTTGCCGCAGGCATGGCGGCTGCGACCTTGTCGGCGGTGCCACTGGCGGCGTCCTTGACCATGCTGGCAGCGCCGGTCGCCGCCGCTCCAACTGCAGCTGCTGCGCCGGCCGCAACGGCCATCGTCGCAGCCGGGGCGGCCTTGACCGCTTCGACCGCAGCGTCGACCTTGGCGGCCGGCTTGTTGACCAGCTTCGCTGCCGCCGCAGGCTTCTTCGCTGGAGCCGCCGCCTTCTTCGCAGGGGCGGCGGCCCTTTTGGCCGGAGCCGCGGCTTTTTTGGCAGGCGCTGCCGCAGCTTTCTTGGCAGGCGCCTTGGCCGCCGGAGCCGCCTTGACCGGAGCCATGGCGGCGGCCTTCACCGCTGCGGGCTTGGTTGCCGCAGCCTTGGGCGCGGCCTTGGTTGCGGCAGACTTGGCTCCAGGAGCCTTGGCGCCAGCTGCCTTTGCCGCAGGGGCCTTGGCCGGCGCAGCGGCCTTGGTGGTCTTGGTCGCAGGAGCCTTCTTCGCGGCCGGTGCCGCCTTGGCGAACTGGCCGAGCTGGCCCAGATCCGCGGCAAGCAGGTAATAGACGGTCACGCGGTTCTTGGTGCGGTCGGCCTTCATCCGTTCGCCGACCTTGGCGATCGCGGCATCGAGCACGGCATCGCTTTGGGTCAGGCCCAGCTTCTTCTTGAGGAAATTGTTGCGGACCCGGTCGGTCTCGGCCTTGTCGCTGAACGAGACCAGCGAGGAATCGCGGTTGCGCAGGGCAATCCCGCAATAGCGCACGATCCCGGCGATGACCGCGTCATCGGCCTTGGCTTCATATTTCTTTACGTCTGCGGCCCAATCGGTTGCCATGCTTCACTCCCACAAAACAGTGGCAACCCTGCGATTGCCTGCCGTACCCCGGTGCGGGGCGCCCGGCGGGAGTCGTAACGGATTCCTGACGCCGGTCCAGCCGGAATCGCGGTAAATCGGGGTTAAGCAGCGAGCGCGAGGTCGAGCCGCTGCCAGATCTCGGTCAGCGCCTCGGTCAGGCCGCGCATCATCGGCTCGGTGTGGGCCGGGCCGGGGGTGAAGCGCAGTCGTTCAAGCCCGCGCGGCACGGTCGGGTAATTGATCGGCTGGACGTAGATCCCGTATTCGGCGAGCAGGATGTCGGCGATAGTCTTGGCCTTGACCGGATCGCCGACCATCACCGGCACGATATGGGTGGTCGATGCCATCACTGGCAGGCCGGCCTCGCGCAGCATCGCCTTGAGCGTGGCGGCATTGGCTTGCTGGCCATCGCGCTCGACGCTCGACGCCTTGAGGTGCCGCACCGAAGCGAGCACGCCCGCGACCAGCACCGGCGAGAGGCTGGTGGTGAAAATGAAGCCAGGCGCGTAGCTGCGGATCACATCGATGATCTTGCGGTCGGCTGCGATGTAGCCACCCATGACCCCGAACGCCTTGCCGAGCGTGCCCTCGATGATCGTGACCCGGTCGGCGAGACCGTCGCGTTCCGAAATCCCGCCGCCGCGCGCGCCGTACATGCCGCCGGCATGAACCTCGTCGAGGTAGGTCAACGCGCCGTAGCGGTCGGCGAGGTCGCA
>JANOAD010000103.1:0-3824 GCA_031410955.1 Novosphingobium sp. | reverse complement strand
GCGGTCGATCCGCTGACCGAGCCTGACGTCAAGGCCGCAGTCGCCCGCGCGACGTTTGACGTGCTGGTCGGCTTCCAGCTCAATCAGGACCAGCTGTCCTACAACGCCACGCGTTAAGCCTCGAGCATAGCGCTGGCCCTTGGCGCTGGCCGCCAAAGCGGCTAACCGGCGCGGATGACCGAGACTGTGACACTCCACGCCGCCTTTGCCGGGCACATTTCCGCCGCGCTCGATGCGCTGGAGGCAGCGGGCGCGCTGCCGGCCGGGCTGAACCGCAGTGCCGTCTCGGCTGAGCCGCCGCGCGATCCCAGCCACGGGGACTTGTCGACCAACGCGGCAATGGTGCTGGCTAAACCGGCCGGAATGAACCCGCGTGCGCTAGCCGAGGCGCTGGTGGTTGAGCTGGCCAAGGCCCCCGGCGTGACCAGCGCCGAGATTGCCGGGCCCGGCTTTATTAACCTGCGGCTGGATGATGCGACCTGGCTGACCGAGCTGCGCGCGATTGCCGCCACCGGTCCGGACTACGGCCGCTCCACGCGCGGGCAGGGCACCACCGTCAACGTTGAATATGTCTCGGCCAACCCGACCGGACCGATGCACATGGGCCATTGCCGGGGCGCGGTGGTAGGCGATGCGCTGGCCAGCCTGCTCGAATTTGCCGGTCACAAAGTGATCCGCGAATATTACGTCAACGATGCCGGCGGGCAAGTCGATGTGCTCGCCCACTCGGTGCATCTGCGGTATCGTGAGGCGCTGGGGGAGGCGGTTGGCGCGGTTCCTGAAGGGCTCTATCCGGGCGATTACCTGATTCCGGTGGCGCAGGAACTGGCGGCAGAATTCGGCGCTGCCTATGCGGCGGCCCCCGAAAGCGCATGGCTCGCGCTGTTCCGCACCCGCGCGGTTGCGGCGATGCTGGTGATGATCAAGGTCGATCTCGCCCTGCTGGGTATTCACCACGACCTGTTCAGTTCCGAGGCTGAATTGCAAGCCGCGGGCAAACCAGCCGAGGCCGAAGCCTGGCTGCGCGCGCATGATCTGGTTTACGACGGCGAGCTCGAAGCGCCCAAGGGCAAGACGCTCGACGATTGGGAGCCGGTCGAACTGCCGCTGTTCCGCTCGACCAAGTTTGGCGACGATCAGGACCGTCCGATCAAGAAGAGCGACGGCAGCTGGACCTACTTCGGCGCGGACCTGGCCTACCACTTCCAGAAAGCGGCCAGCGCTGATGCCATGGTCGATATCTGGGGGGCCGACCATGCCGGCACGGTCAAGCGGATCAAGGCCGCTGTGGCTGCTCTGACAGCGGGGTCGGGCAAAGAAAAGCCGTTTGAAGTCAAGCTGGTGCAAATGGTTCAGCTGCTCCGCAATGGCGAACCGGTCAAGATGTCGAAGCGTTCGGGCAATTTCGTCACGCTCGCCGACGTGGTGCAGGAGGTCGGCAAGGATGTGGTCCGCTTCACCATGCTCACGCGCAAGCCCGAAGCGCAGATGGACTTCGATTTCGCCAAGGTGGTCGAGGCCTCGAAGGACAATCCGGTATTCTACGTCCAGTACGCCAATGCCCGGATCGCCTCGACCCTGCGCAAGGGGGCGGAGGCCGGCTGCGCGCCTTCTGACGCCGCGCTCGATCAGCTTGGCGCAGAGGAGCTTCAGGTGATCAAGATGGCCGCGCAGTTCCCGCGGCTGGTCGAAGCCGCTGCCGCCGCACGCGAGCCGCACCGCGTGGCCTTTTATCTCTATGATCTGGCTGCAGCGTTTCATGCTTACTGGAACGTCGGGAATGATCGCCCGGAAAAGCGCTTCATCGTGGCACAGAATGGTGAACTGACCGGGGCAAGGCTTTATCTTGCGGCGCAAATCGGGCAGCTTCTCAAGAATGGTCTCGCCCTCCTGGGCGTAGAGGCTGTGGAGGAAATGTAGTTATGACGGGGATCGGCGGCGACAAAGACGGCAATGGCGATGGCGCAGAGTGGGACGAAGCCCACGGCGAGCCGCTGGAAACCGAACAGCTGGCGCTGGCCGACGAGGAAGAGCGCCTGCCCTGGCTCGAAAGCTCCGATGACCAAGAATACGAGGCCGAAGGCAGCGAGCTTGGCCACACCCTGCGCCTTGCGCTGATCGCGCTGGTCGCGCTCGGCGCGCTGGTCGGCGGCATCTACTGGGTCACGCACCGCAACCCTGACCAGACGCTGGTCGCCGATGGCAGCGTGGTCCCGGCGGACAGCCGCCCGTACAAGGAAGCGCCCAAGGATCCGGGCGGCAAGACCTTCGATGGCACCGGCGACACCAGCTTCGCGGTCTCCGAGGGTAAGACCAAGCAGGCACAGATTGCCGGCAGCGGTGCGCCTGCACCCGGACCGACTGTAACAAAACCGGCGCCCGGTGCCGCGCCCGCTCCTGCCAGCGGCGGGGTTGGCGTTCAGGTCGGGGCCTTCTCCTCGAAGGAAGCCGCCGAAGCGGGCTGGGCCAAGGTCACCAGCCAAGCGAACGGCGCTCTCTCCGGCGTCTCGCACCGCGTGATTGCCGGAACTGCCGACAACGGCACGATCTATCGGCTCCAGGCGGTCGCCCCCGATGCCGCCGCAGCCAATGCGCTGTGCGGCAAGCTCAAGGGTGCGGGCATCTCCTGCCAAGTTAAGTAGCGCGGTAATCCACACGAGTCGCAGCACGGACGCTTGCCAGCGCGGCGCGTAGCTGCGAATTTGCGTGCATCATGACCCCCGCAATCTTTGGCCTTGCCGGACTGAGTTTGAGCGCTGAGGAGCGCGCGTTCTTCCGTGAGGCCGATCCGCTGGGCTACATCGTGTTCGGCCGCAACGTCGCAAGCCGCGAGCAGCTTCGCAAGCTGACCGACGATCTGCGCGCGATCCACGGGCGCGACCAGCTGCTGATCACGATCGACCAGGAAGGCGGGCGGGTGCAGCGGATGAAACCGCCGGTCTGGCCGGCCTATCCCGCCGGCGCGGTGTTCGACCGGCTGTATGACCTTGCCCCGGCCAGCGCGATCGAAGCGGCGCGGGTCAATGCGCAGGCGCTGGGGATGGATCTGACCGAAGTGGGGATCACCTGCACCCACGCCCCGGTGCTCGATGTGCGGTGCGAGGGCGCGCACGACGTGATCGGTGACCGCGCCTTGGGGCACGAACCGCTGCGGGTCGCGGCGCTGGGCCGCGCCGTGCTCGACGGGCTGGCCCGCGCCGGGGTGCAGGGCACGATCAAGCACATGCCAGGCCACGGCCGCACCACTTGCGACACGCACAAGGCAATGCCCACGGTTACCGCCAGCGAGGCCGAGCTCGAAAGCGATCTCGCCCCGTTCAAGGCGCTCAACCATGCCGCCATCGGGATGACCGGACACCTGTTGTTCACAGCGTGGGATGCGGACAATCCCGCGACCCAATCGAAGGTGGTGGTCGAGCAAGTGATCCGCGGCAAGATCGGCTTCGATGGTCTGCTGCTGACCGACGATCTCGACATGGAGGCGCTCAGCGGCACCGTCCCCGAGCGCGCGGAGCGGGCGATTGCGGCGGGCTGCGATGTCGCGCTCAATTGCTGGGCGCGGATGGAAGACATGACCGGGATCTGTGAAAAGCTACCGCCGCTGGGTGAAGCTGGGCAAGCCCGGCTGCAGCGCGCGCTGGCGGGGATGGGGCAGGGCGAGCCTGCCGACCAGGCCCAATTGATCGCCAAGCGCGATGCCTTGCTCGAACTGGCGGCAGCATGAGTGGGGCGAGGGCAGCGCGGAGGCTTCGACAGGCTCAGCCTGAGCGGGTGGTGGGGTTTGGGACATTTCCCATGTCCGCTCAGGCTGAGCCTGTCGAAGC
>JANOAD010000102.1:0-25808 GCA_031410955.1 Novosphingobium sp. | reverse complement strand
CCGAGAAGGTCGTGAAGCTGGATAACCCGCTTTAGGGTTGGTGTCTCTCACACCTACCTCCGTTCGTCCCGAGCGAAGTCGAGGGATACACCGAGCGTAGCCGAGGTGTCCGACCTTGCCTTTGACACGGATGTCGCAAGTTCTCGGCTTCGCTCGAACCAACCCCTCGACTGCGCTCGGGGCGAACGGGTTTTGCTGAGATTTGGAGTTTTTGCCCCTAGCTTCCCGGCTTCTTCTTACTCGCCGCGTCCCACACCTGGACCCCGCCGACGAAGACCTTGCTGACCTTGGTCTGCGCCAGGTCCGCCGGGCTGGAGAGTAGGGGATCGCGGTCGACCATGATGAAGTCGGCGCGTTCACCCGGCGACAGCCGGCCGAAGCGGCCCTCGGCAAAGGCAGCATAGGCGCCGTTCACCGTATAAGCGGCGAGCGCTTCCTCGCGGGTTACCCGTTCCTGCGCTTGCCAGCCGCCCTGCGGCTGACCGTCCGGTCCCTGGCGGCTGATCGCGGCGGCCATCCCGACGAAGGGATCGGCCAGCTCGACCGGCGCATCCGAACCGAAAGCGAGCCGGGCTCCGGTCGCCTGGATCGACTTCCACGCGTAGGCGCCCCTCAGCCGGTCAGGGCCAAGCCGCTTTTCCGCCATCACCCGGTCCGAGGTCTGGTGCACGGGCTGCATCGAGGCGATCACGCCGTTCTTGCCGAAGCGCGGAATGTCCGCCGGATCGACGATCTGGGCGTGTTCGATGCGCCAGCGCCGGTCGCCGCCGTAGGTCGGGCTCAGTTCTTCGATCGCGCCGAGCACGGCGGCATTGGCTTCATCGCCGATCGCGTGGACCGCGACCTGAAAATGATCGAGCGCGGCGCGGCTCATCATGTTCTTGAGCGAGGTGTCATTGGTGATCCTGAGGCCTTTGGCCGGCGGCGCATCGCTGTAGGTCAACTTCAGGCTTGCCCCGCGCGATCCGAGCGCACCGTCGGCATAAAGCTTCACCCCGTTGAGCCGCAGCCGGTCGTCATAGAGCCAAGGAGTCGGCCCGGTGCCGCCGATCAGCACCATGTTGTCCACGCCCGAGGCATAAGCCATCACCCGCATCCGCAGCCGCCCGGTATCACCGGCGCGGCGGTAAGTCTGCCAGTCCTCGATGCTGGTGCCCATGTCCGTCGATGCCGTAACCCCGCGGCTGAAGAAGATGTCCTGTGCCAGCGCGAAGGCATAGTCGCGGTCTTCCGGGCGCGGTGGGGGCACGACCTTGTCGACCAACGCGGTGGCATTATCGATCAGTACGCCCGCAGGCTTGCCGCCGGGCATGGTCCGCTCAATCTTGCCGCCAGCCGGATCCTTGGTTGCAGCGGTGACTCCGGCCAGGCTCAACGCGCGGCTGTTGGCCCAGCCGGCATGGCCATCGACCCGTCCAAGCCAGACCGGTTGGTTCGGCACGATCGCGTCGAGGTCAGCGGCCGTGGGGTAGCGTTTCTCTGGCCAGAGCTCCTGGTTCCAGCCGCGCCCGAGGATCCATGGGCGCTCCGGATGCGCCTTCGCATAGGCGGCGATCTTGGTAAGTGCCTCGGCCAGCGAGTGCGTGTCCGACAGGTCGAGCGTCATCGCCGCAAAGCCGACGCTCATCACATGCGAGTGGCTGTCGATCAGCCCGGGCATTACGTAGGCGCCCTTGCCGTCGATGAGGTATTTGACCGAGGGGCGTTTGTCGCCGCGATGGAGCACTTTCACTACCCGCCCGTCGTCCCCGATCACCAGCCCATCGAAGTGATCGACTGCGTTGCTTGCGTCGAGCGTGACCCCGTCGATATGGTCAACCAAGGTATCGGCAAATGCCGGGGCGGACAGCGCGGCCAGCGCGGCGCCGATCAGGTAAAGCGCGCGCATCACTTTTGCCCGCGCCGCGGCAGACGCCGGACCAGCGCAGAAGTATCCTGCCGCCCGCCGCCCATCGCCTGCACTTCGGCATAGAACTGGTCGATCAGCGCCGCGACCGGCAGCGAAACCCCCAGCGACCGTCCTTCTTCCATTGCCAGTCCCATGTCTTTCCTCATCCAGTCGATCGCGAAGCCGAAGTCGAAGCTGTCCTCGCACATTGTTTTCCAGCGGTTGTCCATCTGCCATGATTGCGAAGCTCCGCCCGAAATCGCCTGATAGACCTTATCGAGATCGAGATGCGCCGCCTCGGCAAAGCGCAAGGCTTCAGATAGCGTCGCGAGAATTCCCGAAAAGGCGATCTGGTTGACCATCTTGGTGGTCTGCCCCGCGCCCGCCTTGCCGACGTGGACGATCCGCTTGGTATAGGCTTCCATCACCGGGCTCGCGGCCTCAATCGCGTCGGCTCGGCCGCCGCACATCACGGTGAGCTGGCCGTTTTCGGCCCCGGCCTGGCCGCCGGTAACCGGCGCATCGACGCAGTGGACGTGGAGGTCGCGCGCCTCGACTGCGATCTGCCGCGCGATCCGCGCCGAAACCGTGGTGTGGTCGATGAAAGTCGCGCCCTGGCGGATCGCCGAGAACACCCCGGTGGGCCCGAGCACCACATCGGCGAGATCGTCATCGTTGCCGACGCAGGTCAGCACCACGTCCGCGCCCTCGGCGGCCTCGGCAGGGCTGGCCGCGGTGCGGACCGCGATGGCCGGATTTGCAGCCTTCCACGCCTCGGCGCGGGCCGGGGTGCGGTTGAAGATGGTGAGCTGGTGCCCGGCCACGCCGATGTGCCGCGCGATCGCGCCGCCCATCACTCCAAGCCCCAGGAACGACACATTGAGTGGTGTAGTCATTGCGCGCCTTGTAGCCGCTTTGCCGCGACCCGCCAGATGCATATTTTCCTGACCGATTATTCATTGGCCTTGCGCGGCGACGGCTCTATCTCACCCGCAGATGGACACCTTGCTTTCCCCGCGCCTGTTGCGCCCGCTGTTCTGGCTCCTCTTCACCTTCGCGCTGGTCATGGCCGTGCTGCCCAAGCCGCCGAACCTGCCGATCGACCAGTTTGGCGACAAGTTCGCCCACATGCTGGCCTTTGCCTCGCTTGCCGGGGTGGCAAACCTTGGCTGGCGGCACATTCCGGCCTGGCGAATCGGTTTGCAGCTATCGGCCTTCGGTGCGCTGATCGAGGTCCTCCAGATGCTCCCAGCGCTTCACCGCGACAGCGACCTACGCGACTGGATCGCCGATACCGCAGCGATCCTGGTGGCAACGCTGATCGCCCGCGCATTGGCGCGGTGGTTCCCGCTGGCCCAGCCGCAATAACGCAGCCTTTGCATAGCACCCGGTTTGGACTACGGCGCAGCGCCATGAACATGACCAGCGATCTTGCCCAGCCGCTCCTGACGATCGACCACATCCGCGCTGCCGCCGCGCGGATCGAGGGCGCGGTGGTGATGACCGCGATGGATTACAGCCGCACGCTGTCCCAGATCACCGGCGCGGATATCTGGCTCAAGTTCGAGAACCTGCAGTTCACCGCCGCCTATAAGGAACGCGGCGCATTGAACGCGATGCTGCTGCTGGGCGCGGAAAAGTGCCAGCGCGGGGTGATCGCGGCCTCGGCCGGGAACCACGCGCAGGGGCTGTCATACCACGGCGCCCGGCTCGGTATTCCGGTGACCATCGTCATGCCGCGGACCACCCCGACGGTGAAGGTGATGCAGACCGAAGTACTGGGCGGAACGGTCGTGCTCCATGGCGAGACTTTCGATGAGGCTTATGCCCACGCCCGTAAGCTCGAGGACGAGCTGGGCCTGACCTTCGTCCACCCGTTCGACGATCCGCACGTCGCCGCGGGGCAGGGCACCGTGGCGCTCGAAATGCTGAGCCAGGTACCCGAACTCGACATGCTGGTGATCCCGATTGGTGGCGGCGGGCTCGCTTCGGGGATGGGCACGGCGGCGCGGGCGATCAAGCCCGGCATCGGCCTGATCGGGGTCGAGGCGCAGCTGTTCCCCTCGATGTACAACCGCCTCAAGATGACCGACCTGCCGTGCGGCGGCGATACGCTGGCCGAAGGCATCGCGGTGAAAGAGCCCGGGGCGTTCACCTCCAAAGTGCTCGAAGGCCTGATCGACGATATCGTGCTGGTCAGCGAAGCCCAGCTCGAAACCGCGGTTTCGCTGCTGCTGCAGATCGAAAAGACCGTGGCCGAAGGCGCGGGCGCGGCGGGCCTCGCGGCGGTGCTGGCCTATCCCGAACGATTCAAGGGCCGCAAGATCGGCATTCCCATTTGTGGCGGCAATATCGATACTCGGCTGCTCGCCAACGTGCTGTTGCGCGATCTGGCGCGCTCGGGCCGCCTCGCGCGGTTGCGGCTGACCCTGCAGGACCGCCCCGGCGCACTGTTCAAGGTGATGCGTGAATTTGACGCGCACAACGTCAACATCATCGAGATTTACCACCAGCGGATCTTCACGCATTTGCCCGCCAAGGGGCTCACGGCGGACATCGAATGCGAAGCCCGCGACAAGGACCAGCTCGACGCGCTGGTCGCCAGCCTGCGCGCAGCGGGGTATGAGGTTGATCAGGTCGAGCTGGGTTAGGGGGCGTTGCCTTCCGGCTCCGCCCACAGCGCGCGCAGGTGGGTGAGTAGTTCGCCCAGCAACGGGCTGTTGGCAAAGCAACGACTGACGCGCAATTCATGCTGCGCTCTGGTCAATTCTGGTTCGGCTTGTCGCGCGCGAGCCATGAGCGCCAGCGCCACATCCGTTCGACCTTCACGCCTGGTCAAGATGGCTTTGTTCAGGTAGCCGACGCCAGAACTGGGATCCAACACGATAGCCCGATCGAGCGCGACAATCGCCGCCTCCCAGTTTTCCCGCTCGATTTCAGCGAATGCCCGCCAGTAGAGACTTGCATACTCGAGCAACCAGCCGGGAGACAGCCTTGCTTCGATATCGAGATGTCGGATAGCTTCATCGCTGCAATTGAGCAGCACGCAGGTCGTCCCACAAACCATGTGGGCATAGCTGTAGCCGGTGCTTTTTTGAATGGCGCGCTGCACGTTCGGGAGTGCGGCTTCGGCCTGGCCGATGAAGTTCTGGGCCTGGGCAACACGGGTCAGGACACCACAGCTATCCGGGTCCAAGGCAAGCGCGCGTGCGATATGGCCCTCAATCCGCGCAACCGTTGTAGCGTCATCCGGGCTCAGCAAAAAATAATGGAGTGCGGATGTCACCGCCACCATGGCGTGGCCAGCCCCATAGTCTGGATCAATTTTGACTGCACGCTGTGCTTCCTCGATGCCCATCGTCAGGCTTCCGTTGCCGATCTGGCGGAACGATGAGAAGGCGAGGGTTACCGCCTCCCAAGCTGTCAGATCGGTCGGCTTCTTGAGTGCACGCGCCATTTCAAGCTGGTGGATCTGCGTGTCGAAGTGCGCTGCAACTTCGCGCACCAGATCGTCTTGCAAGGCTGCCAGTTCAGCCAAAGGCCGGTCGAACCTTTGCGTCCAGAGAATGTCTCCCCGCGCCGCCTCGACCAGCTGCGCCGTCACGCGCAAGTCTTGTCCCGCCCGCCGCACATTGCCTTCCAGCAGGTAGCGCACCCCCAATTGCCGCCCCATCGCCTCGACATCGAGCATCGCCCCGTTCCGAAACCGCGCGGTTGATGAGCTGGAAATCACCCTGACGTTGACCCCCTGCGACAGCGCATCGATCACGTCCTCGACCATACCGATGGCGAACACCTCGTCCTCAGGCAGCCCCGAACGGTTGGTGAATGGCAGCACGGCGAGCGACGGCGCCCCGCCGCGTTCGCCGGGTTTGGCGGGGGCTGGTTCGGAGGCTGCGATGATCGGAGTGGCAATAATCTCACGCCCGACAAACCCCCGCACGTCTGAGAGGAAGCTCAGCCAAGCCCGATCCCCCGCATCGCCCGTCCAGTGCGACAGTTCCGCCGTTTGGGTCAGCTCAAACATGATCGGCCGCTCGCACGGCTCGATCGTCACCGGCACCAAGGTCTTGCAGCGATCCGCAATCGTCGCCTCGGCGCGGACCCAGCGCGACACCACCGAGCGCGGGGACCACAGCACCACCACCGCCTTCGCCCCGCGCAACGCCGCCTCGGTCACCTCGTCATAAGCCTCGCCCGAACGCAGCGCGGTGTCCCACCAGACGTTGAGGCCCTCGGCGGCGAAAGCATCGGCATAACGCTTTGCCACCGCCGCATCCTCGCGGTTGTAGGAGAGGAAGATGTCGGGGGCGGTCATGCGAAGAACACGTCCTTGGGATAATCGCGGTATGTTTCGCATTCGGCGCGGAAGTCGTACGGGACGGTTTCGGCGCAATCCGGCCATTTCTGAGTGGTCAGCCAATATTCGACCAGCCCCAGCCGCGCGCACAGCTTCACGAAGCGCGGGTCGGAACACAGCTTGGTATAAGCCGCCGTGTACAACGTGATCGTGCGATAGGCGGCTGACCCAAGCGCATCCGTCGGACCACCCGAAGGCCCCAATTGAGCGCGGTCGAGCAAGGCATAGACCTCATCGACGAAATCCAATTCAGCCAGCCTGACGAACTGCCGGGCATCGACATGGCCGGTCAGCTCGATCAATTGCGTGACGGCATCGAGTATCCTTTGCCGGTTTTCAAGGGTCGGATCGCGAAAAACGGCGATCAGCTCAAGCAAGTCACCATGCTCGCGCAATGGGTACCGCGCCAGCCGCGCCGGATCGATCAGGCGATCCACTTCTTTCCAATTTCGGGCATGGGCTTGGGCACCGATCAGGACACCGAGAACGTGTTGGTTGTCCGGCCAGATATCGGCGACGCGCGCCAGTTCCGCGCAACCTTGTTCATATTCGCCGGAACGCCAAAGCGACTGCGCATGGACGGCATTTGCCAAGGGGCTCAGTGGGTCGAGCGCCAATGCGCCCGCAGCCATCTTGACCGCCTCTTTGGTTCGGCCAACCTGCTCGAAATAAAAGCATATCCTCGCCAGGGCATCGGGCGAGTTTTGTCCAATCTGGGCAAGGCGTTCGATCTTCGCATGATGGCCAAGAAAGTCACCGAATGGTTGGAGCTGATACAATTCGGCCGAGATCGCGTTAACATTGTCCGGATCGAGCGACAGGCAGCGCTTCACGCACTCGGCGATCCTGACATCGAGCAGTGGCCGCTCGGACCAAGGCACCAACACCCGCGCATAGTGCCGCTGTATCGCTAACGCCCCCCAGGCATCGGCAACGTCCGGTTCCAGTCTTACAGCAGCTTCGAGCAACTCGATACTTTTCTGGATGGCCTCGGGGTTTGGATCGAACTGCTTGCCGCGCAAGTAGAGGTCATAGGCCAGCGGATCGACCTTCGCCTTCTTCGCCGGGAAGAAGGCGGCATTGAGCGCATCGGCGATGGCTTGCGAAATCTCGTCCTGCACCGCGAAAATATCTTCCAGCTCGCGGTCGTACTTGTCGGACCACAGCGTGGTCTGGTTCGCCGCCTCGGTCAGATGCGCGGTGATCCGCACGCGGCTGCCGGAGCGGCGGATTGAGCCATCGAGGACATGGCTCACCCCCAGCGCCGCTGCCGCCTTGGGCTTGTCCGCGCCCCGAAACTGGAAACTGGAGGTGCGCCCGATCACCCGCAGCTTCGATCCGCGCATGATCCGCCCGAGAATGTCGTCCGACACCCCGTCGGAAAAGAATGCCATCTCGGCATCGCTCGAAAGATTGTCGAACGGCAGCACGGCGAGCAAGGTTTCGGGCGCTGGTGCCGATTTGGCCGCAACCGCCGCCAGCGACGGCATCGGCGCCAGCACCGCGCGCTCCTTGCCGACAAAGCCGCGCACGTCATTGAGGAAGCCCTGCCACGCTTTGTCCCCCGCATCCCCCGTCCAGTGCGACAGTTCCGCCGTCTGGGTCAGCTCGAACATGATCGGGCGCTCGCACGGCTCGATCGTCACCGGCACCAAAGTCTTGCAGCGATCCGCAATCGTCGCCTCCGCCCTTACCCAGCGCGATACCACCGATCGCGGGCTCCACAGCACCACCACCGCCTTGGCCCCGCGCAAGGCCGCCTCGGTCACCTCGTCATAAGCCTCGCCCGAACGCAGCGCGGTGTCCCACCAGACGTTGAGGCCCTCGGCGGCGAAAGCCTCGGCATAGCGCGAAGCCACCGCCGCATCCTCGCGGTTGTAGGACAGGAAGATGTCGGGACTTGCCATCGGCCGCTGCTTTACTCCCCCGCTGCTCGCTCAGACCCGCGGCAACTATGGGGCATGGCGCGCGGCGGGCAAGGCGATTTTTGGCGGTTGGGTCCTTAACTGCCGCGCCGCAGGTTGCACCGGATTGACCCAGCGACGGGGTTGGCTTCACCCGCTGTGCATATTTATCATCCGTTTACCCTGTTTTGTGGTTAAAACTCTTTCAACAAGCCTCCTGCGCGGTCATATTGCGGCTCTGTTTCGTTGAAAGGATAAGGCTGCACCGTGACCGCTCCTGTGCGTTTCCCGCGGTTTTTCGTGACCAGCCCGGCGCCGTGTCCCTATTTGCCGGGACGCAACGAGCGCAAGGTGTTCACCGAGCTCAAGGGCCCGCACGCCAGCGAACTCAACGATGCGCTGGGCCGGATCGGCTTTCGCCGCAGCCAGACCGTATCCTACCGTCCCTCGTGCCTCGACTGCTCCGCGTGCATCTCGGTGCGGGTGGTGGCGGACGCGTTCCGCCCTTCGGCAACCCAGCGCCGCGATCTGAAGCGCAACGGCGACCTGGTCACCAGCGTCTGCCGTCCCTGGTCGACGAGCGAACAATTCGAGCTGCTCCAGCGTTATCTGGGTGAGCGTCACCCCGGCGGCGGCATGGCGACGATGGACGAGGTCGATTTTGCCGACATGGTCGAACACACCCCGGTCGACAGCTACGTGATCGAATACCGCGAACCGGCTGCTGACGGCAGCCCGGGCAAGCTGGTCGGCGCCTGCCTGACCGACCGCCAGGGTGATGGGCTGTCGATGGTCTACAGCTTCTACGAGACCGAAGAAACAGGTCGCACCGGGCTTGGGAACTACATCATCCTCGATCACATCCGCCGCGCCGCCGATGAAGGGCTGCCCTACGTCTACCTCGGCTACTGGGTCGAGGGATCGGTGCGGATGCAGTACAAGATCCGCTACCGCCCGCTCGAACGGCTGACCCGCGATGGCTGGGCTCCGTTCGGCAGCGAGCAGCAGGACCGCCTGATCGCCGGAGCCGCCGCACTGCGCCGCGAAGCTGCCCCGCCGCTGGATGGCAGCACCAAAGACGGTGCGCACGGGGTGCAGGGGCAATACCGGGTGCCCAGCATTTAATTTGCAGCCGCCAGGGAGAGTTCCCCGGGGTCTGCCCATCATCAAGCATGTTGCGCGCTTTACCCGCCATTCCGGGCTGCTAGACTGGTGAACATGGAGACCGCTCAGCCCAGGCCGGTAGTGACCAGCATCGCGCTCGAACCGGCCAGCCCGCTGTCGGTCCGCGCCGAGCTGGCGCTGATCCGTGATGCCTATCGGAGGCGACCATCGCCCGCGATGCGCCGGAAGCTGGCCATCCTGATGTCGCGGGTCGCCGATTGGGCGGGGTTGATCGAACTGCTTGCCCCGCTTGACGATCTGAGTGCCGAGGAAGACCTGTTGCTGGCGGAAGCCTGGCTCGACCTGCGTTCGATCGATGGCTGCGGCGAAGCGATGAAGTCGATCGACCGCGTCTGCGGCGCGGCAAACAGTCAAGCCCACCGCAGTGCGGCTTTGGTTTTCCGTGCCAAAATCGCGGCCCGGCACCGTGACCGGGCCGCAGCGCGGGGAGCCTTGCAACAAGCGCTGGATCTCGATCCCGCAAACCGCGCTGCCTGCATCCGTCTCGCCCGGATCGAGCTTAGCGAAGGCCGGGCCGACGCGGCGCTGGCGCTGGCCGACAGCCTTGCCGCGCGCGGCGTTGCGCACTCCTACGTCTGCGCCATTCGCGCCCTAAGCCAGGCATGTCGCGGAGATGTGGCGGAGGCGCGCCAGACGATGGGAACGGTGTTTCTAGGCGCTTCCAGAATGATCGCGCCGCCGCCCGGTTGGAGCGACATCGAGGTCTTCAACGCCGCACTGGCCGCCGAATTGCTCGCACATCCTGACTTGCGCTTCCAGCGCTACGGTGCCTCTCCCTCGCCTAGCTGGGGCATAGACGCTCCGTTAACCCCTGCTGCACCGCTGCTAAAGCTGCTGCTTGCCAGCATCGTTAGCGCCGTCGGCGAGCATATCGCGGGGCTGAGCGAGCGGGATCATCCTTGGCTGGGAATCCGCCCCGCCCAAGCCACTCTGCATTGCTCGTGCGTGATGACCGAGGCCGAACACTTCGAGAGCTGGCACGTCCACCCCACGGGCTGGCTCAACGGGGTCTATTATGTGCAGATCCCCAAAGGAATTTCGGAAGAGAATGAAGCTGGCTGCCTCGCCTTTGGTCTGCCGAACAGCCCCGCCGGGAGCGCAGTTGCCGAAGCCTACGGACGCCAGATCATCTGCCCGCGCGGGGGATTGCTGGTGGCTTTCCCCTCGCACACATATCACCGCACATTTGCGCACGGGTGCGAGGGGCGCCGTATTGCCGTAACTTTCGAGCTGCGGCCAAGCTGAGCGAAATCAGGCCGGCAGGCCCGAGATTGCCTTCACTTCCATGAAGTCCTTCAGGCCGAACAGCCCGCCTTCGCGGCCGTTGCCCGATTGCTTGTAGCCGCCGAACGGGGCGCCTGGCGCAGGGCCCCAGCCGTTGATCACCACCATCCCGGCTTCCAGCAGCGGGGCGATCTTGGCCGCTTCGGCGGGGTCGCCCGAGATTACTGCCGACAAGCCGTAGTTGCTGTCGTTGGCAATCTCGATGCCCTGCTCAAGGCTGTCATAGGGCATGATCGTGGCCACCGGGCCGAAGGTTTCTTCCTTGGCGATGGTCATGTCGGGGGTGACGTCGGCGAACACCGTCGGTTTGATGAAGTAGCCGCGGTTGAGGTCGGCCGGGCGGTCGGTCCCGCCGGTCACCAGCGTGGCACCTTCATCGATCGCCGACTGGATCAGCCCCTGGATCTTGTCGAACTGGGCCTTGTTGACCACCGGGCCGATGTGCATGCCCTCGGCCAGCGGATCGCCCACCGGGGTCGCTTCGAACATCGCCTTGGCAAATGCGACGGCCTCAGCCTGGCGTTCACGCGGGACCAGCACACGGGTCGGCGCAATGCAGCTTTGCCCGGTGTTGACCAGCACGCCTTGCAGGGTCGGCGGCAGGACGGTGTTGAAGTCGGCATCCGGCAGCACGAGGTTGGGCGACTTGCCGCCCAGTTCCTGGTGCACCCGCTTGACCGTCGGCGCGGCAGCTATGGCCACTGCGATCCCGGCGCGGGTCGAGCCGGTGAAGCTGACCATGTCGATATCGGGGTGCGAGGAGATCGCGGTGCCAACCCCCGGGCCATCGCCCTGGACGAGGTTGAACACGCCCGGGGGTACCCCGGCAGCGTCAAGGATTTCGGCGAAGATCGCCGCGTTGGTCGGGCATTCTTCCGACGGCTTCAGGATCATCGTGTTGCCGGCGGCGAGCGCAGGAGCAACCTTGAGCGCGATCTGGTTGAGCGGCCAGTTCCACGGGGTGATCATGCCGACCACGCCGATCGGCTCGTAGACCACGGTGTTGGCGCCGTGCTGCTCGGAGAAGGTGAAGTTCTTGAGCGCTTCCATCGTGCCCATGAACCCGCCGATGCCCGCGCCAACCTGCGCCATTTCGGCAAAGCTGACCGGCGCGCCCATTTCCTCGGCCATCGATTGGGCGAGGTCCTTGCTGCGCTTTTTGTATTCCTCAACAATGCGGCCCATCAGCGCGAGGCGCTCTTCGCGGGTGGTCTTGCTGAAAGTCTTGTACGCGCGACGTGCGGCGGCGACCGCTTTGTCGACATCGGCCTTGGTGCCGAGCGTGATCGCGCTGACCGCTTCTTCTGTGCCCGGGCTGATCACTTCGTGGCGGGTGCCGCCTTCGCTATCAACCCACTTGCCGTCGATGTAATTTTGCAGCCGCTCGCGCATCGCGAATCTCCCTTAATGGTTCGATTAAACTCGGCTACCATTTCGGGTTCGTGGCTAGAGATTGCAAGCTGCAATCGACAGCATGGGCTAGAGGCCTGACCGGCCGCCGCAGTCCAGCGGATCAGAACTTCTTGAGCACCGCGTCGATCGGCAAAACAGCACCGTTGCTCGCCGAGATGCCTTCGCCGCTGAGCTTCGCGGTGGCACCATCGTCGGCGCTTACAGTTAAGCCCGCACCGCTGCGCGCGAAGCTGACGCTCCCGCTGCCCATCGTTCGCATCGAAATCGGCTTGCCCGCATTGGCGTCGATCGCCTTGCCGATATCGGCAGTGGTCAGCATGCCGGGCACGACATGGCTGCGCAGCACCGCCGCCAGCGCAGCTTTCTGCTCCGGCGCGGTCAACTCGGCGGCCTTGTCGCCCAGCCCGGTAAACGCGGCGTCGGTCGGGGCGAGCACGGTATAGTCACCCTTGCCGGTAAACACCCCGTCGAGCCCGGTCGACTTGAGCGCAGCTGCCAGGGTCTTGAACTGACCCTCGCCCCCGATCACATCGCCGAGCGACTTTTCCGACTTGACCGCTTCAGTCGAGACCGCATCGGCGCCGTCAGCCGTTTTGGAACAAGCCGGCAACGCCAGCAGCGTGGCAGCGGCAAGGATTCGAGCGATATGCTGCATGGGTAACTCCTGCATGTGGCGTCAGCTCAGCAGCTTGATCGCCGCGACGATCAGCTGAGTCTTGGGGTCGGTCTGATAGACATAGCCGTCGCTGTAACGATACTGGGCATCGGGCCCATCGGCATAACGATCGCGGTACTGGTAGGGTACGTTGTAGGCGTCGTAGCCCGATGGCATGCGCTGGCCGACGTTGAACGTGTCGCCGGTCAGCAGCGCGGCGATCCTCTGGATCGTGCTGGTGCCCGGATCGACGTTGTAGATTGCGCCGTCGTAATAGCGGTAGTCGTTATCCAGCCCGTAATAGTCTGCATAGTTCGACGTGAGCGGGGTCGATTGCCAGCCGCTTGGCCAAGCGTTGCCGATCGACAGCGCACCGCCGAGCATTGGATAATAGCTCATCACCGAGCCGTTGGGCGACAACTGCACCAGATTGCCATCGATATAGCGATAGCCCGAGGTGTTGTTCAGCCCGCGCAGGCCCCACCAATTGCGGTCATAGCGATCGTAATTGCTTTTCTTGGCCTGTCCCGGCGGGAGGCAGCCGTTGTTCTTCTTGGCAAGGCCCGGAGGGCAGCCATTGACCATTCCGCGCTGGTCCCACTCGCGCCAGTTGACCTGCGATGCATCGCGGCGGTCATTCCCGCCGAAGCGGCCCTGATTGTCTTCGCCACGCGGCTGGTCGCCCCGAACCTGCGCCTGAACCGGCTTACGGTCGTTGCCGCGGTCATGCTTGGCTTTGTTGCCGTGGTCGCCTGACTGATGCGAGGCAGACTTACCATTACCATGCTGGGCTTGCGGCATCATGACCTGACGGTCATCGTGCTTGCCGCCGTTCTGGCCGTGCTTGTCACCATTGCCGTGACCTTGTGCAGCCCCATTGCCCTCACCTTTGCCGCCGCCGTGGCCCTTGCCGCCGCCGGGGTCGGCCTGGACGGTAGCAGTGGCGAGTGCGGCGAGCGCGATCGTGCTCAGCAATTTGCGCATCGGAATTCTCCTTCAAGGGTTCCAACGCCTTGCGCCGCTGGACGTTCCCGCAAAGGGGCAAGCCTACGTGCGATAGAGCGCCGCTTCGGCCGCACGGCGGCGGACCAGCCCGGGCAGGCGTTTGCCCCCGGCGTGGACCCATTTGGCGAATTCGGCAGCGGCTTCAGCATGGCGGCCGAAGACATGGTGTCTGGTCAGGCTGGCCCGGGCGATTGCGCCGGTGTTGTAGTGGAAGCTGACCATCGCATCGAACTGGTTCTGGGTCGTGGGAGCGGTGCCAATCGCCTTGGCGACATCGCGGGCAAAGCGGCCAAGATCGCGGGTCAGCCGCGCATCGCATTCGGCCTTGGTCCAGACCAGCCCGGCGCGGATGCCGGCGCCGGTCGCGCCCCAGCCGATCGTCCATGGCGCGCCGCCGGTGGCGGGATCGGGATAGGCCTCGAAGCGCCCGTCCTTGCGCCGCCGGGCGCAGCCTTCGAACTGTTTAATCAGCGCAAGGCCTCGCGCGCCGGGCGCAATGGGCGTTGTAACAACTTCAGCACCGGCAATTGGTGGCGTGGGTACGTTGGCCGGGATCGACGCCGCGCTCGCTTCATGCGGTGCTTTCATGCGCCGCAGTGCTGCAAAGAAATCGAAATCCCACGCCATTGCTGCTGCTCCATCGCTGCCGAATCGTGGCAGTCAATTAGGCGCGCGGCGGGCGTGTAGGAAAATCGTTTCTTGTGGCGGCGGTCAGACCGCGCTGCGCCCGCGGATAAGGTTTACCACGAAGACCACAAGCGCAACGAGCAGCAGGATGTGGATCAGGCCGCCGGCGACGTGGAAGGCGAAGAAGCCCAGTGCCCAGAGGACGAGCAGGATGATGGCGAGTGCGAGCATGGCTGATCTCCGAAAGGTGGCAGCAAGGCGTGGCTGCATCGGTGAAACTCGCGGGCGTACCACCCGGTTCCCTCGGCCTATGAAAAAGGGCGCCCCAGCCAATGCCGGGACGCCCCTCTGTCTCGCGGAGCCGATGGTTCAAGCGCTGTAGATACATGGCGAAATCGACCGGGCTCGGCGTGGTTTCCCAGCGTGACGGCTTTGGATCGGGTTACTGAACGGGCGGATCGGTCAGGGTCGGTTTGCACATCTGGCTGGCCTGGCCTGCGCCGTTACCTCCAGAACTCAGGCAATAGCCGTGGCGGTGGGCGTTAAATTTGAGTTTGAACCCGCCCAGTGCTGAATCGGTGGAATCGATCCGCGCGTTCACCGCGTTGAACTTTGCAACCGTGTCGCCGGCCCCGCCTTCCAGCAGATCGAGCCGATTGGTGGTATTTGCCGCGGTGGAATTGATCGCAGTCTGCTGCTTGATCTGGGAGGAAAAAATGTCATTCACCCGCTCGCGCAATTCGTTCAGGTCATTGGCAAGCTGCGTGTTTTGAGTCCGGAGTGCATCAATTTGCTCTTGCAGCGAAGCGCGTTCGAGCGCGTTTGATGAGGTGGACACCGGCGACATCTGGGCCACGGCAACCGGCGGGGCGAGCAGCGCCAAAACCACAGCGGTGCCAGCGAGGCTTTTCCTGATAGGTAGCATCACATTCTCCCATGTTTGAGAGAGTGAAGCCTAAGCTCATTGCGGCATTGCGCAACAAGCGAAGGAGGCGCCCCGTTAGCCCGGGGCACTTCCTTCTCAACCCATCGCCAACCTGAAAGATCAGGCCCTGTAGTACATGTCGAATTCAACCGCGCTCGCGCCGGTTTCCCGGCGCATGGCATTAGTTGGATTTTTGCAAAGTCAGGGGCACTTTGGGATCGCGCGCCACGGCGCGGGCTACTTCCTGATCGCGCTCATTCCTGCGGCCCAACCTACGCGCCGTGCGGTGCAGCCGCCAACTGCAAGGTCGAGGGAATAGGTGTTGTTCTCGTTGTTGCACCTGGCGATCTCAAGATTGCGGTCCAGCGGGGCGGCCAGGCTGGAAGAGGCGGCGGCCATTACCGCGCCGATGGCAAGGTTCCACTTAGCTGCCTCCTAGTTTCTTCCATCCAAACTTGATGTTCATTGCACGGTATCGGCCAGGTTCGACTTGTATTTTACGTTGGCCTTGCGATCGGTAATCTCGATGTAGACCCAACTTGGCGGAACCTCGTTCGCGGGCAAGGCAAACCAGATCTTGCCCAGATCTTGCGGACTGCCGAGCGCACAGAACCCATAAAGCCGACGCCCAAACATATTGAAAATATCAACCCAACTTCGCGAGGATCTTGTGTTCGTGCCGCACGGCGGCAATGCCGGAGAAGTCATAAACATTTCGGCGGGGTATTCGGCCTTGTTGGCAACATCGTATTCGTAGCGCACCATCTCGTTCCCGGCGGCCGAATAATGCTCGATAGCGGTCAGGTAGATGACGGGGTTGGGCAGCCGCGTCTGTCCCTGCACAGGAAAGGGAATGGTGGCAGCCAAAGCAAGCGATACCAGGATCGCGGCATATTTTCTGGCACTCATCATGATAGTTTGTCCTCCCTGATTCCGGCGCGCTCGCGGGGCAGAACTAGCGCCGTGGCATTACTGCTCCACTGAAGGCACCGTCATCTTGATTGCTGTCGAGGCGGTCGTCGCCGTATGACAAGGCCGACCCCCCGCCCCCGGGCCGAACCCCAACCCCGTGGTGGGTGATGGTGGTATGGCCAACCCGGATTACCGCCCCCCCCCCCCCGCTATCGACTCGTGCTCAAAATGCTGCTCCTCAGCGAGCAAATCTGCAAGCATGAACTGGCTTTTGCATCCGGCAGAGCAGCGGTGGGAGCGGCAAATTCGTCGAGAGGATAGTCAGTTTCGGCGTGCCAGGTCACAATCAAACAAGGGCGCCCCGGTTTCCCGGGACGCCCCTGATCGGCAGCGCGTCTGGTGGCTCAGGCGCTGTAATACATGTCGAATTCAACCGCCGAGGGCGTGGTTTCCCAGCGCATCACTTCGGGCCACTTGAGCTCGATGTAGGCTTCGATCTGGTCCTTGGTGAAGACCCCGCCCTGGACCAGGAAGTCGTGATCGGCCTCGAGGCTGTCGAGCGCTTCGCGCAAGGACCCGCACACGGTCGGCACCTGGGCGAGTTCGGCCGGGGGCAGATCGTAGAGGTTCTTGTCCATCGCTTCGCCCGGATGGATCTTGTTCTTGATCCCGTCGAGCCCGGCCATCAGCAGCGCGGCGTAGCACAGGTACGGGTTGGCCATCGCGTCGGGGAAGCGGAATTCCACGCGCTTGGCCTTGTCGCCGGTGCCGGAGGGACTGCGGCACGAGGCCGAGCGGTTGCGCGCCGAATAAGCCAGCAGCACCGGCGCTTCATAGCCTGGGACCAGCCGCTTGTAGCTGTTGGTGGTCGGGTTGGTGAAGGCGTTGAGGGCCTTGGCGTGCTTGATCACCCCGCCGATGAAATACAGGCACATGTCCGAAAGTCCGGCATAGCCATTGCCCGCGAACAGCGGCTTGCCGCCATCCCAGATCGAGATGTGGGTGTGCATACCGCTGCCGTTGTCGGTCTTGATCGGCTTGGGCATGAAGGTGGCGGTCTTGCCGTAAGCCTGCGCGACCTGCTGCACGACGTACTTGTAGACCTGCATGCGGTCGGCGGTCTGGACCAGCGTGCCGTAGGTCAGCCCCAGTTCGTGCTGCGCCGAGGCCACTTCGTGGTGGTGCTTGTCGCAGGGCAGGCCCATCTCGATCATGGTCGAGACCATTTCGCCACGGATATCGACGCAGCTATCGACCGGGGCAACCGGGAAGTAGCCGCCCTTGGCGCGCGGACGGTGGCCCAGATTGCCGGCTTCGTACTTGGTGTCGCCATTGGTCGGCAGTTCGATGTCGTCGATCTTGAAGCCGTTGCCGTCATAGCCGTCGTAGAACCGGACATCGTCGAACAGGAAGAATTCGGCTTCGGGGCCGACATAGACGGTGTCGCCAATGCCGCTCGACTTGACGAAGGCTTCGGCGCGCTTGGCGGTCGAACGCGGATCGCGCGCATAGAGGTCGCCGGTCGAGGGTTCGACGATGTCGCAGCAGATGATCATCATCGGCGTCGCGCTGAACGGATCGATGTAGACCGCGTCCAGATCGGGCTTGAGGATCATGTCGCTTTCGTTGATCGCCTTCCAGCCCTCGATCGAGGAGCCGTCGAACATCAGGCCGTCTTCGAGCTCGTCTTCGCCCACTACGCTGGCAACCATGGTCAGGTGCTGCCACTTACCCTTGGGGTCGGTGAAGCGCAGGTCGATCCACTCGATCTCTTCTTCCTTGATCCGCTTCAGTACGTCTTTTGCCTTGGCCATGGTTCGTCCTTTGATTGGCCCCGCCCGCCCGGGCCAGGGGTAACTGCAAATTCAGCTTGATCAGATCGCGTCGTTGTCGCGCTCGCCGGTGCGGATGCGCAGCGCGCTTTCCACGTTCATCACGAAAATCTTGCCGTCGCCGATCCGCCCGGTCTGCGCTGCCGCAGCGATCGCCTCGACCGTGCGCTCGGCCAGATCGTCGGGCACGACCACCTCGAGCTTCACCTTGGGGAGGAAGTCGACGACATATTCTGCGCCGCGATAAAGTTCGGTGTGGCCCTTCTGGCGGCCAAAGCCCTTGGCCTCGGTCACGGTGATGCCCGACACGCCGACTTCGTGCAGCGCTTCCTTCACCTCGTCGAGTTTGAAGGGCTTGATGATCGCTTCGATCTTTTTCACGGTGGTATTCCCCTGCGCAGCAAGCCGGATCCGCTGGTACGGCCCGGATTTATGAATTGCCACGGCGACTACGTATCAAGAATCGTGCCAGTGGCCGTCACCCCGCCCTAAGCGAAGTGCAACGCGCCGAAAAGAGGACAAATCGCAAGATTTGAATCGCGGCGGAGGCGCCGACGAAACAAAGATTCAAAGAGGACGGCTAATGCTTGCCTGAAAATTCAGCAGGTCGTGCCCATTTTTCGGGCAGATTAGAGATTCAATCCCGCAGTTTCAGGCAGGCCCGCCATCAGGTTGAGGCTCTGCACTGCCGCCCCGCTCGCGCCCTTGCCGAGGTTGTCGAGCGTGGCGACGAGTCGCGCCTGGCGGCCGTCCTTGGCACCGAAGACATAAAGGTCGAGCCGGTCGTTCGGCTGGGCCGAGCGGCGCAGCAGCAGCTCGTCGGGATTGGCCTCGTGGACGCGGACCACCGCACTACCCTTGTAGAAATCGGCGAGCAGGTCGCGCAGACCATCGGTCGGTGCAGGCCGCGACATCTGCGACAAGTGCAGCGGCACTTCGACCACCATGCCGCGGTGGGCGGGGACAACTGCGGGGGAAAACACCGGCAGGTGCGCCAGTCCGGCGTATTTTTTCATTTCGGGCACATGCTTATGTCCCATGGCGAGGCCGTAATCGCGGTAGGCAATGTCGCCGTCTTCTTCGAAGCGCGCGATCAGCGCCTTGCCGCCGCCCGAATAACCCGACACCGCATGGCACACATAGGGCCAATCGGCGGGCAGCAGGCCGTGGCGGACCAGCGGCGCGAGCAGGGCGAGGAACCCGGTCGGATAGCACCCGGGATTGGTCACCCGGCTTGCCGCCGCCACCTTGTCACGCCCGATCAGTTCGGGAAAACCATAGGTCCAGCCCGTCGCGGTGCGGTGTGCGGAGCTGGCATCGACGATCCGCACCTTGCTGCCCTCGGCCAGAGCGACCGCTTCGATCGCGGCATCGTCGGGCAAGCACAGCACGGCGAAGTCGGCGGCATGATAGGCATCGCGGCGCGCATCGGCGCTCTTGCGCTGGTTATCGTCCAGCCGCAGCAGCGCGAATTCGCTCCGACCTGTCATCCGTTCGATGATTTCGAGGCCTGTGGTGCCGGCGGCGCCGTCGATGAAGAGGGTGTGGGTCATGGTTCGGTCTCGGATCAGGCAAACTCCCCTCCCCGGCGGGGAGGGGGTGGGGGCTCGGCGTTAGCGTGGAACACCCACCCCAACCCCTCCCCAATGGGTAGGGGCTTTTCTAACCAGCCCCTGACGCAAATTCAGCCTCGTCGCTCCCCCAGCGCTTCCAGCGGCAGATAGCCGACAAAACCATCTTCGCCGACCTGACCCCAGGCCCAGCCGCCGGAAATTTCGAGCACGTTGAACAGCGTGCCGCCGCCCAGATCCTGGCGCAGTTCGGACTCCTTGTTGTTCAGCGCGAACAGCTTGGCCCCGCACGGCACCACGCTACGCGGGATCGGCACGGCGTAGTGCGGCACGAAGACCTTGCCGGCGAGGCGCACGTGCGCGAGATCGCCGCGCACGGGCCAGTGCGGCGCGTCGAGCTTTTCGCTCGGGCCGGACAGGGTCAGTTGCCCGGTGGGAAGGCCGTCTTCAGTCAATTCGCTGTGCCCCGGAAAGGAGAAGACCGGGCGCTTAGCCCCGCTTGGCCCTGCTATCAAGTTGTCCATCGGCCCCCGCCCTCGCTGGAATCAGAAATCGCGCGAGCCGAAACGCGGGATGCCCTGGTTCATGCCCGGCGGATCGAGCAAGGTGAGGTCGAGCTCGACCGGCTGGCCGATCCACTGGCCCAGCGTGGTGTGATCGGCCAGATCGTCCTGCGTCAAGGGATGGACCAGCGCGGTCAGGCCGCTGGCGGCGATCATCGAGCGGACCAGTTCGAGCGCAGCTTCGCGGAAATGGATTTCATATTGCGGGATCGGATGCGGTCCGGCCGCGCCAGCGGTCATCGCACCGATGAACAGCACCTCGGCCCGGGCCGCAAAGGCATCGCGCAGCGCCGCTGCTGACGCGCGGTCCTGCTCGGTGAAGTAGACGTGGGCGTGCCACGGGGCTTGCGGGTCAGCCATAGCGCTGCTTCAGCATCCCCCAGGTCGCGCGCAAACCAAGCGCGTCCCCGCCCTTGGGCCGCCCGGGTTTGGCGGCGGCGCGCCAGGCGAAGGTATCGAAGTGGGCCCAGTCGGTGCCTTCGGTGACGAACCGGTCAAGGAACAGTCCGGCGACCGAGGCCCCGGCGAAGCCGTTGGTGCCGCTGTTGTTGAGGTCGGCGATGTCGGACTTCAAATACTCGCGGTAGCTTTCGGGCAGAGGCAGGCGCCAGCACGGATCGTCGGCGGCGAGGCCGGCCGTGAGCAACTCGTCGGCGGTCTCGTCGCGCCTGGTCATCAGCGCGGGCAGGTCAGGTCCCAGCGCTACCCTTGCCGCCCCGGTCAGGGTGGCGAAATCGATCACCAGTTCGGGCTCTTCCTCACCCGCGCGGGTCAGCGCGTCGCCCAGCACCAGGCGGCCTTCGGCGTCGGTGTTGCCGATCTCGACCGTAATCCCGGCGCGGCTCGCCAGCACATCGCCGGGGCGGAAGGCGTTGCCTGAGATCGCGTTTTCAACCGCGGGGACCAGCAGGTGGAGGTGCACCTTGAGGTGCGCCTGCATGACCAGTTGCGCCAAGGCCAGCGCATGCGCCGCGCCGCCCATGTCCTTCTTCATCAGCAGCATGCCGGATGAGGGCTTGATGTCGAGCCCGCCTGAATCGAAGCACACGCCTTTGCCGACGATCGCGATCCTGGGATGCTTGGGGTTACCCCAGATCAGCTCGATCAGCCGCGGGGCATGGCTGCGTCCGGCTGCGCGGCCGACCGCGTGAATCATCGGATAGCCGGTCTGTAGCGCGTCGCCGCTGGTGACCTTCAGCTCGGCGCGATGGGCCTTGGCAATCCGTTCCGCCGCAGCCTCGAGCTGGGCAGGGCCCATATCTTCGGCCGGGGTGTTGACCAGATCGCGGACCAGCGCTGTCGCCGCGGCCTCGGCCAGCACCGGGTCGATGGCCTTGACCGCACTGGTCAGCAGCACGCGCGGTCCTTCGGGGGCGGCGTCCTTGCGGTAACGGTCGAAGCGGTACTGCCCGGTCACCCAGCCAAACAGCGCCGCGCCGGGCTCACCCTGCGCCAGGCGGTAGGTTCCGGCGGGCAGCAGCTCGGCCAGCCGCGCCAGGCACCAGCTGGACAGCTCGGCAGGATCGGCCACCCCAGCAAGCACGAACCATGCGTCGCCATCGGGTACGATCGCGTGGCTGTAGCCATCGCCGGTGAACTTCTGCGCAGCGACCGCAGCACGTTGCCCGGCGGACAGGGACTTGAGCTTGCTCTCGATCCCCGCCTTGTCGACGAGACGGATCGAAGTGGCGGACTGGCCTTTGTCGGGCTGGATCAATGCGTTCTTGTCGGTCATGCTGACTGTGCCATAACCCCAGCTGAGGGGCTGATGCGAGCGGAAAAGACGATCATGCGAATGATGCCCTTGGCGAGTGTGGTTCTGGTGCTTGCTGCCTGTTCCGGTTCGGCACCTGACAAGGCCCCGCAACCGTCTGCCGCCGCCACAACTGCCGCTCCCGAAGCAAGCGATCCGCCGACCGAAACACCGGAGACCTTGCCCAGCGCCAAGCCGGTGGCAATCACCGACAGCACCAAGCTCTATGAATTTAACTACACCTATCCTGCCGAGGCTTCCGCGATCCCCGCGCTGGTCGGCTGGTTCAAGCTCGACGCGGCCAAACTGAAGCGCAGTTTGATCGTGCAGGCCAAGCAAGGTCAGAGCGAGGCCAAGGCCGACAAGCGAACCCATTATCCATACGGCCACAGCACTACGTGGGCCGTTGTGACCGATATCCCCGGCTGGCTCAGCCTTTCGGCCGAGCGCTGGGAATCGCTCGGCGGAGCGCATCCCAATCCGTGGCAGGAAGGCCTGGTGTGGGACAAGCGGAATGGCACGCGGCACCGCGGTAGCGACTTTTTCCTGTCCCGTTCCGCGCTCTCCGCCGCGATCCGGGCGCCGTTCTGCGCTGCGCTGAACAAGCAGCGCGCCGAGAAGCGCGGCGCGGCGGTCGACCCCAAGTCAAAGGATCCGTTCAACGCCTGCATCGATCCGGCCGCACAGACGGTGATTCTCGGCTCTACCGACAAGCAGCACTTCACCCGCATCGAGATACTGGTCGATCCCTACGAGGCGGGACCTTACGCCGAAGGAAACTACGAAGTGACGCTGCTAGTAACCCCGGCGGTGCTCAAGGCAATCAAGCCGCAGTATCGCCGCGCTTTCGCCGTCCCGAAGTAATCCGATCTGCCTTCCCCCTCGATGGGGGAAGGATACCGCAGCTTGCGATGTCAATCGCTAGCGCAGGTTGGATGGGGGTGATTTATCCGCCGCCGGCCCAGCCACCCCCATCCAACCGCGGCAAATTCGCTTCGCTCTCAAGCCTTGGTACCCTTCCCCCATCGAGGGGGAAGGGCAGTGGCAATTTGCGGAAAACGCCGCTATATGGGGCGCATGAACCTTTACCAGACAGTTGCCGATGACGAAGTCCTGCTCCGCGACGGGACGATCAAGCTCCACGGGCCCGCGGCCTTCGAAGGCATGCGCAAGGCCGGACGCCTCGCCGCCGAAATCCTCGACGCGCTGGTCGATCATGTCCGCCCAGGCGAAACCACCGGCGCGCTTGATGACATCGTCCGCGAGATGACAATCGCTGGCGGCGCGGTCCCGGCGACGCTGGGTTACCGCGGCTATGCGCACAGCTGCTGCATCTCGATCAACCATGTGGTGTGCCACGGAATTCCGTCGGACAAGGTCCTCAAGGACGGCGATATCGTCAATATCGACGTGACCCCGCTGCTGGGTGGCTGGCACGGCGATACCAGCCGGATGTACCTGGTCGGCGACGTGCCGCTGAAGGCAAAGCGGTTGGTCGATGTGACTTACGAATGCCTGATGCTGGGGATCGAGCAGGCCAGGCCCGGTGCGCGGCTGGGAGATATCGGCGCGGCGATCCAGCACCATGCCGAACGTCAGCGCTACGGCGTGGTGCGCGAATTCTGCGGCCACGGCCTCGGCCGCCTGTTCCACGACGCCCCCGAAGTGGTCCACGCCGCCCGCGCCGGGACTGGGCCGGAGCTCAAGCCAGGGATGTTCTTCACGATCGAACCGATGATCAACCTGGGAAAACCCGGGGTGAAACTGCTCGAAGACGGCTGGACGGCGGTGACGCGCGACCGGTCGCTGTCGGCGCAGTTCGAGCATTCGATCGGGATTACCGAGACGGGGTGCGAGATCTTTACGGCGAGCCCGAAGGGGTTGGACCAGCCGCCTTATTGAGCAATTGATCCTCCCCATTTTCGCCGAATGGCGCAAATGGGGAGGTGGATGGCCAGCAGGGCCAGACGGAGGGGTGTCGGCGCTGGCCTTGATACCCCTCCGTCAGCCGCTTCGCGTCTGCCACCTCCCCATTTGGCTTCGCAAAATGGAGAGGAACTCAGCTCCGTCCCGTGCGGATCGCCGCCGCGGCCGCGAACGGTGTAATCGCCAGTAGGACCAAGCTCACCGCTGCGGTCAGCGCCAGTCCAGCCTCACCGCCGGTCGAGAGGCTCCCCGCGCCGAAGATCAGTAGCGGCACCGCGAGCAGCATTACCAGGAACCCGCCGAGAGCCGCGCCGCCGCGCAGGCCTGCGGTGATCGCGGCGACCAGCACGCTTAGCGCGGCGAGGCCCGGCGTTCCTGCCAGCAAACCCCATTCGACGATAACCAACTCTTCCCCGTCGATCCCGACCAGCGCCGAGGCGGGCACCGTAGCAAGCATCAAGGGCGGGCCGAAGCTCAGCCAGTGCGCCAGCACCCGGACCGTCACCACCAGCTCCTCACTGATCCCGCGCAGTGCCCACTGGTCGAACATGCCGAGCTCGAGATCGGGCTCGATCAGCCGGTCGAGCGGGAGGATCGCGGCGAGAAGTGCAGCAACCCACAGCACCCCGCCGCCGGTCTTGCCGAGCAGCGGCGCATCAGGTCCGACCGCGAAGGGATAGAGCATCGCCACCGCAAGGAAGAACAGCACCGGCAGCAGCGCTCCGCCGCGCCCGCCCGAGAACAGCCGCGCGAGATCGCGCCGCAGCAGGGTGAGGAAGGTGCTCATCAAAGCCCCTCCCCGTCAGGGGAGGGGTTGGGGGGGGGACTCTCGAAGTTGCGCGAGGCCGACAGTCCCCACCCCCGGCCGCTCCCCTGAAGGGGGGGGGGGTAGTTGCGCAGGTCAAGCACGTGCGCGCCGGGGAGCGCGATCGGCTGGTGCGAGGCGACTACCACCACGCCGCCGGCTGCGCGGCGCTCGGCAATCAGCGCCTCGACCAGCTCGGTCCCTTCGGCGTCGAGCCCGTTGAGCGGCTCATCGTGCAGCCAGTTGTCCGTCTGCTGCCCGATCAGCCGCGCGAGGCCAGCCCGCTTGCGTTGGCCGGTGGAGAGGTAGCGCACCGGGATGTCGGCAAGCCGGTCAAGCCCGAGCCGTTCGAGCGGGTGCGGCGGCGACTGATCGAGCGCGCGCCAGAAGCGCAGCGCGTCCTCCAGGGGCAGGTGTTCGTCGAGCGCGATCCGGCCATCGAGGTAGGCCAATTCGCCCTGCCATTCGATAGTGCATTGAGCGGCTGGTGGCAGCAGCCCGGCGAGGACGCGCAGCAGCGAGGTCTTGCCGGTGCCATTCGGCCCGACCAGATGCAGCGCGCCGCCCGGCTCCAGTCGCAGGTCAAGCCCGGCAAACAGCATCCGGTCGCCGCGCCGGCAGGCAATTCCCTTCGCTGTCAAAGCCCCGGCTTGCATGGTCGAGCCGGATAAGGGAAAGCTGTCGCCCTGCCAAGGAGAGTACCATGTCCGTCCCCCGCCTCAGTCAAGCCGATCTCGATGCGTTGCTGGCTGAACTGCCCGAATGGACCCTCCGCGCCGACGGCAAGGCCATCACCCGCACGTTCAAATTCGCGGATTTCAACGCGGCCTTCGGCTTCATGACCCGCGTCGCGCTCCATGCCGACAAGGCTGATCACCACCCCGAATGGTTCAACGTCTACAACCGGGTCGAAATGACGCTGACCACGCACGATGCAGACGGGCTGAGCCAGCGCGATGCGGGAATGGCGCGGGCGATCGAAAGCTATCTGTGACGGGGTGGGCGGCGCTGCTCCGGGCGGTCAATGTCGGCGGCACCGGCAAGTTGCCGATGGCCGAACTCAAGGCCTTGTGCGAGGGGATCGGACTGGAGCAGGTGCGGACCTACATCGCCAGCGGCAATGTGGTCTTTTCGAACGACCGTACCGAAGCGGACTTGCGCGGCAGCATCGCCGCGGCGTTGCTCGAACGCTACGGCATA